>JAWXUO010000052.1:0-12577 GCA_044426355.1 Clostridia bacterium | reverse complement strand
GTAGCAAAGGTAACAGGAATACCTATAAAATTCTTAGTAATATACCCAAAAAGCAACATTCCTGCAACACCACCAAAAATCCCACCAAAGCTACCCTCGACAGTTTTATTTGGGCTGATACTCGGTGCAAGCTTGCGTTTTCCAAAACTTCTGCCAAAAACATATGCAAAAATATCAGAACACCACGCAGTTATCATTGGTATAAGTATCAAAAATTGACCATTTTCCAGAAAAAATATTCTAGCTAAAGTGTTCAACATTTGTGGTAAAATAATACCTGTCAAAATTATAAAAGACACATCTTTAATATCTAATTCTTCGTGGTATTTTAAGTATAAAAAAACTATAAAAATAGCTGAAAACATTACAATCAACAGTGAAAATTTTTCTGCATACAGCGAAAAAGGAACTATAGCTCCTAATATTGCAAATATTTTTTCATATTTTTTTATAATTCCATTATTAGTTGCTTTCAAAAGCTCTAAAATAGCTAGATAAATAGCAATTGATACTGTAATAACAGCGAACATAGTTGGCAAAACATATAAAACCAACAACAAAATGCAACACATCACTATTGAAGATAAGACTCGTACCATTAAATTCCTCCGTAACGTCTTTGACGTTTATTAAAATCTAAAATCGCATCATAAAAATGCTTTTTATTAAAATCTGGCCACAAAATATCATTAAAATAAAATTCTGAATAGGCACTTTGCCAAAGTAAAAAATTCGATAAACGAAGCTCGCCACTAGGACGAATAATTAAATCTGGGTGTGGAATTTCATTTGTGTACAGATTTTTTTCTATATCTTCTTCTGTAATTTTCGTCGCACCTTGTGCTATTAAATTATTCACAGCTTCTATAATTTCGTGTCGTCCACCATAATTTATACATAAATTCAGTGAATTTCCTGTACATTTTTCAGATAATACTTCTACTTTTTCTATTAAATTTAAAAGTTTTACATTTAATTTTGATAAATCACCAAAAAAATTCATTTTGATATTTCTATCTATTATACTTTTGCAAACTTCCTCTAAGTAATTTTCAAACAATGCCATAATTCCATCAACTTCAGCCTTAGGACGTGACCAATTTTCGGTAGAAAAAGCATAAACAGTTAAGTGGCAAACTCCTAATTCATTTGCATAGTCTGCAATTTCTTCTAAAGTTTTAGCACCTGCTTTATGTCCTGCATTTCGTGGAAGACCTCTTTTTTTTGCCCATCTTCCATTTCCGTCCATAATAATAGCTATATGTTTTGGTATTTTTATGTCATCATTTTTCATTTTTTACCTCAATTATATCTAAAAAGGTGGCTATTGCCACCTATTTTTTAAACTTCAAGCAATTCTTTTTCTTTTTTTGCAGTTAAAGAATCTATTTCTTTTATACTTTTATCTGTTAAAGCTTGAGCGTCTTTTTCGCCAGTTTTTAAGTCGTCCTCAGTTATTTCAGATTTCTTTTTCATATCTTTAAATTTATCAATAGTATCACGACGCACATTTCTAACAGCAACTTTTCCTTCTTCTGCATACTTAGAAACCAGTTTTACCATTTCTTTTCTACGGTCTTCTGATAAAGCTGGAAACGCAAGACGAATAATTTTACCATCATTTTGTGGGTTTATACCTAAATCTGATGTTTGTATTGCTTTTTCTATTTCTTTTAAAACAGATGTATCCCATGGTTGAATTATCAAAGTTCTAGGGTCTGGAGAAGATACCGAACCTAGTTGATTTATTGGTGTTGACGCACCAAAATAGTCTACAGATATTCTATCTAGAATAGTAGGACTAGCACGCCCTGCACGTACTGTATCAAATTCTCTTTCTACAGACGCTATACATTTGCTCATTTTTTCTTCACAAAGTTTTAATTGCTCGTTCATTAAATCTACCTCTTTCTCTATTTACTAGATGAAACTACAGTTCCAATCTTATCTCCATTTAAAATTTTATAAATATTTTCTGGGTCTTCTAATGCAAAAACATGCACAGGAATGTCATTATCCATAGCAAGCGATACAGCAGTTAAGTCCATAACGCCTAAACCTTGATTTAGGACTTCCATATATGTAATATGGTCATACTTTTGAGCATTTGGATTTTTTTTCGGGTCGCTATCATACACGCCATCTATATTTTTCGCAAGTAAAATAACTTCTGCATTTATTTCTGCAGCACGCAATACTGCCCCAGTATCTGTAGAAAAATATGGATTTCCAGTTCCACAAGCAAATATTACAACCGTTTTTTTGTCTAAATGCGATATTGCTCTATTTCTTATATATGGTTCTGCGATTTCATTCATTTGAATAGCTGTTTGCACACGCACATTAATTCCTTTTTGCTCTAAAGCATCGGCTAATGCTAACGCATTTATAACTGTTGCAAGCATTCCCATATGGTCAGCACGTGTTCTCTCCATTTTGTCGCCACCATCTTGTACGCCACGCCAAAAGTTTCCTCCACCTACTACAATACCTATTTCTGCACCTAAATCAAGAGATTTTTTTATAACCTCGCAAACTGGATATATAACATCAAAATTAACTCCAAATTTTTTATCTCCAGCTAGTGCTTCTCCACTAAGTTTAATCAAAACACGTTTATATGCTAAAGTTTCCATTCTTAAAAATCTCCTTTATTTTTTTACTCTTATAATATTATACCATCTTTTAAAAATAAATAAATAGTTTTTTTGAAATTTTTTCAAAAACTTTTATATCTATTCTATTTGACTTGCTTCTTCTAAATCTTCGTCAGAACTAGCGTTAGCGTCTTGACTTGTATCTTCACCAAGTCCTACGTCATCATCGGACGAAGTATTTTCGTCCGTTACTGTATCATCTACAATATCTTCATCTTGCTCAACTGCGTCATCTTGTTCTAAATCATCAGGGTCTTGCACTGAATCTGATATATCTGGTGCATCTGGAATTTCTTCATCTACCTGTGGTACTTCTGGAATTTCTAAGTCGTCACCTGTTTCTACATCTTCCTCAACCGTCGGTGCATATATTTCACCTGTAACTGAATGTATCCACGTATTTGTAAACTCGTCATATACATAGCCTAACGCAGCTAGTCTGTTTAAATTCAATTCAAAGCAACTTCCATCACACAAAAGACCTGTGTATGTTGTCGAAGTAATACTGCTATTAGTTCTCAATGCACGATACATAGACTCGCTAGTTGGAGGATTTACTCCTTCGAAAGTATATTGTTCATCTGTTAAATAAACATTTCCGTCATACATACGAGTTAAATCTAAAAGTACACGTTGTTGTATTGTATCTGGTAGACAACAACTAGATGCAACAGCACCATTTAAAACATTAATCCCTACAGATACGTGCATATTACAAGTTTCTGTTGGTTTATCCGAAGCAGAAACATATGCATACGATACCCTTGAACCTCTAATATCTTGTGAACAATATTCGTTTGGTAACATACCACTATCTAAGCAATATGACGTACTCACAAAACTTGGCGAATCTGCAAATGTTGCATTTGGTAAATCCTTGTGGATTTCGTCCATTACAGCACTCCAAAGATTTAATGCAGGGTTGCCCCAAACTCCTGTTACAGCTTGTTGCGTATCATAACCAAACCATGTAGCACCTACATAATAAGGTGTGCCACCTGCAAACCATCTATCATAGTTATCATCTGTTGTACCTGTTTTTCCAAAAGTATCCATACCCGTTACTTTCGCACCATAACCTGTACCTGCATTTACAACACGTTCAAGTAGTTGACGCATATAAAATACTGTGTCAGGGTCTTCAAAAGATTGCACAGAATATGGAGCGTTTTCTAAAATTACATTTCCTTGCGAATCTATAACTTTAGTATATGTTATAGGTTCATAGTATAATCCTTCATTTGCAAACGGAACATATGCCGCAGCCATTTCTAAAGTTGATACACCATCTGTAAGCCCACCTAAAGCTAGTGGCGAAAGTGCAATATCTGTAAAAGTATATCCACTAGATGATGTTCTAGATTCAACTAAAGTAAGTCCTAGTTTCGTTGTCGCAAAATTATACGATTCACGTACTCCAAGGTCTGCTAAAACACTAACAGCTATAGTATTTGTCGAGTCTTCTACTGCTTCTAAAATCGTTGTTTGTCCACGGAAAGAGCCATACGAGTTTTTAGGCCAGCCTGTAGTTGATATTGTAAAACTATATGGTGCGTCTGTGTATATAGAAATCGGCGTGATAAGTCCACTGTCTATTGCCGGAGCATAAACAGTTAGAGGTTTTATAGACGACCCCGGAGAACGAGTTGTTTGTGTCGCACGGTTTAAAACTCTATCACCGACTTTTTCTCCACGTCCACCTACAATTCCTTTTACTTGTCCGTTCGTTGGGTCAATTATTACCATCGAAGACTCTGGCAACGCCCCGTCACGTCCAGATATATTTGGAAAATTATCTTCATTTTGATAAACATTTTCCATAGTTTCTTGAACAAAAAGGTCTACTGTAGAGTAAATTTCAAGTCCACCAGAATATAAAAGTTGAGTTGCAACTTGTTTTGAATATCCTTTAATTTCTTGTAAATCACGTAATACATCTTCTATAACTGCATCTACAAAATACGAATTAGTAGCTGCAAGTTTTTCTTCGTTTTCTGCATATTTATAGTCAAGTTCAAAAGCTAAAGCTTCTTTATATTCTGATTCTGTTATTGCTCCTAGTTCAAACATCATATACAAAATCGTTTCTTGACGTTGTTTTATGTTATCAGGGTATCTAAACGGGTCATAATATGATGGATTATTTGTAATCCCTGCTATAACTGCACATTCTGCAAGATTTAATTCTTGTAAATCTTTTTGGAAATATGTTTGTGCTGCTGTAAATACACCATAAGCATTTCTACCTAAATAAATTGTATTTAAGTACAGTTCTAAAATATCATCTTTTTCCATTTTTTTCTCTAAACTTAAAGCACGTAAAATTTCCGTAATCTTTCTGTCTATCGAATAATCGTTGTCACCTGTACTGTTTTTAATTAATTGTTGCGTTATTGTTGAACCACCAAAACCACTACTACGGATAGGCACAACCCAGTTTACTGCAGCACCTACTGTTCTAATCCAGTCTACACCCTCGTGAGTATAAAAACGCTCGTCCTCAATTGATACAAAAGCATCAAGTAGATATTGTGGCATTGTGTCTATGCTCGCCCAAATTCTATTTTGTTCGCCATGTAAACTCTCAAGTTCTTGCCATGTACCGTTTTCGTCTTCGTAATAAACTTTACTTGTTAAGTTTAAAGTTAAGTCCGACAAATTCATGTCAGCTTTTGGCACTATATATTCGTTTATATACATAGCAAAAGTTACACCACAAATAGAAGCCGATGTAAGCCCTATAAGTATCAGTGTCATCACGGTGTCAGATATTGTCGAAAATATCTTTCTTATTCTTATTTTTTTCAATGGAAACCTCCAAAATTTTTTTAATTTTTTATCGTTTAAGTTTAATTCATAACTTGATTAAGAACTAAACTTATGCGATACACTTTTTACATTCTATCATAATTTTTAAATTTTGTATAGTAAATTTAAAAATTGGTAAAAATAATTTTAAAAATATTACAAAATTAGGAGAACTATATGATAAAATATATTCTTATTTTAAGCATTACTTTTATAGCAATAATGTCCATTTTTGCAAAAGATGAACCTTTTGAGGATATTCCTATAATAGACGAACCTGCAAATATTGAGGTGGAAATTTTTAACGAAATTTATGTCGCTCGTGATTTAGACGGATACATTGCAATTTTTGTTGCACAAGAAGATAATCCTTTTTTACTCACAGATATAAATGTTAAAACTTTACCTCTTTTAGACCAAGAAAAGCTTAAAACAGGCATAACCATCGACGAAGATTACGGTATCGCAAAATTCATCGAAGATTATAGCAGTTAATTCTTTAATTTACAACTTTTTAGTTGCTATAAGACCATGTAACCCCTTGTGGTGTGTCTTTTAGAACAATTCCTTTTGCAAGTAAATCATCACGAATTTTATCCGATAATGCAAAATCTTTGTTTTTTCTTGCTTCGTTTCTTTGTTCAATAAGTGCTTCTATATCGCTATCTAAAGATTTTTCTTCGCCTTTATTTGCAATATTTAGCACTGAGCAAAGCTCATTTAAAACATTTTTTGCAGAAATCAAAGTATTTTTATTAGGATTTTCTCCCATTGCAATAGTGTTTATCTCACGTACAAGTTCAAAAATTACACCAACTGCGTCTGCTGTATTTAAATCGTCATCTAAAGCTTCTATAAATTTTTCTTTGTATTTTTCAAAACTCACATCAGATTCTAAATCATTTTCAGAATTTTTTATTTTAAAATCAAGATTTTCAATACAATTATATATTCTTTCAAGCGATGCTTTCCCTTGTTTTAAAGAGTCCTCTGAGTAATTTAGAGGGCTTCTATAATGTGCCGATAACATAAACATGCGAATAGCTTCGTATCCATAAACTTCTGAAGCCTCACGAACCATAAAGAAATTTCCTTTAGATTTAGACATTTTTTCATTATCTACTGTTAAAAATCCATTATGCACCCAATATTTTGCAAATTCGCAACCATTTGCACATTCCGACTGTGCAATTTCGTTTTCGTGGTGTGGAAAAGCTAGGTCTTTGCCTCCAGAGTGAATATCAATTTGATTTCCTAAATATTTTCTGCTCATAGCCGAACATTCTATATGCCAACCAGGGCGACCCTCTCCCCAAGGAGATGTCCACGATGGTTCATTTGGTTTTGCATTTTTCCACAAAACAAAGTCCATAGGGTGTTCTTTTTGCGTATTTGCTTCTATTCTAGCACCAATTTCTAAATCTTCTAGTGGTTGGTGCGATAATTTTCCGTAGTCTTTAAATTTTAGTGTTCTAAAATATACATCGCCGTTAATTGCATACGCATATCCTTTTTCTACTAAATCAGAAACAATTTCGATAATTTCGTCCATACAATCCGTAGCTTTTGGGTGATGAGTTGCCTCACGAACACCTAAACCTTTTGCATCTACAAAATATTCTTTAATATATCTTTCTGCAATAACATCAAAAGTTGTGCCTTCTTCGTTCGCTTTGTTTATAACTTTATCGTCAATATCCGTAAAATTTTGCACAAACTCTACAGAATATCCACGATATTCAAAATAATTACGTAAAGTATCAAATATTATAAAAGGTCTTGCATTTCCTATATGAAAATAATTATAAACCGTAGGTCCACAAGAATACATTTTAACTTTTTTAGGCTCAAGTGGAACAAATTCCTCTTTTTGCATTGTAAGTGTGTTAAATAATTTCATTTTATCCCCCTTAATTATCTAAAAAAACATCTTTCATACGAATTATATAGTCAATTCCCGAATAAATCGTTATAATTGTCATAATTACACTTGTGTAATAAATAAATGGCATAACAGTAAAACTATCTTCTACTAAAAATCCATTTTCAAAGCTTGCAAGTAGCATGATTAAAATAATACCCACCATTTGCACAACTGTTTTAACTTTTCCTGACCACATAGCAGGAATAACCATGCCTTTTTCTACTGCAATACTTCTTAAAGTATTTATTATAAAATCTCTCGAAATTATAATCGTTACAAAAATACTGCTCATAAGATTTACTTCGCAAAATATTATCATTGCAGAATATACTAAAAGTTTGTCTGCTGTAGGGTCCATAAATTTTCCAAAATTTGTAACTAAATTCATTTTTCTAGCTAAATATCCGTCAACAAAGTCGCTAATACTTGCTATAGAAAAAATTATAAGTGCTACAAAGTAGTTTTGCGTATATAAAAAATACATAAAAAACGGAATTGCAACCACTCGCCCTAGCGTTATGGAATTTGGTAAATTCATATTATACCACCACCCCTTTTAAATATGGGTCAAAAGTTTCTGTGATTAAAACATTTATAAAATCTCCAGATTTAACCTCTTTTTCAGTTTCAAAATAAACTAAACCATCTATATCCATAGAATCTGCATAAGTTCTTCCGAAAAACATATCAAATTCATCATCAAAACCTTCAACTAAAACCTCGAAAGTTTTGTTTACGCAATTATCGTTATATTCATCTATTATGCGAGATTGAATTTCTTCGGCTATATATAAGCGTTCTTTTTTAGTTTCTTCGTCTACTTGGTCTTCCATATCAAAAGCTTCTGTACCTTCTTCTCTAGAATATGCAAAAACTCCTGCTCTTTGCATTTTTTCTCTTGTTAAAAATTCGCAAAGCTCGTTAAAATCTTCTTTAGTTTCCGTTGGAAGTCCAACGATTAAACTTGTTCTTATTATAGCATCAGGTGCTTTTTGACGTATCGTTTTAATTAAATTTGATAAATACTCAGTATTTCCACGTCTTCTCATAAGTTTTAAAATTCTGTCGTTTATATGTTGCATAGGCATATCAAAATAATTTAAAACTTTTTTTGAGTTTACAATATAGTCTATCAAAGTTTCATCTACAAGCTCTGGATATAAATAATGCAGTCTAATCCATTTTATACCGTCAATTTTTTCAAGTTCCTTTAAAAGTGGAATTAAATTATATTTTTTATAAAGGTCGATACCGTAGCGTGTTACATCTTGACCGATTATAATAATTTCTTGAACACCGTCTTTTGCAAGTTTTTCTGCTTCTTCTACTATATTTTCGATACTCCTACTTCTATATTTCCCACGTAAAGTAGGAATAATACAAAAAGCACAACGGTTATTACAGCCTTCTGAAATTTTTATATAAGCTGTATGTTTTGGCGTTGAAACTATTCTTTCATTTTCAAGCTCTGTAACATCAATATTCCCAAAATATGAAGTTTGCGTGTTATTAATAGCATTTTGTACAGCGTCAACTATCATATCATAGCTACCTGTACCTAAAATAGCATCTACTTCTGGTAGTTGCTCAAAAAAATCGTCTTTATATCGCTCTGTAAGACACCCTGTAACCACAATGCCTTTTATCGTACCATTTAATTTATATTCCGTAAGTTCTAAAATATTGTCGATAGCCTCTTTTTTTGCAGACTCTATAAAACCACAAGTATTTATAACGCAAACATCAGCGTCTTCTATTTCTGGACAAATAGTCATACCTGCCTCGTTCATTTTTGCAAGCATTTGCTCGCTATCTACCAAATTTTTGGCACAACCTAAAGAAATTAAATTTACTTTTATAGGCATTAACCGTCCTCCAACATCTCTTTATAAAATCTATATCCAGAATTTACTTCGTCAAAAGTAAACCCTTTTCTGTATACATAAGCCTTAGCTTTTTCTATCTCTTTGTATTCTAAATCACGATTTGCAAGCTTTCTTTCAAAATATTTTATAATAATATCAAAATCAACTTCATATTCTAGCATTTTTTCTTTTAAAATATCAGAAGGTACACCTCTTTTGTACAATTCTTCTTTTATTCTAAGTCTGCCATATCCTCTCCTAGCATACCCCTCTATCAAAAGTTCTGCATAGTCCTCGTCATCAATAAGCTTCATTTCATCAAGCTTTATCAAAACATTTTGTACTACATCTTCATCATATTCAAATTTAATGAGTTTTTGCTCTATTTCATGCCTCGAATATGCTTTTTTTGATAAAATACGAAAAGATGTCGCTAAAGCCCTATTAAACTGCTCCATTAAATTTCGTCTTCAAATTCATCAGCATCTATAGATACCGATTTTGACGCAGATTTTTTAGCTTCTTTCTTTTCTTTAATAGATGGTGCTTCTACTAGTTCTACAACTTTTTCAGCTGGTTTCTCGTCTTCATCTTTTTTAAGTGCATTTCTAATGTCTTGTTCTAGTTTTTCGTAAATATCAGGATTTTCTAACAAGAATGTTTTCGCTTTATCACGACCTTGACCCAGTCTTGTTTCTCCCATGCTAAACCAAGCTCCTGCTTTTTTAACAAATCCAAATTCAACACCTAAATCTACAAGCTCACCAGTTTTTGAGATACCTTCTCCATACATAATGTCAAATTCTGCACGTTTAAAAGGTGGTGCTATTTTGTTTTTAACAACTTTTACTTTTGTTCTTGCACCAAGCATAGTGTCGCCATCTTTAATAAATTCGCCTTTTCTAATATCTAAACGAACTGATGCATAGAATTTTAATGCTTTACCACCAGTTGTAACCTCAGGGCTACCATATGCAATACCTATTTTATCACGCAGTTGGTTTATAAATATAATTACACAGTTTGTTTTTGCAACAACCCCTGCAAGTTTTCTTAAAGCTTGTGACATTAAACGTGCTTGAAGACCCATAAATGAGTCGCCCATCACACCTTCGATTTCTGCTTTTGGCGTTAAAGCTGCAACCGAGTCTACAACAAGAACGTCTAAAGCACCTGAGCGAACTAAAGCCTCTGTTATTTCTAAAGCTTGTTCCCCTGTATCTGGTTGTGCTACAAGTAGGCTATCTACATCAACACCTAAAGCTTTTGCATAAACTGGGTCTAATGCATGCTCTGCATCTATAAATGCAGCTTCGCCACCAGCTTTTTGAGCAGATGCTATAACATGAAGTGCTAAAGTTGTTTTACCTGATGACTCAGGTCCATATATTTCGATAATTCTACCTTTAGGTACACCACCAATGCCTAGAGCTACGTCTAGCGATAATGACCCTGTAGAAATTGCTTCTACTTTTAGTCTTGTTTCTTCGCCTAAACGCATTACAGAACCTTTACCGTATTGTTTTTCTAGCTGTGCTAAAGCTGTTTCTAAAGCTTGTTTTTTATCCATTTTAACTCTCCTTTTAATCTATATTATACTTTGTTGCTTCTATAATTCTATTTATACCACATAAATCTTTCGTAATCTTTATATTTTCAAACTTATATTTTTCTAAAATTTGTTTAATATCGTCTTCTTGATGTATTCCGTATTCAAAAATAATTTTTCCACCATATTTTAAAAATCCAAGATACTTTTCGCAAATTTTTTCGTAAAAAATTAGTCCATCTTCGCCACCGTCTAAAGCTATTCGAGGTTCAAAATCACGAACATCACAGTCTAGGGTGTCTATAGTTTTTGTTTCTATATAAGGTGGGTTTGAAACTATTAAATCTACTATAGGATATTTTATTTTAGGGTCTAGTACATTATCTTCATAAATAGTATAATTTACAATATTATTAATTTTCGCATTTTCTTTAGCTATATCTATAGCTTTTTTTGAAATATCGCAAGCAAAAATCGTACTGTTTTGATAATTTTTACCAATAGCTATGCCAATACAACCACTCCCTGCACATAAATCTAAAATTTTCATTTTATCCATGTGTCTATGCGATTGTTCTCGCAGATATTCTAAAGCACTATCAACAAGCGTTTCTGTATCCGAACGAGGTATAAGTACGTTTTCGTCTACCTTAAACGGTAGCGAATAAAATTCCCACTCGCCTAGAATATAGGCTAAAGGCATTCCTTTTTGTCTTTTATTTATATTCTCTAAAACCTTTTTCTCATCATCTTGTGTTACAAAAGTTTTCGACCAATTAAAAATTTGTTTTCTATCTAAATTTAAAGAATGTGCTATAAGTTCTCGTGCCTCAATCTCGCTATTTAGTACTGCTTTATAATGCATATACAAATCAGCTACTGTTTTTTGCATTACCACTCATCGCTCCCTTGTTCTTTCGGAATAACTCTTTTTAGAGCCTCTATAGCTACGTCTAACATATCATCATCTGGCTCAAGTGTTGTTAAATTCTGTAGTTTTATTCCAGGATAACGTATCAAAAAAGTTAGTTTATTATCAAATTTACCCACTATTTTGTTAAATTCATATGCTATACCTACAACCACTGGAAGTAGTACAATTCGCATTACAATACGCATTAACGGGTCTGTCCATGACACTACAGAAAAAACAAGAATACTAATAATCATTACCACAAACAAAAAGCTTGTGCCACAACGTGGGTGTTCTTTTGGCATTTCTCGTGCGTTTTCTACTGTTAGTTCTAGGTTTCTTTCATAGCATGTTATAGTTTTATGCTCTGCTCCGTGATACATAAACGTTCTCTTTATGTCTTTCGAATTTGACACAATTTTCATATAAGCTAAGAAAATTATAATTCTCACTACACCTTCTATTAAATTTCGCAGTACATTGTTTATATCTCCGATAAATCCCGCTATTAAAGTAGGCAAAAGTATAAAAAGTCCGATAGACATCATGCAAGCTAAAACCAAAGCTACTGCCATTATCATTTTTTCTACTTTTTCATTTCCAAATTTTTCTACAAGTTTTTTTTCAAAAGAAGATAATTCTTCCTCACTCCCAGAAACTTCTGCCGAATATGACAGTGCATCTAATCCCTCTTTTAGCGAGCGAAACAAACTAACTGCACCACGTATGAAAGGCAATTTTAATAAAAAATGCGTTTTTTTACGTTCTTTTTCTACTATATCTAGCGTGTTATCTGGTTTTCTAACTGCAATGCAAGAATTTTCAGGTCCATGCATTATAATTCCTTCTATATACTCCGCC
>JAWXUO010000051.1:0-12646 GCA_044426355.1 Clostridia bacterium | reverse complement strand
TGCAATACCAAATTGAACACTTTTTTAAAATAAAGCAAAAACTTATTTAGATATATAAATTTTGTCAAGATGAGCGTCGAATAATTCTTCTGGAGTGCTATAGTTTAAACTTTTTCGAGGATATGAAATTTGAGTTTCTTGGTACTATTTTTAAGTGCCTACAATGTTTGCGATTTTCTTTGTATGTCGCAAGTCCTCGTTTGGCTGAATATTTGGATTTTCGTCCTTTTCCTGTGTACGGAAGCGTTCCTCTTTTAAGTTCGTAACCTATCGTTGACGGGCTTCGTTTTAGTTGTCTTGCAATTTCACGATTTGAAAATCCGTTTCTTTTTAGTGCTTGGATTGCTCCTCTTTCTTCTGCTGTTAAATGTTTTCCCTTGTTGCTTTTTTCACTATTTGTGGTATAATTATTATAGTCCATAATATTTTGATTCTCCTGTTACTTTGGTGTCGTTACTTTATTTTAACAGAAAATCCTTTTATTGTGGACTTTTTTTATGTGTTCAATTTGATTATATAATTAACCAAAATAAAGTAACCCCCAAATATTAGAACTAAATCTAACAAACAGGGATTACACATATTAATTTTTAAATTATCTGTTTTTTCGCTTATGCTTCTTCGAATTTTAAAACTTTTCAGCAAAATCTACTTTTTCTACTTCAAATTCATTATTATTTAAATAATTTAATATTCCTGCATCTGTTTTCCACACAAATTTTAGTTTATAAGAATATAAAGACTGGTGATAAATTGAATATTCCTTATTTATTTTGTTCGTTCCGTATTTTCCATCTCCCAAAAGTGGGTGTCCTGCATTGGCAAATTGAGCTCGTATTTGGTGAGTTCTTCCTGTTATTAAATTACATTCCACTAGCGATAAATTTTCCTTAGTTTTTAAAACTTTATAATGCGTAATTGCAGTTTTCGAACCCTTTATCTGCGTATTATGTACGTAGACTTTATTTTGAGCATCATTTTTTAATAAATAATTAGAAAATGTACCACTTTTATTTTTCAAAACACCTGTAACTATGCATAAATATTTTTTCTCCATCTCATGAAACTTCACTTTTTCGTTCATAACACGCAAAGCCTCTGCATTTTTACAAGCGATAACAATTCCACCAGTATTTCTGTCAATTCTATTACAAAGTGCAGGTGTAAAGGAGTATTCCTTTTCAGGGTCGTATTGCTTCGTTTCATACAAATACGCTTTTATATGCGTGCTTAATGTGTTCAAATCTCCATTTTTATCTGGTTGACACACCATACCGATTTTTTTATCCACAAGCAAAATATTCTCATCTTCATAAACAACTTTTATATTCGACTTTACAGCTAAAAACGCACTTTCTTCCGTACTAAAAAACTCGTCATTAATGTACATCTCTATAACATCATTTTCTTGCAATTTATATGATATTTCACATTTTTTACCGTTACATTTTATCCTTTTCAGCCGAATATACTTATTCAAAAGCGATTTTGGCAAAAGTGGCACAGCTTTTGTTACAAACTTGTCTAATCTTTGTCCACTATCATTTTTATTTATTACAAATTTCTTCAAATCAAATTTTCCTTTTTATTTTTATTATACACTAAATTTTACTAAAAATAAAGCAAATGCTAAAAAAATCATTTTTGTTGTGCATTTATGCTAAAATAGAGAGTTTTAAAGATGAAACTTTGTTATTTAAAACATAGCAAAATACTAAAAATAAGTGTATAATAGTAATAATTGAAATATTATGGAGGAATTATGAAAAGAACTGATTTAAGAAATATCGCAATAATTGCACACGTTGACCACGGTAAAACTACTCTTGTAGACGCAATGTTAAAACAAGGTGGTGCATTTCGTGAAAATCAACACGTAGAAGAACGTGTTATGGACAGTAATGACCTTGAAAAAGAACGTGGGATTACAATTCTTGCAAAAAATACCTCGGTACATTACGAAGATGTTAAAATAAATGTTGTAGATACTCCTGGACATGCCGATTTTTCAGGCGAAGTAGAACGTGTTTTAAAAATGGTTGACGGAGTTTTGCTTTTAGTTGACTCTTTCGAAGGTCCTATGCCACAAACTCGCTTTGTTTTACAAAAAGCTTTAGAATTTGGTCATAAAATCATCGTTGTAGTAAACAAAATTGACCGTCCTGATGCTCGAGTAGCAGAAATTGAAGACGAAACTTTAGAATTATTTATGAATTTAAACGCAACTGACGAACAACTTGATAGTCCTTTCGTTTTTTGTTCTGCAAAAGCTGGTATCGCTTCACTAGATATGGACGTTCTAGGCACAGATTTAAAACCTTTGTTTAACACAATTTTAGAGCATATCGACCCACCAGAAGTTAATATTACTGACGATTTGCAAATTTTAGTGTCGTCTATAGATTACAACGAGTATGTTGGACGTATTGCAATCGGTCGTGTTGAACGTGGCGAAGTTCGTGTTAACCAAGAAATCACAATTTGTGACTATTTAGGCGATATAAAGCCTTATAAATCAAAAATTGTTACACTTTACGAAATTGATAGCCTTGGTAGATCCCCAATCGAAACTGCTAAAGCTGGCGACATCGTTTGTCTTTCAGGTGCTGAAAATATCACAATCGGTCAAACTATTTGTGCTGTAAATAAAGTTGAACCTCTTGAGTTCGTTGACATCACAGAACCTACTGTTGAAATGAATTTCATGGTAAACGATAGTCCTTTCGCAGGACGTGAAGGCAAATTTGTAACTACTCGTCAAATTCGTGACAGACTTATGAAAGAACTTTTAAAAGATGTATCACTTCGTGTTCGTGAAACTGCAAACACTGATACTTTCAAGGTTTCTGGACGTGGCGAAATGCATTTATCAATTTTAATTGAAAATATGCGTCGTGAAGGATATGAATTCCAAGTTGGTTCACCTCGTGTTCTATATAAAGATATTGACGGTGTACGTCACGAGCCTATCGAGCATTTAGTTGTCGATGTTCCTGTGAATTGTCAAGGTTCTGTTATGGAAAAAATGGGTTCTAGAAAAGGCGAACTTGTTTCTATGTCACCACAAGGTGACGACAGAATGAAAATCGAATTTTACATTCCTTCTCGTGGTCTTTTTGGCTACAGAAACGAATTTTTAACAGATACTAAAGGTGAAGGCATTTTAAACACAGTTTTTTATGAATATCAAGAATTTAAAGGCGATATTCCAAAACGTTTAACTGGTTCTTTAGTTGCTTTCGAATCTGGAGAAGCTGTAACTTATGGTCTTTATAACGCTCAAGAACGTGGAACTTTATTTATAACAGCAGGAACTGACGTTTATGAAGGTATGGTTGTTGGATTTAGTCCAAAAGCAGAAGATTTAGTTGTAAATGTTTGTAAAAGAAAACAACTTACAAATATGCGTGCATCTGGTAGTGATGACAGCATGAGATTGATTACTCCTAGAAATATGAGTATCGAAGATGCTATGGAATTTATTTCTGATGACGAAATTTTAGAAATTACTCCTGAAAATATCAGAATACGCAAAGCTATTTTAGATAAAAACCAAAGAGCAAAAGCTAAGAAAAACTCTTAATATAATAAATTCTCTGATTTTTTCAGAGAATTTTTTTGCAAATAATTTATTACTACACAAAACTATATACAAATTGCTTGAAATTTGATATAATAGTAGTAATTTTAGAACTGCACTTTGCATATCTTTTTATGTGGAGGTGCTTTTATGAAAAATAGATTTATCGCAACTTTTTTAACTTTACTCTTAATTTCAGTTTTGTATCACGATGAAAAAAATATTCAAACAGTTTGGAACAACGAAAACTTTAATGATTCAATTTTAATAATTGATGCAGGTCATGGTGGTCTTGATGGTGGAGCAGTCAGTGTAAACGGCATTTGCGAGCAATATATCACGCTAAATATCAGCAAAAAAGCTGATTATTTATGTACTTTTTTAGGTATTTCGTCTATTTTAACTCGAAATGACGATAATAGTCTTGATTTTAATCCATCAGCAAATATAAAAGAAAACAAAGTTGCAGATACAAAAGCTCGCACAGATTTTGTAAATTCTTTCGAAAATCCATTTTTAATTAGCGTACATCTAAACTCTTTCACTGATAGCCAGTATCACGGAGCACAAATTTTTTATAATAATTACGATATAAGCGAAAATTTAGCGAATATCTTGCAAAGTCAAATAAAAAATTCTATAGATTTTTCCAACGAACGCAATGCACTTTTAGTGCCAGCAAGTATATATTTAATAGAAAACACAAATTGTCCTGCTATAATTTACGAATGTGGATTTTTATCCAACGAAATTGAAGAAAAACTCCTAGATACACAAGAATATCAAACAAAACTTGCAATTTGTATGATTTCATCTTATTCAAAAATACAAAAGGAACTAAATTATGAAACAAAAAACAGTATATCTATGCTCTGAATGTGGCAACGAAAGCATAAAGTGGCAAGGACAATGTCCAAGCTGTAAACAATGGAACACTTTAGAGGAATTTAAAGTAGCCCCTGAGAAAAAAACACGTGGAATTATTAATTCTATTGAAAATAATAAACCTGTAAAGTTAGTTAACATTACAACAGATAACGAAGTTCGCTTTGATACTGGTATGAACGAATTAAACCGTGTTTTGGGTGGTGGAGCTGTTTCGGGATCATTTGTGCTAGTTGGTGGAGAACCTGGAATCGGAAAATCTACACTTTTACTTCAAATTTGCGACAATCTTTGCAAAACAGCATCAGTTTTATATGTTTCTGGCGAAGAATCTTTAAAACAAATCAAATTACGTGCCTCTAGGCTGTCTGTGAGCAGTGAAAATTTATTTATTTTAGCAGAAACTGATATGTCGTCAATTATACGTGAAATGGACCTTGCAAAACCTGACGTTGTGATAATCGACTCTATTCAAACCGTCTATAAAAGCGATATTTCATCAGCACCAGGAAATACAACCCAGATAAAAGAGTGTGCAATGGAGCTTATGCAGTATGCAAAATCGAAAAACACAACTATTTTCGTGGTTGGGCATGTAAATAAAGATGGAGCTATCGCAGGACCTAAAATTTTAGAGCATATGGTTGACTGTGTGCTTTATTTTGAGGGCGAAAAAAACATTTCTTATCGCATGCTACGTGCAGAAAAAAATCGTTTTGGGTCTACAAATGAAATAGGAGTTTTCGAAATGTCCGACAAAGGACTAGTTGAAATAGAAAATCCATCTGCCGTTTTATTAGCAGGTAGACCAGAAAGTTCTGCCGGAAATTGTATAGCTTGCACAATTGAAGGAAGTCGTCCTATTTTAACAGAAATTCAAGCGTTGGTCACAAAAACGTCATTCGGTGTACCAAGACGCACTTCTGCTGGCATAGATTATAACAGAATGGTGCTTTTACTCGCTATTTTAGAAAAAAGAGTAGGGCTTTATATGAGCACAAACGATGCATATTTGAATGTGGTAGGGGGCTTAAAAATTGACGAACCTGCTATAGATTTACCAATAATTTTAGCTATCGCATCTAGCTATATGGATAAACCCGTTCTCGAAAACTTAGCTTCATTCGGAGAAGTCGGATTAACAGGGGAACTTCGAGCAGTTTCTGGAATTTCACAGCGAATAAACGAAGCTTATCGACTAGGTTTTAAGGTCTGTATAGTGCCAAATCAAGATTTAAATGATGTAAAAATTCCAAAAGGACTTAAAGTCCACAAGGTAAAAACAATTATAGATGCTATAAAAATAGCTTTATAATTCATACTTTTTGTATAATACAGATTGATTTTTTCAGTCTGTATTATTTTTTTCTTGACAAAAAACATAAAATATGTTACTGTATATATACAGTATGCACAGATAGGAGTTATTCATAATGATTATTAATATGTCAAACGACACACCTCTTTACGAACAAATTATTTTTTCTATAAAAAATCAAATTTTAAATGGCGAACTTTCTACAGGTGATTCTTTACCGTCGATACGAAATTTATCTTCTGAAATTAAAGTTAGTGTTATAACTGTCAAAAAAGCTTATGAAGAACTTGAACATCTCGGTTTTATCTATGCAATTCCTGCAAAAGGTTATTTTGTAGCCTCAAATAATATAGATAATATGCGTGATATTGCAATTTCTAAAATAGAAAAAGAACTCGACAAAATCATCATAACAGCAAAAGGTATTTCGCTGTCTAAGGAAGATTTCATCGAGATTATAAACGTTTTATATGAAGATTTTTAAATTTATTTGCTAATTTTAACTTGAGATATTGGATTTATTTGTGAAGCTGAACGCAAGTTAGAATTATCGATATGTGTGTAAATCATCGTAGTATCAAGGTTTTTATGCCCTAAAACCTCTTGCAGAGTTCTAATATCTACACCGTTTGAATACATCAAAGTTGCAGCTGTGTGACGAAGTTTATGAGCCGAAATATCATCACGATTTAATCCCGATTGACCCACATGCTTTTTCACAATCCATTTTACAGTTTGCACATTAATTCGATTGCTTTGTCTGCTAATAAAAAGTGCATTTTCATCAGATAAATTTGGATTTTGACGCACCTTTAAATATTCTGTCAAAGCATCTATACACGGTTGATTTAAATATACAATTCTCTCTTTATTGCCTTTACCACGAATTCGTAGTGCAAAATCTTGAATATCATTCAAATTTATTCCAACAAGCTCCGAAACCCTTAGTCCACAACTCAAAAAAAGCAAAATTATGCATGTATCACGCTCTTTGTATGTACCGTCGATTGAATTTACAAGTTTCACGCTTTCGTCTAAAGTTAAATATTTAGGCAAAGTTTCACTTTTTTTAGGAATATCCAAATTTGCTATAGGATTTACTTCTAAAACTTGTGTTTTATCCACTAAAAATTTAAAAAATGAGCGTAAACACGAAATTTTTCTTGCTCGTGACGTTGCAGAAAGCCCAACTTTGCTATTTTTCGATTTGTGATGTAAAATTCTTTCCGTACCTAAATAAGCTAAAAAATCATACGCATCATCAAGGTTTATAGTTTTCACAAAATCCATATCAATATCTGCGATGTAAATTTCATCAATAGGGATATTGGTTTTATTTCTTTTTTTCACCAAAAACCGAAAAAATAGACGTAAATCGAAATAATATTCTTCTGTTGTTTTCTCAGATTTATTTTGGACAGTTTGCGTATAAATTAAAAATTTTCGCACGCAGTCTGGAATTTCTGTATCAGTTAAACGATTTTTCATTTTTATTCTCCAATTCATTTTTCAAGCTAAATATAGCTAATTATACAAAATTTTACTAAATTTTAATACGATGTAAATATACTAAGCTTTTCATTTTCCAACTTATATAAACTCAAAACTTTAGTACAAAACACAGTGATGTTTATTGCACTATAATTTTTGTAAACATATAATTTTTCATATTTTACTTCTTATTTTTATCATATTTCACATTAAAAACACTACTGTAAATAATATATGCTTGACAATTTTAAGTAATTATAAATAAAAATATAATACAATTTCAAGCATAATTATTTTTTATCCCCCCACTTATACAAAATCTATATTTTGTATAAGTGTCACAAAGTGGTTTTTTACTCTTTCTAAGGCACTTTGCACCACTTTAACAAAATACTCTTTTTGTTAAAACTCATATTTTTTATTAACTTCTTTTATATTTTATCATGTTTTTTAATATTTAGCAATGGTTTTAATTGTTTATGCCTTTTTTCTTTTATTAAATCATATCTATAATGACCTTTTTTAATATCATTATCATTCAAACTAGATATATAATCAATTATATCTTCATTTAAATCAAATTTATCTGTTTTATCATTAAAAATTGCATAAGTTGCAATGTTTTTTGCTATAGTTTTATGTATTTTCTCTTTATCAAGCTTTCTTAGATAGATTCTGTAAGCTTCGCTTTCTTCAAATGAGTTGCTTATTTTGCATAACTGAATTCTTTTCCACCAATACGCAACATCTGATGTATTGTTTTTACAAAATTTCACTGTATTTTGCGTTAAATATTTAATAAATGTCTTTCTATTCTCTAAAATTTGATATATTCTTGTAAAAGGCTTGTGATGTGTCTTTAAAAATCCCGAAAAATCAAATGATTTATAAAATTCACGCTTAGTTTGAAACTCTACGTTTATGATTTCGGTAACTGCTGGAAGCACTGCATCCAGTTTTTTTATAATAAAATCATAGTTATCTGATTTAACTGAGCATTTTTGAAACAGCGAGAAAAATTCTTTTTTCAAGTCCTCGTCTTGTCCGTTTTGCAGATACCAGAGCAAACGCCCTAAATGTATCGCATTATATGATTTTTGCTTATAAGCATACTCTAAACAAAATTTATCATACGAACTTATTAGTTTATTTTTGTACCAATATTCAATAAAAAAGCCTTTGTAATTTTCTTCTACTACTTCACGAGTTTTATTGTACATTCTAAAAAACAAGTTATTTGACGCTCTCGAGCCTAAAGCAAAATAATCAGTCGTAATTTCCCTACCAAAATTTTGTATTTTTTGACCTATAGCAAAAGACGATTTTAAACTTTTAATAAGTTTATCATCTTTTAAGTATGACGACATATTTTGAATAGCGTTTGTATGAAAAGCATAATCAATTCTATTTTCAACAACATCTGATACCTTGATTTTAAAAATCTTCTCTATTTTTTCGACTATTTCATGAATTAAATTCTCTGCACCATCAATCCATAGACCTATAGACCTAATTTGAATGTGAACACGAGGAGTTTTCTTATTCGGAAGTGTTGGACACACAAAAATATCATACATATTTTCTTTTGAAAGTCTTATTCCGTACATCTGAACACCATAAGGAAAAATTTGCAAATCTTCTTTAAAATCTTGAGGTTCGCCATAAGTTTTAGCAAGTTCTTTTAGTTCTTGCAATTTTTTTATAGTATTTTCTATTAAAACATAGTCTTTTTCTTCATCAAAATAGCACGAAAGATAAAAAGTATCTATATTATGCACTACTTTTGATTGAGAAAAACTAAAATATTCCTTTTGTTTTTCTTCTGAAAACTCGTTAAAAACTAACGTTCTTTTCGTTGTAATACTAAAAGCCATAAAAACCCCCTAAAAAGTCAGTCGTTTTATAAAATGACTGATTTTTTTAAATTAAAATTTATTTAAAAATGCTATGTATTTTTAATATAAATAGCATTTTAATATATGTAAAAGTTGCGAAAACTGAAAAACTATAATTTTATGTAACGGACGTATTACATATTTGTCCGTTAGGCAAAAAATCCGTAAATTTTCCACCTTTCGTGTTGTATTTTCAAGGGGGGATTGTCTACACATAACGTGTATTAAAACACCTATTTTTCATTTCATCATAAAAATATTTTTGTGAGGAACACTAAAACCACTAAAAACAACACATTTTGTGTTTTTTACTACATTAGAGCTTGCTCTGGTTTAACTTTATATCGTATAATAAATTTGATTGAATATAAAAATATAAATATAATTGGTATTAAAACAAAAAAAGTATACATACCAAAAACAGAAACTAAAGTATTTAAATCGTCAATTAAAAGCAAATCTATAAATGCTACATCTGAATAATAATATTCTAAAGAAAAAAGTAACGAATTATAAACGTTAAATATCGAAAATATAATTAATGAAGACATAAATGCAAAGTCTACATATTTATTTTTAAACCACAAATCAAAAACTTCATAAAATAACATAATATACATTAAAATATCAAAATTTTTAAGCATATATACCCCTTTCAAATTGCTCAAGAACCCATAAAATACCGAAAAACAACACATTTTGTGTTTTTTGCTACATCAGAGCTTGCTCTGGGTTAATCCAGAGTTTAATAAATCACTTTAAATTTAGAATAATACTATATTTTTTATCGCTCAAAAACGCTCAAAAAATATAGCATCATTCAAATATTTGATAAGTGTTGTAAATATTAGCTTTTTTCTTATTAAGCAAGAAGAATCTATGACCAACTTTTAAACGCATTCCATACCAATTTTCAACTTGACAGAAAAAACCACCAAACAAAATAGACAAAATAAAACCAAATGTTTTATAATTTTTTAAATTTCTATGTTTAAATTCTGTTTCAATAAAAGCACGTATTTGACGGTCTATAAGCTTATCTGATTGAGAAATCAAAACAACATCAAAGCCAAGCTTTCTATGCTGTTGAAAGAAAGTAATCCATTCTAAACGGTCTTTATCCATTGATGTTCTCGAATTAAATTTAATTGCACATTCATCAATTATAATTAAAGTTTGATGTTCTCTAAAAGCCTTATGATTTTCTTTTGCATAATCTTTTAAAAATCTTACAGTCATTTCGCTGTTATCAAGTGGAACAAAATCGCCCATCGGCTTTTTGTACTTTTTAAAATAATCCATATTAATATGAAAATTCGCTATTACATTACATTTTCTTTTAAGACATCTAATTATTAAATATGCTGCAGACAAACTTTTTCCACTGCCTGGAGTTCCAGAATATAAAGAAATCATAAAACCACCTAATTAATTAATTTTATCCATCTAAGGATTAAAATGTATATATAATAAACAACTACAGCTGAAAGCCATATTTCTAGCACTGCTATAAAAAAATTTACTGGTATAAAATAATTCATGTATCCTAAATACACTTTTATTTCATCACTAATTACTAAAGATAATGTACTAAACGGACTATCTGGTAATAAATCTATAACAAAAAATAAAATATTATATAAAAAATCTACAACACCATTTATAATACTATTCATATTAACCACCTATTAATTTTCTAGTTGATGTAATTAATCCTAAAATAAAACTTGCTGATAAAAAAAACCTAAAAACTAAAATAATAGTATCAAATTTTGTTAAATCTATGATTATAGAATCATAATAACCTAAAGATTGTATGTAAAATGGTATTTCAAAAATTGGTTCAATTTCTGGAACAATCATATTTTTAACGCTATTGTATACATCAAAAGGAATACAAAAAGGAAACTTTGTTATTATAAGTTCATTCAAAGTCAACTTTTCAATTATTTCAATATTTGGCAAAAGTTCGACATCTGGATTAGCTTCTGGATTTAAAGTATCGTCTAATTCTGGATTAAGTGTACCAGTCGAAACAACTACATCAGATGGCGAC
Source organism: Clostridia bacterium (assembly GCA_044426355.1). Classification (GTDB taxonomy): domain Bacteria; phylum Bacillota; class Clostridia; order Oscillospirales; family Butyricicoccaceae; genus CAYJLC01. Next base: position 1,421 of record JAWXUO010000051.1, on the reverse strand, counting down.
AAAGCAACCGTATCATCAAAAGTTGTCGGTACTTTTAAGACTAAATCTTGTGTATAAACTTCCTCATCAAGATAATTAACATCTACATCAGTATCAAATATTGATTGAGGATAAACCAAACTAAAAACAAAATCATAATTTAATAAATGCCAATAATCATTCATATAAAAATCAGAACTAAATAAAGTACGATAGCCACTACCAAATAAAACAAAAGGAACAAAATAACTACTTGTAGTAAGTTTTTGATAACAGCCTATTGAATTTATTTCGGTTTTTGGCGAAAAAGTATTATATTTAATGTATGTACTATCTAAAAAAACACCATCTAAATATATATCAACAGTAACATCTGCATTTGTTATATTTAAAATTATATTTTCGAAAATATCAGCAGTCCAATCAATTTGATTTTTATTTTTATCAGGATTTAAAATATAAAAAATCATATCCTTATACCAAACAGAACCAGCAGAATAGCTAGGAATTAAAACTTGCCTATCATTATAATCAATTTCACTTTTAAAAAACGCTTTAAACTCATTAAATAAATCTATAGAAACATCAACAAAACTTTCAGCGCCAGATGTAATAAGCTGACTTGCTATAAAAAATTTATTTTGTAAATCTACAGTCATTCTTGTAAACATATATTGCGATAAATTTTGATAAGCTGAAGCACTATCTAAAATAACACCACTTGCAACAAGACAAGAACCTATCAAAAGATAAGTGCCATAAGTTGCTAAAACAGCAGTATCAACAAAAGCTTCTACTTCATTTTTTGTAGTTATATTTAAAAATATTGTTAAAACTAACAATATTGAAATTATTTTTTTCATTTTTTTAACTCCTTAGAGAAAAAGGAAGTATAAAAATACTTCCTAGATGAAAATTCAAATAAAACAAAATATTTTAAATGATTATTTTTTAATTGCGTTGTCGAGGCGAGCCAGTGGCAAACGCCAAACGACAAAACGCAATTTTTAAAACTATATAAATTTATATATAATTTTAGGAATTAATGAAATACCAATCATGGCAGACATTACAGCTAAACCAACAGGAACTAAAACTTCCATATTAGCAGTTAAAGTTGTTGTAATTGGGGCAATCATATCAGCAGTTAAAACCATAAAATTCTCCTTTCTAAATAAAATAATTTAAAACTTTATAAAAAATAGTGCAGATAATAAAAGCTACAACTATTGATATAAACAAATCAAAACTTTCAACTATACGAATTAATAAAAATTCTATATTTTCAAAATTTATAGTATAATCAATTGATTCAGAATAACTGGATATGTCAACCCAAAATAGTACAAATTATAGCTTGTCGATAATTAAATTTTTATCACCAAACTCCGAGGGTGTCAAATACCCTAAAGAGCCGTGAATTCTAACATTATTATACCAAT
>JAWXUO010000050.1:0-12969 GCA_044426355.1 Clostridia bacterium | reverse complement strand
TTAACTATCATAGCTACGAAAAAAGACCTATATTTTTAAGTTCTCGCTTATAGTTATTTTAACATAAACAAGCTTTTTTTTCAATGTTTTTATGATTTTTTGTAAAAATATTTTACAAAAGTTTTTCAAATTCTACGCCATAAAGTGGGTTTGTCCCAAGCAAAATAGAATAATTTATCGAATTTTTTACAAAATCTGATGCGAAAATTATAGAACTTTCAAAACTTTCGCCTTTTAGCACCTTTGCGATAAGTATTGATGTAAACAAATCGCCTGTTCCAGGGTAATATACGTCTATATATTCGTGTTCATACATTTTTAAAGCCGAATTTTGATAAAACGCAGTACCTACAGTTTCTTCGTTTACTAAAATACCTGTTACAACAATATTTTTCGCACCCATTTCGTTTAATTTTTTGCACGCATCTGACAAAGCTTCGGCTGTATCAATTTTTGTATCAAGTGGCATATCCAAAAGAATTTTCACTTCTGTAAGATTTGGCGTTAAAATATCTGCATACTGCACTAGTTCTTTCATTTTTTCGCACATTTCTTTAGTATAGGTTTTATATATCTTGTCGTTATCTCCCATTACAGGGTCGATTATTACAAAGCTTTCTTCAAAGTTTTTACACGCATACAAAACGCTGTCTATCTGCTTACTAGATGCTAAAAATCCAGAATAAATCGCTTCGAAATGCAAGTTTAAACTTTTATAATGCTCAAGATACTCTGGTAAAAAGTCTGTTAAATCTATTTTTTTATAATTTTCTATAGCAGTATGCGTAGAAAAAATCGCTGTCGGTGCAGGGATACATTGGTGTCCATAACGTGCTAAAACACCTATTACCGTAGTAAGAGAGCATCTTCCAAAGCCTGCTAAATCGTGTATTGCTAGAATTTTCATATTTCACCTCAAAATCAGTATAAAAAGTGGTATCATTTTAGTTTAACATAAAATGAAAAATTTTTCCACTAAAATTTTATTGCAAAGTGTAGTATTTTTATGTTACAATAATATTATATTTTTAATTATTATAATTATTTTATGCATTTTTTACAGATAAGGAGTTTTTATGAAAAATATAGCAAATTTAATAATTTTAGGAGTTTTTACCGTGGGGGTTTCCCTTGGTTTTGTAGAAAAACCTGAAAATTCAGGAGTTTTAGAAAATCTACCAGTTATAATTGAGCCGAATATAGTCGAAGATACTATTTATGGCGAAGATGAGGTAGAATATTTACATGGGGTGTTTCTTGCAACTGTGTATAATTTAGATTTTCCAAGTGCTTTAAATATGTCAGAAAGTTCGCTAAAAGCCGAAATAGATGAAATTTTAGATAATATACAAAAAGCAGAGATTACTGATGTTTTTTTTCAAGTTAGACCATGTGCAGACGCTTTCTATTATTCCGAATACTTCCCAACATCGGTTTATTTAACAGGAAATCAAGATATTAAGCCAAGTTTTGATGTTTTAGAATATTATGTGCAAGGTTGTCACGATAGAGGTTTAAAACTTCATGCATGGATAAACCCTTATCGTATTACAAAACTTGAGAGCGACGTTTTATCTAATACGCATATAGCTGTAACAAATCCAGAACTTGTAGTTACTCATAGCGATGGTTCTTTATATTTCGACCCAGGTCTTCCAGAGGCAAGACAATTAATTTTAGATGGTATCGAAGAAATTATTGCAAATTATGACGTTGATGGTATCCATTTTGATGATTATTTTTATCCGTCTACAACTTTTGCAGATGATGCAAGCTATGCGAAATATTCAAATGGAATGTCTTTAGATGATTGGCGACGTGATAATGTTACTACTTTAGTATCAGATGCAAACGATTTAATTAAATCTTATTCTTCTGATATACTTTTTGGAATAAGTCCTATAGGAATTTGGGGAAATTATCCAGAATTTCCTGAGGGAAGCTTAACAAATGGCAATAGTTCGTATAAGGTTCAGTATGCTGATACTAAAAAATGGGTAGAAATGGGCATACTAGATTACATAGCACCACAAATTTATTGGAAAATAGGATACGAGATAGCAGAATATCTAACTTTGGTTGACTGGTGGGACGCTGTTTGTGATGGAACTGATGTAAGTTTATTTATCTGTCACGCAAACTATAGAGAAGTTTCAGGTGCTTTTGAAGATGGTGAAATTGAACGCCAAATTGAATATAACCAAACTAAAGATAATGTTTCAGGGTCTATTTATTTTAGATACGAACATATTTTAGAAAATTAATACATAAAGCTGTTACTTTTAAGTAATGGCTTTTTTGTCTAAATAAATAGATATACATTATATATAAGTAAAAAATTAATTTTGGCATATATTAAAGATTAGAAACCCAATATGCATTAATGTTTTATGAGATTTTTTATAGAAAAAGATAGAATTTATATCAATTTAAAATAAATTTTTTATTTTTAAAATATGAAAAAACCTTTTTAAAGAGGGGATTTATACGAATTGTTTTTTTATTTTGAAAAAATTTTAAAAAATATGCAACAAATAGGTATAGGCTTCGTCTAAACCTATGTAACACAAACAAACAATAAACAAATTGAATTATCAATTTAATTAAAAGGAGAAAATTATTATGAAAAGAATTATTGCTTTATTACTTGCAGGGGTTATGGTATTCGCTTTAACTGCTTGCTCTTCAGGTGATGACACAAACGACACAACAAAAGACGACACAACTTTAAATCAAGATGTAGACAATAAAGATGATTTAGACAACTCTGTAGCTGGTAATCCTGACGACCTAGACAACTCTGTAGCTGGTAACCCTGACGACCTAGATAACTCTGTAGCTGGTAACCCAGATGACCTAGTACCTGGTGACATCGTAATCGAGCCTGGTATTCCATCTGATACTATTATTGATGTAACAGAAGCTTGGGAATCTATGCAAGCATCTCTTTCAGAAGACCAATTAGTTGGTGGTATGCAACTTGACGCTCAAATGGTAACTGACGTTTACGGTTTAGACGAAACTTTAGTAAACCAAGTATTTGCTCAAGTTCCTATGATGTCTGGTCTTGTTGATGAAACTATCATCGTAGAAGCTGTAGAAGGTAAATTAGAAGAAGTTCAAACTTTAATCCTTACTCGTCAACAAGCTTTAGCTAGTTCTGCTTTATACCCAGACCACGTTGAATTTGTTGCATCATACAAAATGTCTACTCGTGGTAACTTCGTTATCTTCTCAGTAGGTCACCATGCAGAAACTTATATCAACCAATTTAATGATATGTTCGCATAAATCTTAGCATTATAGATAACAATAAAGATATTGCCCTTGCTTACTCGGTAGGGGCATATTCTTTTATTTTATAAATTTTTTGGGAGGTAAATAATGGTTTTTAGCAGTTTATATTTTTTATTTGAATTTTTGCCAATCGTTTTATTAATATATTATTTAATTCCGAAAAAATTCAGAAACGTATGGCTTTTAATTTCAAATCTTGTTTTTTATGGTTTCGGAGAACCAGTTTATATATTAATTATGGTAGCGTCTATATTTATAGACTACACCCACGGTATTTTAGTAGAAAAATATCGAGAAAAAGACAAAGTTGCAAGATATTTTGTAGGACAATCTGTTGTTTTAAATTTAGGGATATTGCTGTTTTTTAAATATTTTGACTTTTTACTAATAAATGCTCAGAGTATTATTCCAGCACTAGAGGCTATAGAGCCACTAAATTTACCACTGCCTATTGGTATTTCTTTCTACACATTCCAAACAATGAGCTACACTATAGATATTTATAGACAAGACGCAAAAGCTCAACGCAATATACTTAATTTCGGTGTATATGTTACACTTTTCCCACAGCTTATCGCAGGACCAATTGTAAAATACAAAGACGTTGCAGAACAATTAACAGATAGACAAGAAAGTATTGAAAAATTTTCTTTGGGCGTGAAAATATTTACGCAAGGTCTATTTAAAAAAGTTTTGCTTGCAAATAATATAGGTATGCTGTGGGATATTTATAAACAAACGCCACAAAATGAACTATCGGTTTTAGGTGCGTGGCTTGGTATTGTCGCTTTTTCTTTCCAACTATACTTTGACTTCTCAGGATATTCTGATATGGCTCGTGGTTTAGGTCGCATGCTAGGTTTTGAATTTATGGAAAACTTTAATTATCCTTATATTTCAAAATCTGCTACAGAGTTTTGGAGAAGATGGCATATTTCGCTAGGCTCGTGGTTTCGTGAATATGTTTATATTCCTCTTGGAGGAAATAGAGCAGGACCAATTAAATTATACAGAAATATTTTTGTAGTTTGGCTACTTACTGGTTTTTGGCATGGTGCAGAGTGGAATTTTGCTTTTTGGGGAATTTATTTCGCTATCGTTTTAACCATAGAAAAACTTTTCTTACTTGATATTCTTAAAAAATGTCCTGCTGTTGTATCGCATATATATACAATAATTATCGTTTTAGTAAGCTTTGTTTTATTTGCTATAGAAGGCAATGGAACGCAAGCCTTAGGTTATATTTCGGTTATGTTTGGAAATAGTTCTATAGGTTTTGTAGATACTAACACGCTTTATTATCTAGCAAACTACGCTATAATGCTTGTTTTATGTACTTTAGCAGCTATTCCTTTTATGGAAAAAATACGTATTCCAGAAAAAATACGTCCAACGCTAGAAGTTTTATTTATAGCTTTTACTTTAATTGTAAGCACTGCGTATCTAGTTAATGCAACATATAACCCATTTTTATACTTTAGATTTTAGGAGGAACTTTTATGAGTAAAAAAGATTTAGCAATAGTGTTTATATTTTGTGCTTATATCGGAGGTTTCTTCTGCTACAACACACTTTCGGAAGATGTTGAATTTTCGGTTCAAGAAAATAGGCAACTGCAACAAGGACCAGAATTTTCATTCGAAACGTTGCTTTCTGGAGAATTTTCTTCAAGTTATGAAACATATGTTACAGACCAATTTGCTCTGCGAGATAATTTTATAGAACTAAAATCTATGGCAGAAAAATTTATCGGTAAAAAAGAAAACAACGATGTTTATATATCAACCGAGAATACTTTAATTCAAAAATTTACACTTGCAAACTATAACCAAGTTGATATAAATTTAAGATATATTCAAAATTTCTCAAACTTCGTTAATGTTCCAGTTTATTTAACTCTTTTTCCTACGCAAAACGATATTTACGCACATAAACTTCCTGCGAATGCTCCTTTTGAGAGTCAAAAAGAAGTTATGGACTATGTTTATAATGCTTATGGAAATTCGATTAATGTATATGATGCTTTAATGGACAAAAATGATGAGTATATTTTTTATAACACAGACCACCACTGGACAAGCTTAGGTGCTTATTATGCTTATGTTGAAATGGCAGAAGCTTTAGGCAAAACTCCTACACCTCTTGGCGAAAAAACTACACTTAGCACTGTTTTTAATGGTACGATTTATTCTACTTCTGGCGTTCGTGGTGTAACTCCTGATACTATAGATATTTATACAGAAAATCAAAAAATAGAAATTTTAGATGTTGATGGTTTAAGAGAAGATGACCTATATGACATGTCAAAACTTGAAAATAAAGACCAATACGAAGTGTTTTTAGGTGGAAATGACCCACAAGTTATTCTAAAAGGTACTGGCGAGGGCAAAGTTTTAATCTTAAAAGATTCTTACACAAATTCACAAGTTCCTTTTTTCTTAGAAAACTATGAAGAAATTCACCTAATTGACCTTAGATTTTACAAAATTGCGATTAGCGATTATGTTATAATGAACCGTATAGATACTGTTCTTATTTCGTATTCATTAACGAATTTTACCGAAGATACTAATTTAGTATTTTTAAGATAGCCCCTATTTATAAACAATAGATTGTTACACGTGAAACATTTCACTACAGTCTATTGTTTATTTTCTTATGTTACGGTATATTACGATGGATATTTTTATGTATTTTGACGAATTTTATAAGATTTAATATTTTTTTGCATAAAATTGCTATATTAAAATTCAAAAAAATTCTATTGTAAATATGCTTAAAAAATGTTAAAATAGACTAAAGAGGTGTCTATGAAAACTTTACTAATTGGTATAAACTCGCAGTATGTTCATCTAAATTTAGCTATACGTAGTTTAAATGCAAGCATAAATCATTCTGCCGATGTTTTGGAATTTAATATAAACAACGAAATAACGAAGGTGTTTTCGGATATTGTTCTTAAAAAACCAGATGTTGTTTTGTTTTCTACGTATATTTGGAATATAGAATTTGTTTTGCAATTATCAAGTGATATAAAAAAAGCTTTGCCTATGGTCAAAATTGTTTTAGGAGGACCTGAAGTTTCTTTTACAGCCGAAGAAATGATTAATAAATATGATTTTATTGATTTTATACTTTGTGGCGAGTGCGAGGAAATTTTATCTATATTTTTAGAGCAGATTAATAATCCTGTTGTGAAAATTTCTGGGGTTGTTTCTAAAAAGCATGTAGATACTTCTTATAATCTTGTGGAAAATATAAATTTATTAAAGCCTGCTTGCGAAATTTATAATATTATCGAAAAAAACAAAATATATTATTATGAAACGGCGAGAGGTTGTCCTTTTTCGTGTTCGTATTGCTTATCGGGGTCTATAAAGGATACTACGAGATATTTAGATTTAGACCGTGTTTTTGCAGATTTGAAATATTTCGCTGATAACGATATTCCGTTAGTGAAATTTGTTGATAGAACTTTTAATGCAAATAAAAAACGAGCAAAAGAAATTATTAAATTCTGCCGTGAAAATACAAAAAATACAAGCTTTCATTTTGAAATTGGAGCTGATATATTAGACGATGAAATTATCGAACTTTTAAACAACTCTCCACACGGAAAATTTCAGCTAGAAGCTGGTGTTCAGTCTTGTAATATAGAAACATTAAAAGCTGTTGTTCGTGTTACAGACCTTAAAAAATTAACTAAAAACGTTAATGAAATAATTGGTGCTAATAATGTGCATTTACACCTAGATTTAATAGCAGGGTTGCCTTATGAAGATTTTAAATCTTTCGGAAATTCTTTTTCGAAGCTGTATGCACTTGACCCACATCATTTACAACTAGGTTTTCTAAAATTGCTAAAAGGCTCTCGTTTGCTAAAGCAAGCTGATGAATTTGGTATAGTTTATCGTGAATATCCACCTTATGAAGTAATTTCTACGAAACATATCACTGCTACAGAACTAATTAAACTAAAAGATATAGAGGAGCTTGTAGAGCGTTATTATAATGCAGATATAGGCAGGACTGCACTCGATTTATTGTGTTGTAAATTTTCTACGCCGTTTGAAATGTTCGATTTGATGGCTGATTTTTTCAGAGAAAAAGGTTATCTTGCGTACCCTATGAATATTCCACAAAAAATTCAGGTATTAGGCGAATTTGCAAAGAAATATTTGTATAATACTGATTTATGGCATGAATTTTTGTATAAAATGCATTATGATATACTGAAAAATGGATATAAAGGCGAAATGCCTAGTGTTTTAGATGATATTATTATTCGAGAAGATGTTAAACCATATAAAAAAATGCTTTTAGATAAACTTTCGCCAGACCAATATAAAAAAGCGAAGTTTTGCATAGTTTTAAATAACACAGAAAAAGAAATTTTAATGATTTACCGTGGTGAAATAACCACATTTAAGGAGAATGACTTATGTCTATAGAAGAAAATAAAGCAAGATTTATCGAAATATTGCGTGAAAATGTTACAAGGAATGGAGTTGATAACCTAATTGACTGGCTATGTAGAACAGATTTTTTCGAAGCTCCTGCTTCTACAAAATTTCACTCAGCATATGCAGGTGGGCTTTGTCAGCACAGTTTAAACGTTTATGATGTTTTTATGAATAAACATTTTGACGAAGAAACTGATATTAAAGAAAGTGTTGTTATAGCAACTCTTTTGCATGATTTGTGTAAAGCGAATTTTTATAAATTATCTAAAAGAAATCAAAAAATTGATGGAAAATGGCAAGAGGTTGATTTTTATACTATAGAAGACCAGTTTCCTTTTGGACATGGCGAAAAATCAGTTTTCCTTATAGAACGCTTTATGAAGCTGAAAATCGAAGAAGCAGCTGGAATTCGCTGGCATATGGGTGGTTTTGATGATAGTGTAAAGGCAGGTAGCTTTTCATTAAGTGTAGCTTTCGAAAAATATCCTTTATGCGTTAAAACGCATTTATCAGACCTTGAGGCAAGCTATTTGCACGAAGAAAAATAGGAATAATCAAAAAGTTTTTATAAATGGCAAGAGGTTTAAAGGGGATATTTCAATAATATAAAAATTGAAATTTTACCGATGTAAAGGCGTTTTATAATAGTTTTTAAATTTTTTAAAAAAATTTAAAAAAACCTATTGACATTTTAAAAATTTAGTGTTATACTTAATAAGCACTCAAGAAAGTGACCATGGAGAGGTGGTCGAGCTTGGTTTAAGGCACCGGTCTTGAAAACCGGCGAGGTGTTAAAGCCTCCGTGGGTTCGAATCCCACCCTCTCCGCCAAAATAACCTTTCCTTTTGGAAAGGTTAATTTTAAATGGAGAATTACCCAAGCTGGTGAAGGGGCTCCCCTGCTAAGGGAGTAGGTCGCGAAAGTGGCGCGAGAGTTCAAATCTCTCATTCTCCGCCAAAGAGAACTAACAGAAATGTTGGTTCTTTTTTTATGCAAAATTTTAAAGCTACAAGCGATTTTATGCCTGAAAAGCACTACTATTAGTATAAACTTAACTAGTACAAGTTATAAAATTACATTTTAATATCTAAACACATACTTTTCTTAAATAAAATTACGTTTTTACTCATAAAAAGTAATTATTTTATGAGTAGTACTAATTAAATTTTTTACTAAAAGTAATGTTTTTCTTTTAACACTCGCCGTTTGGCTTACTAGTTTTATTATTTGTGGTAATTAAATTTATTACATAAAGTAGTGTTTTTACTTTTAACACTCGCCGTTTGGCAGTTCTTGTATCTACAAGAACTCAAAAGAAAAACTTTTTAGAAAAGTTTTACAAAATTCATTGTGTGTTTTTCTTTTTAGATATTTTGGTTCGGTGGTGGCGTAGTTTCAAGGCTTTTTCTTTCAAAATACGCTATCACTTATGCAATATTACATAAAATTTGCATTTTACAGACGAAAAAACCACCTAGCGTTCCGTTTATCTTCAATATGCGTTGTTTTAATCTGTGCAGAGTTTAAAATTTAGAAAAAAATAAAAAACTACATACTTTTTACTAAAAAGTATGCATTAATCTTATAAATATAAAAAAACCACTTAAATTTAGGCTTTTTTGTGCTGTTAGCCAAGTGAAAATATAGTAAAATTAAACGTTAGTGGTGAACAAAGCACGCCTATTAAGCTCCACTCAAGCCGAATTGTTTAACTTAAAACAAATCTAACATAAGATTTTGTAAAACTTTTCTAAAAAGTTTTTCGCTTGAGTTCTTATCGATATAAGAACTGCCAAACGGCGAGTGTCAAAGAAAAAACACTACTTTAAGTAAAAAAATTACTGGTACAAGTTATAACATACGCAAAGCCAAACAGCGAGTGCTAAAAGAAAAAACACTACTTTAAGTAAAAAAATTACTGGTACAAGTTATAAAATAAGCAACGCCAAACGGTGAGCGTTCAAGAAAAAACACTACTTTTAGTAAAAAAATTTACTGGTACAAATTATAAAATTACATTTTAATATCTAAACATATACTTTTCTTAAATAAAATTACGTTTTTACGTCACTTTGTGTTGAACAAAGTAACCAAAATCAAAAAACTTTTAGAAAAGTTTTAGCAAAACAAAGTAGTGGGTTGATTTAGGTTTTGACGGTTCGGTGTAAAGTGGTTTTAAGACTTTGCATTTTAGACCACGCTATCGCTTATGCGAATTTATGTAAAAGCTTAAATTTTCAGTCAAAAAGCACCTAATCTACCGTTGAACTTTTTTATGCGTAAATAGTCTGTGCAAATTTAAAAATTTAGAAAAAATAAAAAACTACATACTTTTTACTAAAAAGTATGCATTAATCTTATAAATATAAAAAAACGCTTAAATTTAGGCTTTTTTGTGCTGTTAGCCAAATTAAAATATCACGAAAGTGAACGTTAGTGGAGAACAAAGCACGCCTATTAAGCTTCACTCAAGCCGAATTGTTTAACTTAAAACAAATCTAACATAAGATTTTGTAAAACTTTTCTAAAAAGTTTTTCGCTTGAGTTCTTATCGATATAAGAACTGCCAAACGGCGAGTGTCAAAGAAAAAACACTACTTTAAGTAAAAAAATTACTGGTACAAGTTATAACATACGCAAAGCCAAACAGCGAGTGCTAAAAGAAAAAACACTACTTTAAGTAAAAAAATTACTGGTACAAGTTATAAAATAAGCAACGCCAAACGGTGAGCGTTCAAGAAAAAACACTACTTTTAGTAAAAAAATTTACTGGTACAAATTATAAAATTACATTTTAATATCTAAACATATACTTTTCTTAAATAAAATTACGTTTTTACGTCACTTTGTGTTGAACAAAGTAACCAAAATCAAAAAACTTTTAGAAAAGTTTTAGCAAAACAAAGTAGTGGGTTGATTTAGGTTTTGACAGTTCGGTGTAAAGTGATTTTAAGACTTTGCGTATTATACCACGCTCACGCTTATGCGAATTTATATTAAACTTAAATTTTCAGTCAAAAAGCACCTAATTTGTGCTTGAGCTTTTTTATGCGTAATTAATCTGTGCAAATTTTGAAATTAACAAAAAAACTGCCATAAGAAATCCTTACGACAGTTAATGTAATATTAATCTTTTTTTGCGTATTTCGAAACAACTTTACCGATTGGAGCACTCACAACAGATGCAAAAACTGCCTCTATCATTCCGTTTATAGCAACAATTCCTGCTAAAACAAGGAAAAGAGTTGAAGTGCTGTCTAAACCGAAAGCAGTAGAGGTTTGAGAACTTGCAAAAACAAATAAACCACCCAATAGGAAAATGGTATTTGTAAGCGAACCGATTACAGCAGAGATTATCATTGATAAAGTCTCTTTTTTTGTTATTTTTAGCAGAATTTTAAGCGATAAATTTGTAAATAAACCAACAAGTATTCTAGGTACAAAAATTATCATTACAACTAAAAATAAATTATACAGACCAAAGCCTGTCCCAGTTCCTAAAACTATTGCAGAAATAGCATCTGGTGTGGTAAAACAGCGAATGAAACTGACTAAACCAAAGATAAAACCTAAATAACACGATTGCTTTACATTAAAAACATACGAACCTAAAATGACGGGTATATGCACGGTTGTAATGCCTGTGGCAAAAACTGTGATAAATCCTAAAGGTGTGAACCCTAGCATTAAAATCAATGCAGTAAAAAATGCGAGTTGTGTTAAGTTTTTTGTGTTTTTCATTTTTTCCTCCTGCTACTGCCCGTGTAGGTGCAGTGCTTAAAATTTATTAATAAACGCTTTTGCGAATATTTAAATATAATAGATTGAACTACTGCCCACGTAGGTGCAGTGTAGGATATATTTAAAAATTTATTTTATGTTGACAGACAAAACTGTCTTATTGTTCGGTGCTTGGTTTGTTTTTTAAGTATAAATTATATAGACCTTCGACAAGTAAGTTTGGACGATGATATAAATCATGCATACAATGAGGGATTACTTTAGATGACATACCACCAGTAATGATTATTTTAGGATTAGCGTTTAATTCACGGCTAATTCTATCGACCATGCCATCTATCATAGAAGCACACCCACAAATAACGCCAGATTGCATGCAATCTATAGTATTTGTACCAATTACTTTTTTTATTTGGTCTAAATTTATAAAAGGAAGCTGTGCTGTACCTCCAGAAAGTGCGTTTAATGATAATCTAAGACCTGGAGAGATAGACCCACCGAGGATATTTCCGTTTTCATCAACTACAGTAATAGTGGTCGCAGTACCCATATCTATAACGATAAGTGACCCTTTTTTAAATTCTGCTAAAGCTCCAGCAACATTACACACCATATCTGTACCAAGTTGTGCAGGGTTGTCAATTTTAATTATAAAACCAGTTTTTATTCCAGGTCCTACTATCATAAAAGGGACGGTTGTAAAATGTTTTAGAGAAGTTTCAAAAACACCTGTTAAAGGGGGAACAACACTAGAGATGATAACACCCTCTATTTTTTCTGTAGAAATATTGTTTAGCGAAAAAATTCCATTTAGGATAACAGAATATTCGTCTGCCGTTTTGTCTTTGTTTGTAGCTATACGTGCTGTAAAAGTTAAAACATCATCAACATAAGCACCAAGCACAATATTTGTATTTCCTATATCTACAACTAATACCATAATAAAAAACTCCTATAAGTAAGTTTATACTTTTTTAGTTTAGTTTATCATTATTTAGTTAAAATGTCAACTTGATATGAGTTTGTTAAAATAAAAAATTGTTTTTGTTAATAAAATTAATTAGAATAAATCGAAAACAAGGTTTTTATGCGTAAAAATGTAGTTTTATAACTCGTACTAATTAAGTTTATTAATTAAAGTTAATTTATTATTTTGACACTCGCTGTTTGGCAGTTCTTGGGTTTCCAAGAACTCAAGAAAAAAACTTTTAGAAAAGTTTTAACAAAACAAAGAAAAGTATAGGTTTATGTTTTGTGGGTTCGGTGTAGCGTGGTTTTAAGACTTTGCATTTCAGACCTCGCTCACGCTTATGCAAGTTTATTTTAAAAGCAACTTACAGACAAAAAGCACCTAATCTACCGTTGAGCTTTTTTATGCGTAAAAATGCATGCAAAGCTTCAAACTCTGCACAGACTAAAATAACGCATACTGAAGATAAACTGAACGCTAGGTGGGTTTTTCGTCTGG
>JAWXUO010000049.1:0-14144 GCA_044426355.1 Clostridia bacterium | reverse complement strand
TGCAATTTCGTAATATTGATATTACCAAAGCAGGAGATAGACAAATTCTAATTGATAATTTTGTAAATTCAATTTATTTGTATGATGATAGGATTATTTTCATATTTAACTACAAAACTGAGTCGCAAATAGTGAATTTAAGTGATTTAGATTGTTCGGATATGAGTGAGTTCGGTGTACCAGTCGGTAGCACCGACAAGCATTATTCGCCTTAGTTACAGCTTCGGCGAATTTTTTATGCCGTAACATAAATGACATCTAAATCAGATTGGGTAGACAAACTAATATAATCCAAACCATATTTTCCAAATTGGAGATGGGTTCGGATTTTGCTTTAGTTTATCAGCATAAACTTAAAACAAAACCCCTTTTCAACTTTGCATTGATAGGTATTTTTTCAATTCTTCAAATTTTGATTGTATATGTGGCTGTGAATAAAATCCAATCACTTTTGTCGCACATAATTTTAATAAAAGTTTTACATTGGTATTACAGTATGAATAATAATTTTTCTTTGTTCATTTTAATATCTGAATGTATAGGCTATAATAAATTATACAAAAAACATTCAGGCGTGGTATAATAAAGATAATAAAAAAGAAAATTGTAGCACTAAAAGGAAACGTACACAGGAAATTTCAAACCGTTTATCAACGTATTCTGTACAGCATATATGTCATTTTTACATTTCGACAAATTCGTCGCACCTTTTCTTATTGAATAATCACTCACGTCTATAAGTATGACTTTACTCAAAAATCCTCCTAAAGTTTATATTCTTATTAACCTTTAAATATTCTTATCAATTTTTATATCGTTATACCATATTTTGATATTGTTTTCAACCTAGGTATGTGATACTATATACTTATACAAACTCATTTGAATGGAGAAAAAATGTCTAGAAGAATTATACAAATAGATAAAGATAAATGTGTAGGGTGTGGTCTTTGCACTAATGCTTGTCACGAGAAAGCTATTGCTCTAGTTGATGGTAAGGCAACACTTTTAAGAGATGATTTTTGTGATGGTCTTGGAAACTGTTTACCTGCTTGTCCTGTTGATGCTATAAAATTTATTGAGCGTGACACTTTAGCTTATGATTATGCAAAAGTGCAAGAGCATAAGAAACAATTCCAATCTAAAACCCCTTCTGAATATGGCAATACAGAGCTACGTCAATGGCCTGTACAAATCAAATTAGTACCTACTGAAACGAACTATTTTGACAATGCTAAACTTCTTGTGTCTGCTGATTGTTCAGCTTATGCTTATGCAAATTTTCACGAAGAATATATCAAAGGTAGAGTAACTTTAATTGGTTGTCCAAAACTTGATGAAACCGATTACACTGAAAAACTTTCCGAAATTATCAAAAACAATAATATAAAAGAAATTATGATTGCAAGAATGGAAGTTCCTTGTTGTGCTGGTATTGAGATTTGGACTAAAAATGCTATTAAACTTAGTGGTAAAATAATTCCTTGGGATATTGTGACATTCTCTGTTAACGGTCATATCATACATTAAAAAAACTGAACATCTCATCAGTATTACAAATTTGCAAATGCTAAAAAGCATAAAAATTGTGATAAAAAAACTGCACTCTTTTCAGACTGTCCTTAAATCTAAAAAGAGTGCAGTTTTTTAGTTTAAACTGTTATGTCTAAACCAGATTGCAAAATCTTATTTACGCCTTTTTCAGTTAATTCAAAAGACTCTTTTAATAAAGCAATATCTTGCTCATCTTGAGCTTGTAAACCTCTTATAGGGCCTGCCATGATGCTATCAATTACTTCTTTATCTTTGTCAGTAATCTCTAAACAACTTTTTGTTGTTGCGTATTGGCTTAAACTACTTGTAATTTGCATAAATTCACCTCCAATTTACTAATAATGCAGAAAATTAGTTTCCTACATATATATTTATTCTACGTTTTTTTTATTTTACAACATTAAAAATATTTTATCTTGCTGTTTTTTTTAATTTATGGTATTATTATAACTAGTGGAATAATTTACAACTTTTATCCTTTAATTTTATTCAAGAAAACTAAAATTTTATTTAAAAGCTAAATCTAGAAATTCCTAAAATTAAGAAAGAGAATCTATAATGAATACTTCAAACGATTTAACTCAAGGAAATGTACGAAAAACACTTATAAAATATGCTATTCCAATGATTTTAACCAGCATTATGCAGTCTATGTACAGCATAATAGATATGATTATCGTTGGTAGATTTAGTGGTGCTACGGCAGTTTCTGCTATAAATAATGGCTCGCTTACAATGAATTTACTTGTGCAAATTGCTATAGGTTTTACCGTCGGTGGTAATGTTTTAATCGGTCAATATTTTGGCTCAAAAAACCTTGACGATGTAAAAAAATCAACTACTACTTTATTTACATTTGCACTTTTATCAGGGCTTGTATGTACCGTTTTTGTATTCCTTTTTTCAAAAAATTTAATGGTAGCTCTCGGCTCTCCAGCACTAGAAGAAGCAACTCTTTACCTTAAAACATGCTCTTTTGGCATAACTTTTATTTTTTCATACAACGCACTAACAGCCATTTTACGTGCTGTGGGAAATTCTAAAAAACCTTTTCATTTCATCGCTTGTTCGACCACTTTAAACGTTTTTTTAGACTTAATCTTTGTAGCTGTATTAGATTTAGGGGTTCTTGGAGCTGGAGTTGCAACAGTCATTTCGCAATTTTTGTCTTTTTCGCTTGCTTTAACTTATGTTTTAAAAAATAGCGATTCCATTGGATTTAAAACGTTTAAAATTGACCCAGAAAAAATAAAACTTATTGTAAAATACGGCTTTCCTATCGCCTTACAAGGAACTGTCGCTAGTATTTCATGGCTTGGCGTTGCTTTTTTGTTTAATAAATACGGTGCAGATGTATCTGCAGGAAACGGTATTTCTAATAAAATCAAAGAATTTTCGCAACTATTTATAATAGCTATCGCAAACGCTAGTTCTACTATGGTAGCACAAAATTTAGGTGCAAAACAATATGACCGAGCTGAGCAAATTTTAAAAGAATGTTTACGTCTTGCTATTTTAACAGCATGTTGTGCAATTGCTATAGTGCAAATTTTCACACCACAGCTTGTTAGTATTTTTATAAACGATGAAGATGTTGCAATGCACGCAATAAAAAATCTTCGCATTGAAATTATCGCACAAATTTTTTACGCAGGGTTCTACTCTTATAATATTTTAGCTACCGGCTCTGGAAACACCTTATTTGTTATGGCAAATTCGTTTTTAAATTGCATTATTGTTCGACTAACTCTAGCGTTTTTACTAGAAAGTCAAATCGGCTTAGACGGAATTTATTACGCTTGTATGATAGCTCCTTTATCATCTGTCCCAGTCGGCTATATATTTTATAAGAAAAATAAATGGCGAAAAACTATTTCATAAAATAACTTTACTTTAAATTTGTTTTATGTTAAAATAAATACAAGAAAATTTTATGAGGTTTTATTTTTATGAGTGGATTAATACATGTATATTGTGGCGAAGGCAAAGGAAAAACAACTTCTGCTATGGGGCTTGCCTTGCGTAGCGTTTATTCTGGAAAAAAAGTTGTTATAGCACAATTTTTAAAAAATGGGCTATCTAGCGAAATTTTAGCACTAAAAGAAAAATTTGATGTAAATATAATCACTAGCGATTCTTTGACTAAATTCACTTGGGAAATGGACGAAAACGAGCTAAAAACTACGATAGAGCAAAATAACGCTATTTTTGTTCAGTCTGTTTTCTCAAAAGCAGATGTGTTGATTTTAGATGAGCTTTGCTCTGTGTGTAATTCTAACTTAATAGATGTTGAAATTGTGGAAAATTTCATAAAAACTAAACCACTAGACATGGAAGTTGTAATAACTGGACGAGAGCCTTTAGATTTTATGCTAGATTATGCTGACTACATAACAGAAATGAAAAAAATCAAACACCCTTTCGATAAAGGCATCACAGCACGAAAAGGTATTGAATATTAATAAATAAAATTTATACTTTATTTTAATTTAATATCTACAAAAAGCTATATTAAATAACTTTTTAGCGAAATTTACTACGCAATTTTATAAAACTTGATACTTTAACCTAAAATACAGGCTAAAGTATCAAGTTTTTTTATTATTTTTAATTTTTCTTTTATAGGTTATCTCAAACGTTCTATTTAGTTTATTAACAACAAAAATATCGACCTATCTTAAATTAAATTTCGTACATAATTGCGACCACGTCCAAGGTGGTCGGGATTTTTAAGACCGAAAGTCTTAAATCGCTGTCGATACAACGAAACTCCCCTTTGAATTTTCAAAAAATTCAACCTAAATACAAAAATAAATACTTGTTTTATCATAATTTACAATAAAAAAACGAACTACTATTAAAGTAGCTCGTTTAAATTTATAATATTAACCGATTGTAATATCTAAAGATGATCTGTTTTCATAGCTTTTTACGATTGCTTTGATAATATCACCATGGCTATCGTTTAAGCTCATTGTAGCACTAGCAGTTAAATCTACTAAAGCTTCTTGTTCTTCAGCTGATAATTTTTCAAATTTAGCTACATCTTCTTCAGCAGTATCTTCAGTAATGTTTAGAGGTCTACCGTTTGAATCAAAAGTAGATGTTGCATACCATTCTTCAACTTCTGCTACTGTCATTCCTACGAAGAATGCTTCGTATGCGTTCATTTGGTTTTCCCATGAACCAGCAGTCATAGCGTATGAATCACCTTGGTCATTTTTAGTAGTAAGGTTAAACATTTGAGAAGCTAAAGCATCAATATCAGCATTAACTCTATCTCCGTATTCAATTCCAACCCAACCAGTAAATGGATTTACACCATCAGTATTGCCTGATTTAACTTCGAATTGGTCAACTTTAAGATTTAAAATTTTACCTTCATCGTCAAATAAAGTATATACGAAAACTTCGTTGTATGAATATGTTGACATATCGTTATCAGAGCCAGGCCCTAAACGTCCTACTAGAGATACACCAGAACCGTGTGCAGATACTTTAGATACATCTACAACAGCTTCTCTGTTATCATAAGCATTTACGATAGCTTGAAGAATATCACCATGGTAGTCAGTAAGGCTGATTGAAGCACCAGTTGTTACGTCTGTTAGGTAAGCTTGTTCATCTTCAGTTAAAGCTTCGAATTTTGCAATATCAGCTTCAGAAGAAGAATCTGTAATTTTTATAATTCTAGTTGTTTCGTCTGAGAAATATTTATCGTGCCATTCTAAAACTTCAGCAATTGTTTTTCCAACCATTTCTGCTTCGAAAACATCGAATTGTTCAGCCCATGAACCAGAAGTCATGTTATAGTCTGTACGTTCTCTTTTTGTTTGCATGTCAAGGAACATTTCAAGGAACATATCTTCATCAACAGTAACAACACCATCAATAGTTCCATCGTTATCATCATCATAAGAATATGATTGTCCAGGCCAGCCATAGAAAGTTGGTAAAGTTTCTTTTGCGTTATTTGGAGTACCAATTTCCATTTGGTCGATTGTAATTGCTAAGATTTTACCATCTGCATCAAATAAAGCATTTGCAAAAACTTGATTTAATGAGTAGTATCCATAGCCTTCGTCATCTATTTTAGATGATGAACTACCTAGAGTAGTAGTACCTACACCACGGTATAAGTCAGAAGCCGCTAAAGCTACAACTTCTTTTTGTGGTTCTACGTAAGGATTTGCTACAGGGTCCATTGCGTTTTTAACTGCACTCATAATTGCATTTGATGAAACAGTTGCTCCAGATGCTATGTCTACGTCTGCACTGTTTGCAGCAACGATAGCTTCAGGTACTGTTGCTAATGCAGGATCAGAAATACCAGCTGTTTCTGAATGTGAAGTTACTTCTACAGATTTAATTGTAGTACCTTCCATTGTTACAGAAACTTCAAGTTTACCACCAAAACCATCTGCCATACCTGTTTTTACAGTTGGAGTTGTAGTCGTTGTTTGTTGACTATTCCCAGTATTGGTTTGCGTACCTGTTGTGTTGTCTTCACTGCCACAAGCTACAAGTGCTGTCATCATAGCAGTAGCAAGAGCAAGACTTATTAATCTTTTCATAAAATTCTCCTTTTAAAAACTTTTTTACTTAACTAGTATATCAAAATTCATCTGATATGTCAAGGTTTTAAGCTTTTTTTATGTACCAAAAAAATAATTTAAAAAATAAAAAATTTTTTTCATTTTAACTATTGTATTTTTTAAATAACGTAGAATAACTATATTGTGGGATAATTTTATTAACGAAAATATAGTGCAACATACAATTAAAGGGGGATATTTTTATGATAAATTCAACATCAAATAAGTTGGAAGCTTATAAAAGTGCATACAATCACGAAAATGATTTACAAACAATGCAGTCTAACGAGTTTTTAGGACTAAAAGTTGGTCAGGCTTTAGAAAAACAAGAGTCTAAATCTTCTACCGACGATTCTCAGCAAGATAAAAACAAAGCCTATACAGATGATTTAAACAAAAAACTTCTAGCAGGCAAAACTCTTACAAACTATGAATTAGATCACATTCAAAACAATTCACCACATCTTTCAAAAGAAGCTGAAGAGATTGAAAAAGAACGTAAAGAATATGCTGAAACGCTAGATACTTTAATTTCTGTAGACTCTGTAGAAGAGTTTAAAGCACTTACTTTAGCTAAATACTATAGCCAAACTGAGGCTATTAGTGATAATTCAAATTTATCAGATGCTCAGAAGAAAACATTAACAGATGCTGTTGTTAAAAAAATTGCAGGTGTCATGGACGAACACAATAAATACGAACAAAAAACTGGTATTAAGCAATTTGGAACAACAATAAAATCATCTGAACCTATCACTCGCCGTTGGTATATGAATACTTAAATTTAATATATATCATAAACGCTGGCTTTAAAGTCGGCGTTTTTTCTGTCTGTAAAAATTTTGATAAAAAAGCACCGATATAAATCAGTGCTTTAAAATTATACTTCAAGACCAGTTTCGTAGCTCAAGCTACCTATCACCTCATGAAATTGATAATAATCTATTTTTTCGCCATCTATCTTTTGTGCATACATTATAAATTCTGTGCATTTTTGTTTGCAACGGTCGAGAATTTGGTCTATATCTTCAGAAAACCATTCACGTTTATATGTATCATACCATTTTTCCTTTGGAGTTTGTAATTTTATTACAGCAGGTTGTATGTGTGAAAGATAATACGATTCTTCTACTTTCATAATTTTTTCTGCTAATTTAAAAAAGTTTTTATTACCTCGCATCATTTTTTTGATTAAATAAAAATCGCTTATAGCTTGTGTAAATATTTCCATATCCAAATCTGTTTGATATGTGTCGAAAATGCTTTTTTTCAAAAGCATGCTAACTTCCCAAGCCTCGTCATCAGAAATTTTCGCAAATTTCATATTTCCATTTGCTACATAGTCATCTAAACCTGCCTCGAAATATCCATGTCCATTTTTCATTGTATAAATTGTATCTTCGCAATATTTAACATATGGGTGAATAGTTAAATCTACTGCATAATGGCATAGAAATCCGTAAAAATACGATTTTTGTATATTTGAAGTTGCATTTTTACGCAAATTAAACAAAAATTCACCCGTTTTATTATTATGCATGTGAGTTCCAATTTTTCTTATTTCTGCGTCAGTTTTCTTATAAACTTTATAAAAAAAGAATATATCAGGACCTTGACTTCCCAATAACAGAACATTTCTATCTGTTATTTCAATATTTTGTATAGCTTCTTCTGCTAAACGTTGATGTGTATAACTATCAGCCATTTTGTTCCTTCTTTTCATATTTTGGTAATACAAAGGTAAATAACACTCCACCTATTATAAAAATAAGTAGAACACTTAACACACCTATCGGACTACTTTGTTTAGTTATTTCTAAAGCTTGTTCTGTCGTCATTGAATCTATTGACAATCCTGCTTCGTTTATTAAATAGTTGCTATATGAACTGCTTGTAAAAGCATAAAGCATTGGTCCCATTATAGCACTAAATTTTCCAAATATATCGTATACTCCAAAAAATTCCCCACTTCTTTTCTTGTCTGGGATAATTTTACCAAAATAACTACGTGACAAAGCTTGTATTCCACCTTGGCTTGTTCCTATTAAAAATGCAAGAAACCAGAAATCTGCTGATGTTTTTACATTATATCCAAAAATACAGATAAAAATATACACTATAATTCCTACACGAATCATTGCTCTTGAGCCAAACTTTTCTGCAAGTTTAGTATACAAAATAGCGAATGGCAATCCTAAAATCTGTGTTAAAAGCAAAGCTAACATCATTTGTGTTGCGTCAATACCAAGTGTTGAGCCATAAATCGTAGACATATGGATAATTGTGTTTACACCGTCTATGTAAAAGAAATATGCAAGTAAAAATACGAACATAACTTTATTTGCTACAATTTCTTTAAATGTTACTGCTAAATTTAAAAAGGTATCTAAAATCAGTTTTTTTCTTTTTTGCACATAGTTTTTTTGCTTAACATTTTTTAAAATCGGCAAAGAAAATACAAACCACCATATACCAGCTATAAAAAATACTATCGCAAGTGCTATGTCCATTGGTATAAACATCGAAAGTATTAAAAATATCACTAACGGAACTGTACTGCCACCTATGTAACCTAGTCCAAAACCTATAATTGAAACTTTGTCCATTCGCTCATCTGTTGTTACATCTGGCAAAAGGCTGTCATACATTATATTTGCTCCAGAAAATCCAATTTGACATAATATGTATAACAAAATTATTGCTATCGAAATTTCTTTTAAGTGCTGGTTATAATCTAAAAGTGGCGTTAGCGACACAAAAAGACAACTAGTTACGCCTAACATCATAAAAATAGTTAAAATTTTCTTTTTATAACCTTCGTAATCTCCCAACGCTCCTAAAATCGGAGAAAGAATTGCGATTATAAGCATCGCAACACTCGTGCTATAGCCCCAATATGAGCTTACTATAGGATTTGCACTATTTATTGTTTGATAAAAAATAGGTAATAGCGTTACTATTATTACTGACTGGGCACTATTTGCAAAGTCATACATCATCCATGACTTTTCTTCTTTTGTAAAATTCATTGTTATTCTCTCTTTCAATTTAGAATATTATAACATTTTACAAACTAATTGTAAACAGTTTTACGAAATAAAGTTAATAAAATATACAAAATTTATATTTGTAATATCATAAAATTTAGGGTTTCGAGTTTTCTCAAAGATTTAATATTTTGTGCGTTCAAATATCGCCTATATTTCCTATGATATATTTTCATTTTTCATCTAATTTTACACAAAATAAAACCGTAGAATTTTTTCTACGGTTTTATATATTTTAGAATTGATTATCGTTTTTTGAAATTTTAAATGCTTGAACAGAATTTGTCATAACCGTAGATTGGCTAGATAATTCTTCTGCTACAGCTGCATTTTCTTCACTAATTGCAGAGTTTTGTTGTACAACTGTTGAAATTTGATTTAAACCAACCGAAATTTCATTTATACTATTAGCTTGTTCAGTAGATGCTATAGAAATTTTAGAAATAAGATCTAATACTTTTTTCGAACTTTCGTCTACTTTTGCAAATGATTGATTTGTTTCTTGTGCTATTTTAACACCTTTTTGTACTGCATCAAGCGAATTTTGTATTAAAGATGTAGTTCCATTTGCAGCTTCTGTAGATTTTTGTGCTAAGTTACGTACTTCGTCTGCAACAACAGCAAAACCTTTACCAGCTTCACCTGCACGAGATGCCTCAACAGCTGCATTTAATGCAAGAATATTTGTTTGGAAAGCAATATCATCAATTGTTTTTATGATTTTTTCTATATCAGTAGATGATGTTTGAATTTGCGATATAGCTTCTGAAAGCTCTACCATATAATCAGTACTTTCTTTTAATATTACAGTTACACTAGAACCTAAATTGTTAGCTTCATTTGCATTTTCTGCATTATCTTTAACAGTTTTTGTTATTAAATCAACTGTTTGTGCTAAATTATCAATTTCACCAGTTTGCTCTTCTGCACCTTGTGCTAAAGACTGCGAACCATGTGCAACTTGCATTGCACCTAAAGAAACTTCCTCTATAGTCGTTGTAAGATTTCCTAGAGTTTTAGACATTAAAGATTTAAACTGTGCTAGTGCTATTTGAATATTTCCGAAATCTCCAATAAACTCTACATCACTTTCATAAGTAAAGTCACCATCGCCAAACGAACGTAATTGTTTTGTAATTTCGTCGATATAAATTGATAATTCTACACTTGTTTTACGGAAATCTTCGGCAAGTTCACCAATTTCATCATCAGATTCAAAGTCAAATTTATAGTGTAAATCACCTTTTGTAAGATGTTCCATCGCTTCAGACACACCTCTAAAGGTTTTAATCTCTTATTAATTGTTTTAGAAATTATTACCATAGTTAACACATACGCTATAATTAATTGTGCAAGTAATACTCTTAAAACTTCGTTTGCATGCTCTTTGTATTGTTGGTCACCAAGGCTTGTTACAGTAACCCAACCTAAGTCGCCAATTTTGTTTACAATACCGACACGGTCAAGTCCCTGCATAGACATTTCAAATAAAACACCAGTAGGGTTTGAAAGTTGCGAAGATAATAAATCGCCTGTCATAGAAATTGAAGAATAATTGTTACCTAATGTTCCTGTTGTTGATGCTATTATGTTTTTATTTATGTCTAAAATTACACTTGTACCAGTTGAGTCAAAATCGCTAGCACTTACAAGCTGTTGTACAAAGTCAATTACAACGTCTACTAATACAGCCCCTAAAACAGTTCCATTATCACTAAAAACTGGTGCTACAATTGATATTACCATATCGCCTGTTAACGTGTCTAAATACGGGTCTGTAACAAGCATTTGACCTGTTGTTACAACACTGTAATAAGGTCTTTCTTTAAACGAAAATGACGAGTCAGAATATGCACCATTATCTAAAAAATAACCGTCTTGTTCTACATCAAGTATCGCAACAGTTAAAATACTGTCTGGATAATCTTTTTTTATCGCTGTAAAATCATGCACAATTTCTTCTGCTCTGTAGTGACCTTGCATTGTGTTAAGTCCACCATCTGCAGATGCTAAAACTTGCTTTATAGTAGAACTTTCAGACAAAATCTTTACAATAGAAAGATATTCGTTCATAGTTCTTTCTATATTTGTAGAAACATTTCTAGATACCTCTGACATATAGTCTTCTTCTAGTGAATATATAC
The DNA here is from genome assembly GCA_044426355.1 of Clostridia bacterium. Lineage (GTDB taxonomy): Bacteria > Bacillota > Clostridia > Oscillospirales > Butyricicoccaceae > CAYJLC01. The sequence continues at coordinate 2,804 of JAWXUO010000049.1, read as the reverse complement.
TATTTTTAGCTACAGTTCCTATAACTACTAGCATAAATGCATACATTGATAACGTTACCACCGTTATCACTTTAAGTACTTTTTTACTTACCGAGGTTGTTTTATTTTTCTCCATTTTAAGATCACTCCTATTTTTTATTAACTAAAATTATCATATATAGTATTATACTATATTTTTTTGTAAAAATCAATACTTTTTTAAATTATTTTTAAAATTAGCAAACCCTCTTATACCATTTTAAAAAAAGCACAAGAGGGCATTATTTATTTTACAAAAGATTGCCAAGTTTCATTTACTTTTTCGATAGCAATCATATATTTTTCACGAACATCATCATTTACAAGGTTTAATTTATTTGATAAACGTTCTACTTCTTTCCATTTACCTTCTTCATATGCAATACATAATTGTAGCATATCTTTAGATAAGTTTTCTCCATCTGCATTGATTAATGCATCTTTCATTTCTTCATCTATATTTAGTTCTTTTAAAGCATCTGCCATTGGAATTTTTAATACTAAATCTAGTGTTGAGAACATGCCTAGTAAAAACCCTTCAGAAGGAGATATTTTAAGTCCCCCTACTTTTGGTGCTAATTCTTGACAAAAATTCGCTCTCATAAACGAAATTTTTATAACTTCGTCGTTCATTTCTCCAGAAGTTCCAATATTCAAAAGATAAATCCATTGTCTAAGTTGTTTTATGCCAAGCATAGAAATAGCTTGTTTTATATCTTTTATTTGATTTCTAAGACCAAAATATGCAGAATTCACTATACGTAAAAGTGCAAACGTAAGCGTAACGTCGATTGAAATTATATCTGCTACTTCGTCAAAATCAGGTGTTTCGTTAGAAATCGCAGCCGTAAGTCTTAGTAGATTTGATTGTAAATGGTCTACCTCGCCTACTGTTTCAGTTCTTGACATTTCAGCAATACTATCGCCTTGCATAAAGTCTATATCATAATTTTTAACACGCATTTTATCCGAATTAGTGTTAACATTATATGCACAAACTTGTATTCCATAACGTTTTGCAAGGTCTATTTGGTCACGAAGATTTTTCTCATCAGGATTTGCAAAATCTACTTTTAGCATATCGAATAAAACGATATTATCTAAATACATTTTGTTAAATTCAAAGTCAATTAATACCAGTTTAAATCCTTTTTCTTTGTATTCTAATAAATGTTTTTTAATATCAGCATTCACTAAAATATTTTTATCTACTTGTATCATTACTTGTTTCGGGTCAAGATACATTGGCAAGTCGCTTTTAAAAATTTTTGGCGTAAGTGTCATTAACACTGCTTTACCAAAAGATATTTCATCTTTATTAAATCTATTAAAGAAATCAACCATTATTTTTGCAGAGTTATCATCTGCGTAGTTATGTAATGAGTTCTCTCCTTGAGTATAAATAACTTCATACGCTGCTATTTCTTCGCTATGCGTCATGATAGGTTTTCTTGCAATATATGTTTCCATAAAATTATCTCCTTACTATTACTAAAATATATATACTATAATTATAAAGACCTTACAACAAATTGTCAACCTCATATTATACTATAATACTATAATATTATAATATCGTCATTTTGCACAATTGCTTTTGATTTTTTTGTCGATTTTTACAACTGATTATACAAATTTTGTCACTTCAGCTTTTAATAAAGCATATGTTGTATCAAAATCAAAATTTTCTTTTAAACAAAGGTTTTTAACGTCCTCATACTCAGGATATGCATATTTTTTGCCTTTATATGAACAAATTTTAAAAGTTATTTCACCTAGAGAAGTTTTTATTACTTCCATTTTTCTATCTAAAACACTTCTTAGACATTTACTTTTTCTAATTCCTATTGTAGATAAATTTCTAAAAATCACCTCTTCTAGCGTGTCCATATCTTCAGCTTTACACATCACAGAAAGCATAGTTGCAGGTCTATTTTTCTTCATAAAAATAGGCGTAAAGAATACATCATTCGCACCTTTTTCAAGTAATCTTTCCATGGCATACGAAAGTGCTTCTCCTGTGCAATCATCTATATTTGTTTCAAGCAGATAAATTTCGTTTTCATCTTTTTGTGTTTCTATAATCAATGCTCTTAAAATATTTGCATTTCTAAATTCTTTTTTTCCAGCACCAATACCAATTTTTTTGATAACATAGCTTTCTGGCAATTTTTCCTCTGTTTTAAGAGCAGTTGCGATAGCCATGCCTGTAGGAGTTATCATTTCTCCACGATTTTCTGTAATTCTAATAGACATAGCACCCTCTTGTGCAATATTTACAACAGCTGGAACTGGTACTGGAATAACTCCATGCTGACATTTAACATATCCTTGACCCTCGTAAATAGTTGATACACAAACTTTTGTAATGTCTAAATTATCAATACAAACAGCGACTGCGATAATATCCACGATAGAGTCAACAGCTCCTACTTCGTGAAAATGCACTTCGTTTATATCCAAACCATGTGCTATAGCTTCTGCACGAGCCACATATCCAAAAATATCCTTAGAAATTTTCTTTACATTATCATTTAAAGGGCTTGCGTCTATAATTTTTGTAACATCTTGAATATTTCTATGCTCGTGTTCATGCCCGTGACTGTGACCGTGTTCGTGGTCATGATGGTCGTGACTATGTTCGTGGTGTTCGTGCGTGTGTCCATTGTCATTCTCGTGATGTTCGTGTCCGTGATTTCCACAGCATTTATGACTGTGTTTATGTTCTTCTTCAGATTCTAAAATAACATCAAAACTGCACGCATCTATCCCACATTTTTGCACTC
>JAWXUO010000048.1:0-14234 GCA_044426355.1 Clostridia bacterium | reverse complement strand
ATTATTATAGTCCATAATATTTTGATTCTCCTGTTACTTTGGTGTCGTTACTTTATTTTAACAGAAAATCCTTTTATTGTGGATTTTTTTTATGTGTTCAATTTGATTATACAATTAACCGGGGATTTTTTTAACTTATACTGATTTTCATTTTTTTAACGTATTCGCCAACATATTTTGGGCTATCTTCGCCATATTGCTCGCAAATTTTTATAATAGCCGACCCTACTATAACACCATCTGCACATTGTGATATTTCTTTAGCTTGACTCTCATTTGAAATACCAAAACCTACAGCACATGGAATATCCGTGTGTTTTTTTACGGTATCTACCATAATTTTAACATCTGTAGAAATATTCGAGCGTGTTCCTGTTACACCTAAAGAAGATACGCAATAAACAAAGCCACTAGCCTCTTTTGCTATCATTTCTATTCTATTTTTCGAAGTTGGAGCTATAAGCGATATAAAATCTAGTCCATATTCTTTGCAAACTGACGAAAATTCTTCTTTTTCTTCAAAAGGTATGTCTGGTAAAATTATTCCGTCCATTTTTAGTTCTGCTGATTTTTTAACAAATTTTTCTATTCCGTATGAAAACACAACATTTGCATAAGTCATAAAAACCATAGGAACATCTGTATTTTTGCGAACTTTTTCTACAAGGTCAAAGATTTTATCTGTAGTTACACCATTTTTCAACGCAATTTCATTTGCATTTTGAATTACAGGACCTTCTGCTGTAGGGTCTGAAAACGGAATACCTAGTTCTATTAAATCTGCACCATTTTCTGCCATTTCGTATATAATTTTTTCTGTAACATCTATATTTGGAAATCCACACGTTATAAAACCTACAAACGCTTTTCCATTTTCAAAAGCTTTTTTTATATTACTCACTGATATTCTCCCCTCTATATCTTGCCATTGCAACGCAGTCTTTATCCCCACGTCCTGACACATTTACAACAATAATTTTATCTTTTGATAAAGTTTTTGCATATTTCATAGCATAAGCTATCGCATGAGCTGACTCTATAGCTGGAATAATACCTTCTATTTTCGATAAATATTCGAAAGCACATACTGCCTCTTCGTCTGTTATCGCAACATATTTAGCACGACCTATATCATGTAGATGACAATGCTCAGGCCCTACTCCTGGGTAGTCAAGCCCTGCTGAAATTGAATAAACTGGAGCAATTTGTCCGTATTCATCTTGACAAAAATACGCTTTCATACCGTGAAAAATACCTATAGTTCCTGTAGAAATTGTAGCTGCCGTGTCTTTGGTATCTATTCCACGTCCACCAGCTTCACAACCGATAAGTTCTACTTCTTCATCTTCAATAAAGTTAAAAAATGCACCGATAGCGTTTGAGCCACCCCCAACGCACGCAATTACAGAATCTGGAAGTCTACCTTCTTTTTCAATCATTTGCTCTTTAATTTCCTTTGATATTACAGCTTGAAAATCTCGAACTATAGTAGGAAACGGATATGGACCCATGCACGAACCAAGTACGTAATGCGTGTCATCTATGCGTTGTGTCCATTCTCTCATAGTCGCAGAAACAGCGTCTTTAAGCGTTGCAGTACCCTCTGTAACTTCATGCACTGTTGCTCCTAAAAGTCGCATACGATACACGTTTAGAGCTTGACGTTCTGTGTCTTCTTTGCCCATAAAAATTTCGCACTCAAGATTCATCAAAGCTGCTACCGTTGCCGTTGCCACACCGTGCTGTCCTGCACCTGTTTCTGCAATAACTCGAGTTTTACCCATCTTTTTCGCAAGTAAAATTTGACCTAAAACATTATTTATTTTATGTGCTCCTGTATGGTTTAAATCTTCACGTTTTAAGTAAATTTTTGCACCACCTAAGTCCTCTGTCATTCTTTTTGCAAAATAAAGTTTAGATGGACGATTTGCATATTCTTCTAACAGCTCGTTAAATTCTTTATTAAATTGCTCATCATTTTTATAAAATTCATAAGCTACTTCTAGTTCTTTTATAGCATTCATCAGTGTTTCTGGCACATATTGCCCACCGTGAATACCAAATCTTGTATTACTCATTTTTATCCCCTAACTATTTCTATAAATTTTTTAATTTTATTAAAATCCTTAAAACCGTCTGTTTCTACTCCACCTGACACATCAAGTGCAAAAGGCTGATATTTAAGTGCATTTTTAACATTATTTTCATTTAAACCACCTGCAAAAAAATATGGTTTTTGAAAATTTTCAAGCTTATTAAGTATCTCCCAATCAAAAGTTTGACCTGTTCCACCTTTTCCGTTGTCAAAAAGCAGAAAATCTGCTTTTGTATCGCTGTTTTTCAAAATATCATCGATAGAATTTACTGATATTGCCTTAATTATCGGTTTTTTCGTTAATTTTTTCAAATTTTCAATATATTCTTCGTTTTCATCTCCGTGTAGCTGAATTAGGTCTATCACAGTCGATATTTCTAAAACTTCGTCAATCTCTTGGTTTACAAAAACGCCAACAGCTAAAATTTTTTCATTCAAAGCCTCTTTAAGTTTAAACGCAGTGTTTAAATCTACCTGTCTTTTACTTTTTGTAAATATAAAACCTATGTAATCAGGCATTAGTTTATTTACCATTTGTATGTCTTCTAAACGTTTTAAGCCACATATTTTAACTTTTGGCATATTTAACCTCGCAAATCGTCTAAAATTCGTTTTTTATTATCACTTCTCATTAATGTTTCGCCAATAAGCACAGCATTTGTGTTATTATTTGCTAAAAGTTTAATATCCTCAGCTGTTTTTATACCACTTTCTGATACAAAAATTATATCATTTGACACAAGTTTGCGTAAATTTATGCTATTATTTAAGTCTACATGAAAATTTTTTAGATTTCTGTTATTCACACCGATAATTCTAGCACCAATTTTTAAAGCACTTGTTATTTCTTCTGTAGTATGTGCCTCTACTAACACCGATAACCCCAAACTTTCTGCAATATCAAAGTAATTTTGCAACGTTTTATCGTCTAAAATAGCACAAATTAGCAAAATTGCTGATGCACCCATGATTTTTGCTTGATAAATCATATATTCATCTATCGTGAAATCTTTGCGTAGCACTGGAATTTTCACATTTTTTGCAATTTCTACTAAATATTCGTCTTGTCCTTTAAAATAAAAAGGCTCTGTTAGACAAGAAATTGCGTCTGCACCTGCTTTTTCGTAGTCTTTTGCTATTTGCAAAGGGTCAAAATCCTCTGCGATAATCCCTTTTGATGGCGATGCTTTTTTCACTTCGCAAATAAAAGCCATATCGTCTTTTTTTAGTGCTTTTTCAAAAGGAAAATCATTTTTCACATCTAAACTCAAAGCTTTTTTCTTAATTTCTTCGAGAGGTAGCATTTTTTTCTCTTTTTCGATACGTTCTTTAGTTTTTTCTGCAATTGCATCTAAAACATTGCGTTTTTCGTTTATTTTATCGCCATTTTCGTTAATTAGAGCCATAATCTACTCCTCATTAGAATATTTTATAAATTCTTGTAATTTTTCATAAGCTTTTTTGTCATCAATCAGTTTTTCTGCAAGTAAAACGCCATCTGCTAGTGTTTTCGCTTTTTTTGCAACATAAAGTCCTGCACCTGCATTTAGGCACACAGCATCACGTCTTGCACTTTTTTCACCTTTTAAAATATCAAGTGTAATTTTCGCATTATCTTGTGGGTCGCCCCCTAAAAGTTCGCTTTTATCGACAGTTTTGTAAGAAAAATCTTCAGGGCAAATTTCGTAATTATGAAACTCGCCGTCTAAAATTTCGCAAACAATCGTTTTATCGCACATAGAAATTTCGTCTAGTCTATCTTTTCCGTAAACTACCATAGCGTTTTTTACACCAAGATTTAACAAAACTTGAGCTAGTGGATACACTAAACTTTCATCATACACGCCCATAACTTGCATATTTGCACTAGCAGGGTTTGAAAGTGGTCCTAAAATATTAAAAATAGTTCTAATTGACAATTCTCGGCGAACACCTGCAACATATTTCATAGACGAATGGTATCTTTGTGCAAAAAGAAAACAAATTCCGATTTCTTCTAAGAGTTTTGCACTTTTTTCTACAGGAATATCAATATTTACACCGAGTGCCTCTAGCACGTCTGCCGAACCACATTTACTAGATGATGCACGATTTCCGTGCTTTGCAATAGGTACACCAGCTGACGCTACAACGATAGCCGATGTTGTGGAAATATTAAACGAATTTGAGTGGTCGCCACCTGTACCTACGATTTCTAGTGCATTTAAATTATGCGAAAGTTTTAGCGAATGTTCACGCATAGATACAGCCGAACCTGTAATTTCATCTATCGTTTCGCCTTTTACAACAAGTCCTGTAAGATATGCACTAATTTGCACGTCTGTAGCTTTTCCGTCCATAATTTCGTTCATAACTTCTTTTGCTGTATCAAAGCTAAGGTTATTTTTCAAACTTAAATCAATTATCGCTTCTTTTATCATCTAAATATCCTCCAAAAAGTTTTTAATTATCATATGACCTTTAGGTGTAAGTACCGATTCTGGGTGAAACTGCACTCCGTACACCTTGCGTTCTTTGTGTGCCACTGCCATAATATCTCCATCATCGCTACGTGCTATAATTTCTAAGCAATCAGGCAGATTTTTTTCTACCGCTGACAGCGAATGATAGCGAGCAACCGTAATATTTTCGTCCATATCTTTAAAAATTCTAGAATTTTTATTTAAAGTTGTATTAGAAGTTTTTCCGTGCATTAATTTACTTGCATATGATACAACTCCACCGAAAGCTTCACAAATTGCTTGATGTCCTAGACAAATCCCAAAAATAGGAACTTTTCCAGAAAGTTTTTGCACAACTTCGATACATACTCCTGCATCTTTTGGGTGTTTTGGTCCTGGAGATAAAAATATCGCATCAAAATTTTCTTTTTCAATTTCTAAAACCGTCATTTCATCATTACGAATAACTTTTATATCAGGTCGAAACGAGCCAATAAGTTGATACACATTGTATGAAAAACTATCGTAATTATCTATAAGTAAAATCATTTTATACCTCCCTCTGCTATTTTTATAGCAGAAACTACAGCTTGTGCTTTATTTATACATTCTTGATATTCCGAAATATCTACGCTATCTGCAACAATTCCTGCCCCTGACCTTACGAAAACTTTGCCATTTTTTGAAAAAGCAAGCCTAATTGCGATACAAGTGTCTAAATTTCCACTAAAATCTATATATCCGATAGCTCCACCGTAGATACCCCTTTTATTATCTTCTAGTTCACGAATAATTTCGCAAGCACGAATTTTTGGAGCACCCGAAAGAGTTCCAGCTGGCAAAATTGCATCAACTGCGTCTAGTGCGTCTTTATCTTCCGAAATTTCTCCAGTAACAGTCGAGCCTATGTGCATAACATGCGAATATCTCTCGATTTGCATATATTTTTCTACATTTACAGTGCCTATTTTGCTAATTCGCCCAATATCGTTTCTACCAAGGTCTACTAGCATATTGTGTTCTGCAATTTCTTTTTCATCGTTTAAAAGTTCTTGCTCATAAGCTAAATCCTCTTCTTCGGTAGCCCCTCTTGGTTTTGTTCCTGCAAGTGGGAATGTGTGTAACTTTGTATTTTCTAGTTTTACTAAAGTTTCTGGCGATGCACCTGCTATTTCTACGTCATCACTAGAAAAATAAAACATATAAGGTGATGGATTAGATGTTCTTAAAACTCGATATGTATCAAGCAAACTACCCTCAATTTTAGCTTCTAGTCTATTTGACAAAACAACTTGGAAAATATCGCCCTCATATATGTATTTTTTTGCTTTTTCCACCATTTTGCAATATTCTTCTTTACTAAACAGTTGTTTTATGTCGCTTTTAAGTTTTAAAGGTTTTTCTTCTTGATATTCCCCATTTGTAATGAGTTCTTTCATTTCTAAAAGCGTATTTTTTGCATTTTCGTATGACTGCTCGAAATTTTCTGTTTTTGCATTTACTATTAAAATAACTTTTTGTTTATAATTATCAAAAGCTATAATTTTATCAAATAACATTAAATCAACATCTTTAAAGCTTTCTTCGTCTTTAGCATCTAGTTTTAAAGTAGGTTCGCTATATTTTATGTATTCATACGAGAAAAAACCTACTAAACCACCACAAAAAGGTGGCATATCTTCTAAAATAGGAGCGTTGTTTTGTTTTATAATATCACGAATAATATCAGCAGGGTTTTCTTTTGATATTTTAATATTATCCATGCTTTTAATTGTTGTTTCGTGGTCTATACAAGAAATTTCCACAGATGGCTCATATCCTAAAAAAGTGTATCTCCCCCACTTTTTATTATTTTCGGCACTTTCTAGCATAAAAACATGTTTACTAGCTTTTTTTAAACGCTTTATCACCATAATTGGTGTTAGTGTGTCCGAAAAAATCTCCATTTTTATAGGTATTCTTTTAAAACCATGTGCTAATTTTTTAGCGTTTTCTAAAATTGGTGTTGTCATAAATTTCTCCTTTTCCATAAAAAAAGTCCCTGACGATGAAAACATCGTCAAGGACGGATTATAAATACCGTGGTACCACCTTGCTTCGTAATAAAAATTACGCACTCTAAAGAGTCTATCAACTCCTTGCAACTAACGTATGCGAAACGTCATAGGATACTCGATAAAAATCTTTCACTATGCCCTTAGTGGCCCATTTAATAATCTGCGTTTAATTTGGCTCTCAGCTACCCCAAACTCTCTGTGTATGCACAATTATTTTTATCCCCACGTCAACGGTTTGACTTATTATATATATGTATTAAAACATATTTTTAAATATTTGTCAAGTTTTTATATTATGCTTTTTAAAAATTTTTTTAATAAGTTTTAAAGTTTAACCTTTTTTTAACCTTTGTGCTATATAATTAAGGCAACACCTCATAACTATAATAGTTAAATTTTTAGATAAATTTTTCGTTAATTTGTGCAAAAATTACGCAGTAATACTTTTGTCTTGCAAGTGATTTTTGTGTGACGTTACGTAAAATTTGCAAAAAAGTTGACTATTAAGGTGTGAACCGTTAGATGTGAGGTGTTGCCTTTAATCATACTCAAAGAGCTTACACAAAATAAACTTTAAAAAAGTTTTAAAAATTTTTAAAAGTTTAACCTTTTCTTAACCTATTTGATGTATAATAAATTTATAAACAAAAGGTTAGGTGATTTAAATGAGAATTTTACTTTGTGAAGACGAAAAAAATCTAAACAAACTAATTAAACAAAAACTAGAAAGCGAAGGCTATGCTGTAGATTCTTGTTTTAATGGTAGCGAGGGTCTTGACTATATTGATAGCATGACATACGATTTAATTTTACTTGATATAATGATGCCTAAGATGAACGGTCTTGAGTTTTTAAAAATTATTCGAGAAAAAGGAATTGACTACCCAGTTTTATTTTTAACAGCGAAAGATAGTAGCGAAGATATTGTTTTAGGTCTTGATAGTGGTGCTAACGATTATATTGTAAAACCTTTTGTGTTTAGTGAATTACTCGCTCGTATACGAGTTATAATTCGTACAAAACCACAACACAAAGGAAATATTCTAAAATTTAAAGATTTAGAGCTTGATATGAGCCAAAAAATTGTTAAACGCTCTGATAATATTATCAAACTTACTTTAAAAGAATATGCTATTTTAGAATATATGATGTTAAATCAAAATGTAGTTTTAACAAAAGAGCAAATAGAAGACAGCATTTGGAATTTTGACTATGAAGGCGAAGGTGGACTTGTAAAAGTTTATATAAGCTATCTTAGAAAAAAAATTGACGATGGTTTTGATGAAAAATTAATCCACACTATACGAGGTGTAGGATATGTGCTAAAAGGAGGCTAATATGAAAATTAAACTCACAATATATAATACGATTTTAATGAGTATTATGGTATCTTTAGTGTTAATTTTTATGGTGAGTATCAGCGAGAATGTAGTTCAAATTGGCTCTGAAAATATTTTGAAAGAAGTAGTTTATGAAAATATCGAAGAAATCAAATTTAAGCAAAATCAATTAGATTTAAGCGAGATTGAATATTTTGAAGATGGTGTTACAACTTTAATTTATTCGCAGGACGGATTTTTGCTTGCAGGACATTTTAAAACAGAATTTACCGAACCTCTTTTAGATGGTGTTTTTACAAATGTTTCTTATTTAGGCGTAGATTATTTAATTTACGACAAATATGTGCAGATAAATTCGGAAACCTCATATTTTGCACGAGGAATACTCTCTATAACAAGCGAACTTCAAATGGTTAATACAATTTTGCTTATTGCGTTTCTTTCGCTACCAATTTTTATAATAATTTCTGCATTTGGTAGCTATTTAATATGCAAAAAATCTTTAAAACCTTTAGATAAAATGATTGAAACTACTGAAAAAATCATATATGATGACGATTTATCCGTTAGAATTAATCACACTGAAGGCAAAGACGAAATTTCAAGGCTTGCAAAATCATTTGATGACATGCTAATAAAACTTGAAGATATGTTTGAAAAAGAAAAACGCTTAACATCTGATGTATCACACGAACTAAGAACTCCAGTTTCTGTAATTTTAGCTCAATGCGAAGTATCAGAAGAAAACGAAACAACTACTGTTATTAAAAATCAAGCACTAAAAATTCGACTTATAATAACGCAACTTTTAAAATTAGTTAGACTTGAAAACGGTATAGAAAAAGCAGAATTTCAAGAACTTGATTTAAGCGAGCTTGTAGAAATGGTGTGTGAGGAACAACGAGAACTTACTGATATTTGCATTGAAACAAATATAGAAAACCAAATTTCAGCTAAACTCGACTACTCTATGATTATGAGAATTTTAACGAATTTGATTAATAATAGTTCAAAATATATAGGAAACGGCGACAAAATAGAAGTAAATCTTGCACTGAAAGGAGAAAATATCCATCTTACTGTAGCCGATAACGGAATCGGCATTTCAGAGGAAAATCAAGAAAAAGTATTCGATAGATTTTTCATGGTAGATAAATCAAGAACGAACGATGAAAGCATGGGTCTTGGTCTTTCTATGGTAAAACAATTAGTAGAAATAAATCACGGAACTATCACTATTGATAGTGAAATTGATAAAGGAACAACATTTACAATTATATTTAAAGGAGAATTATTATGAGAAAATTATTAGTTATATTAGCAATGACGAGCATATTATTAGTTGGCTGTCAAAATTCAACAAACACTAACAACGGTGGCGTAGCTATTCAATCTGGTTCTAACGAATTTGCAACAGGAAACACTGTAGACCAATTAGATACTACTACAGATACTACTACAGATACTACTACAGATACTACTACAGACACTACTACAGACACTACTACAGACACTACTACAGAAACAATTCCAGCTACTACTCCAGATACTGTTGTATCTAGCACTACAAATAATACTGCAAGCACTACAACAACTGCAACTTACATCACAGAAGCAGAGGCTAAAACTATCGCTTTAAACCACGCTGGCGTTTCTTCTAGCAACACTACTTTTATTAAATGCCAATTTGATTTTGACAATGGCGTTGCTGAATACGAAGTTGATTTTTATGTCGGTACTACTGAATATGACTACGAAGTTAACGCTGTAACTGGTGCTATTATCAGCTTTGAGCAAGAAACTAAATCAAATAGCACTTCTAGCACTACTACTTCTCCTAGCACTGCAACTTACATCACCGAAGCAGAGGCTAAAACTATCGCTTTAAACCACGCTGGTGTATCAGCTAGTAGCATAACTTCTTTCAAATCTGAATTTGATTTTGACAAAGGTGTTGCTGAATACGAAATTGAATTTAAAGTAGGCAAAACTGAATATGAATACGAAATCAATGCAACAACTGGTAGCATTATAAGCTTTGAAAAAGACATTGACTAAAGGAGGATTTATCGTGAAAGAAAAAGCAACTTTATTTATTGATAATAACACAGAAAGATTACAAAAATATTTATACAACATTTTAACACTATCTGTAATTTTAATGACCATTTTAACAATTGGTGGTATTTTTGCAACAAATAATGCTTTTGTGCATGCAAATTTAAGTAAATCCCAAGTATCATTTATTCACTTTGATTTTGAAATTGATGATTTTATTCCTCAATATGATGTTAGCTGGTACGAAAATTCTAACGAAATAAAATATACAGTTCATGCTTTTACTGGCGAAGTAATGAAGACAAACCAAAAAGCATAAATCATCTCCCCTTTTAAACGACTTAGTTCAAAACTAGGTCGTTTTTTTGTTAAGGCAATTTCTCACAACTATAATAGTTAAATTTTTTAGAGAAATTTTTCGTTAATTTGTGCAAAGTAACAGAACTTTAATGAAAAAGTTGACTGTTAAGGCGTTAGCCGTTAGTTGTGAGGAATTGCCTTAAATTTCATGAATAAAAACTTGAATTATTATACAATTTATGGTATAATTTTCGCAGAGTGTTTTAAATTATTTATATTTAAACTTAGCTCACAAGACAAATCTAGTTTCGGTATAATATACTTACACATGGAGGAATATTAATATGTCAAAGAAAAAAATAATGGTTGTTGATGATAACATACCAAATTTAAACATTGCTAGAGAGGCTTTAGGTAGCGAATACGAGGTTTTTTTAATCACAAGTGGAACAAAGGCACTAGATGCCATTCCAAAAATTAATCCTGACCTTATTTTACTAGATGTTGAAATGCCTGATATGACAGGCTTTGAAGTTATCGAACAAATTAAACATCTTGGCGAGCCTTATAATGAACTACCAATAATTTTCGTTACTGCTCGTGATGACCTAAACAGCGAATTTGAAGGTCTTGATTTAGGAGCTGTAGACTATATTATAAAACCATATCCTTTTAGCATGCTTAGAAAAAGAGTTGCTGTTCATTTAAGAGTAGCTATGCAACAACAACAACTTTTAGCATATAGTCATAACCTCGAGTCAATGGTTACAAGCCAAGTAGAAACAATAAAAGCTTTGCAACATTCTGTTGTACATGCACTTAGTGATATTGTCGAACGTCGTGACGGTTCTACTGGTGGACACGTTATTCGTACAAGCGAATATTTAAGAGTGCTTTTAATACGAGCAAAAGAGCTAAAAGTATATGATGGCGAGCTAACTGATGCCGATATAGATGAATATTCACAAGCATCTCAACTTCATGATATAGGCAAGGTTTCTATTCCTGATGGTATTTTACTAAAAAAAGGAAAGCTTACTGACGCAGAATACGAAATAATGAAAACTCATACAACAATGGGAGAAGATGCACTAAACGACTCTATGCAACAAGTAGAAAACACTTCTTTTATGCAAGTTGCAGTTGATTTCGTTGGTTCGCACCACGAAAAATGGGACGGTACTGGCTATCCTCGTGGACTAAAAGGCGAAGAAATTCCTATTTGTGGTAGATTAATGGCTATCGCAGATATTTATGATGCACTAATTTCTGACCGTCCTTATAAAGTAGCATTTACACACGAGAACGCTTATAATATTATGTGCGAAGGCAACGGAACACATTTTGACCCTGTGTTATTCGATATTTTTAAAGAAATACACGAGGAATTTCATGCAATTTCTAATAAATATAGAGATGAAGCACGCGAACTTATAATGGATAGTATTCGCTAATTTACGTATATGGAGCTTTAAATGGAAAATTTAACTAATAAAAAAATTAATTACAGATTTAATATTTTCACTGGCATTTTTATAGTTGTACTACTTTTTACAGGTATTTTTTCAATTCTACTTATGCGTGAAATTAACGAAGGTATCACAGGAGTTTCCGAAAATTGGTTGCCTTCTGTTATTATTGCCGAAGAGCTTAATACTAAAACTTCTGACTTACGAATTGCAGAAGTAAGTCATGTTATATCGCAAGATATGGTGGATATGTATTTACACGAAGAAATTATTCGTTCTACAGCTATTGAGATTACAGAAATGCTCAACTCTTACATAGATGATTATGTTACAAACGAAATCGACTATGCTCTAATTACCGAAGCTGAGAGCCTTTGGAAACAATATTTAGTTGTTCATGCAGAAATGATTACTTATAGCCGAAATAATGATACTAATTCTGCCATGAATCTTATGGAAAATGAATCTTTAGAATTATTTACTGAAGTTTCAGACACATTTTTGCAACTTGTTTATTTTAACAAAGCCGGAGCAGACGAAGCTCGTGATATTAGTAACACTATTTTTTCTCGAATGGTAACAATCCTATTTCTTCTAACTATTCTCGTTTTCTTTATAATCAAAAAATTCAAAGAATTAATTCGAGAAATTTCTGTTGCTCAAGCACGAATTAAAACAGCACACAAAGAAGCTCTTTTAACAGCAGAGCAACTAAAATATGCACACGAAGAAGCAATCTTATCTACTCAGGCAAAAAGTAATTTCTTAGCTAATATGAGCCACGAAATTCGTACGCCTATGAATGCAATCTCTGGTATGACAGATATTATTTTAAGAGAATCTAGAGATGATGAAGTTTCAGAGTATGCTCAAAACATCAAAAATGCTTGCGATAATTTACTTGCTATTATAAACGATGTTTTGGATATTTCTAAAATTGAATCTGGTAAACTTGAAATAGTTGAAGATGAATACAGCCTGTCAAATCTTTTGCGTGATGTTTTAAATATTACAACAAACAGACTGCAAGATAAACCTTTGATTTTTATAACAAATTTCCAACATGATTTACCTGATAAACTTATCGGTGATAGTATCCGTGTAAAACAAATCATGGTAAATTTATTAAACAATGCTGTTAAATTTACAGAGGCTGGAAATATTACTTTTAATTTGAGTGGTGTCTATAACAACGGTTCTCTTGAACTTAAATTTTCTGTTCAAGATACTGGACAAGGTATAAGCCAAGAAGATTTAGACAAAATTTTCGTAGAATTTGAACGCATTAACACAACAAAAAACAGAAGCGTTGAGGGTACTGGCTTAGGACTTGCTATCTCTAAACGTTTATGCGAATTGATGGACGGGCATATAGAAATCGAAAGCGAAGTTGACATCGGCACAACTTTCAGTATAACAATCAAACAAAAATACATTGAGTATATTCCTATTGCACATGTAGAAACATCAAAATCTGTACTTATTTTTGAGCCACGTGATTTATATCGTAACTCTATAGAAGATGCTTGCGAAAATTTAGATTTACAAAATATAAAAAGTTGTGCTTTGCAATCACAATTTAGCGAAGCTTTAAGCGAAACATCATATGACTATATTTTTACATCTTCTATGTATCTTTTAAAAGTAGAAGAAAAAGTTTCTAAATCGAATGCAAATTCGAAAATAGTTCTTTTAGCTGATAATGCTGATATTAAAAACGCTTATGACCACACCACAATTTTGTTGCCTGCAAACTCCATTTCTATAGCAAATGTTGTAAATGGCAAATCTGCAAATGGTTCTATAACAAATTCTATCGAAACAACACATTTTACTGCTCCTGAATGTAATATTCTTATCGTAGATGATAATATGGTTAATATAAAAGTTTCTCAAGGACTTATGAAACCATATAATTTTAATATTGATACAGCAGAAAATGGTGCAGTAGCTGTCGAAAAAATCAAAAATGCTCACTTTGATTTAGTCTTTATGGATCATATGATGCCTATTATGGACGGTATTGACGCTACAATTGCTGTGCGAGCAATGAGTGAAGATTATTATCAAAAATTACCTATAATCGCACTTACTGCAAACGCTATTATAGGAACTCGTGAAATGTTTATAAACGAGGGCATGAATGATTTTCTTGCAAAGCCTATTAAAATCAACGCTTTACACGAAATTTTAATAAAATGGTTGCCTAATGATAAATTAATATTTGCAAGCAAAGACGAAAGTTCTTCGCAAGGTGAAGAAAACGAATTAAGTGAAAATGAGGTTCATAACGAAACTGCAACTTTACAAATACATTGCATAGACACTGTTCGTGGACTAAAAAGTGTCGGTGGAAATTTTGATACATATATCGAAATACTAAAAATGTATTACGCCGATGCTCATAAAAGAATACCAAATATACGTGAAGCTTTTGAAAAAGAAAGCTTCACGTATATTTGGTATTCTTTTAT
>JAWXUO010000006.1:13671-52893 GCA_044426355.1 Clostridia bacterium | reverse complement strand
TTATACTATTCATGAAAGATAATTCCTTTTCTGTATGGTTGTGTGTTGTTACTCTATTATAACAGATTTTGTATTATCTTTCTTTTTTTATTTTTTGTCCAATATGTATTATACACTTACAATAAAATATATGTTATTTTAATTATAATATTGATTTTTGGAAAAATTTGTGGTATAATCATAATAATTATGATTAGGCTATACAGCTAATAAATTTATTTTAATGTCGAAAGGATATTTTAAGATGAAAGATAAATTAAGTAAATTTATACAAACTAATAAACGTGCTTTTGTTGTTGGCGATGTTAAAAACAAAAATTTGTACTACTGCAACGAACAAATGACAAACGTTTATGGAGTTACTTTAGAAACTAAAGATTTTATGAATATTTTTGTAGCAGAAGACAGATTGCTTAAAAAACTTTTGATAAAACAATTAAGAAAAAACGAAAGTTCGTTTTTCTACGATATTATGACAGTACGAGCAGATGGAACACATCAACTAGCTGATTTGCAAATTGGATATATTAATAGAGCAAATTCAGAAATGTTTATGGAAATTACTCCCAAAAATGATACTCGTATGGAAATGGCACAAAATCAAGTAAATCTTGCTACAAGAGCTGAGAGTATCGTGAATTTTGATGAAAAACTTTCGCTTATTCACTGTAACGACCTTTTCCACGCTGTTTTTGAGTCTAATGAGGCTGTTCGTCACTCGCATTATGGAAATGATTTTTCAAATGGCTTTCAACCTGATATTCGAGAAAAACTCTTATCGGATATTCACACGAATTTGAATAAATTCCCTACATATTTTACGAAAATGCGTATAGTTACATCATCTGGACAAGAAAAATGGTATGCCTTAGAACTTCAACGCCGTAGACTTGATTCGTCAGGCGAAGACAAAGTTATGGTATACCTTGTAAATATTGAAAATCAAGTTGAAATGGAAGAAGAACTTGCTGATGTTAATCGCCAATTCGATGCATTACAACAGCTATCAGACGATTTAATTTTCCGTATAGACACAAAGAACAAAAAACTGATAATAGACGAAGTTGATAACACTTTATATAAAATAAAAGAAAAAGTTTCGAGTTTTCCTGATGATATAATAAATTCTGGGAGTATCCACCCTAATGATATATCTATTTATGAATACTTTGCAAACCAAGTGTATAAAGGTCGAGCAGGCAGTGTCGAAGTTCGTATGAAAGAGTATGATGATGACGATGATTGTTTTCAATATCGCAGAATTACATGGTTGCCAGTTGTAGAAAATGATGATACTTTTAGTGAAGTTGTGGGTAAGCTTGTAAATGTTCAAACGGTAAAAGAACTAGAAGAGCGAGCAAATTACGATGCACTAACTAATACTTTGAATAAACGAGCGATGTTAGAATATACTTCTCAAGTTCTTGCAAATTCTACAAATTCCGAAAAACACGCACTTTTCTTTATGGATTTAGATAATTTTAAATATGTTAATGATAATTTAGGTCATTCGTTTGGAGATTATCTACTTGCAGAACTTGGAAAACGTCTTGGCGAAAATGTTCGTTCAAATGATTTTATAGGACGAGTAGGTGGAGATGAATTTGTTATTTTCCTACGTGATACTTCTAGAATAGATATTGTAATGGGTAAAGCGAAGATGATTTTATCTACTATAAGCGAAGATTTTTCGGATAATTCTGTTCGACATAATATACAAGGTAGCTTAGGAGTTGCAATATTCCCCGACCATGGAACAACTTACGAAGAATTGTATCACCATGCCGATTTAGCACTTTATCATTCGAAAAATAGTGGTAAAAATACTGTAACTATGTATTCAGAAGAGCTATGTGGTAATTAAAAATTTATAGTGTAGTAACCTCGGTTGCTACGCTTTTTTTATATCTAAATTTTCGATATGCTCGCACAATTAGAATTTTTTTCGCCTAAATGCTATTTTTATTAAACTCCCTATTGACATGTTAGTTTACTTGTGATAAACTAATGTTATAGTTTACTAAGAGTAAACAGAAATGAGGTCTTTATGGAATTTTATAAACTTGGCGAAATAGAAATGAAATTTGCAGAAATTATTTGGGAAAATGAGCCGTTAACTTCAAGAGAACTTACAGTGATTGCAGAAGAAAAATTAACTTGGAATAGGTCTACAACTTATACAATTTTGCGAAAATTATGCCAAAAGGGCTATTTTCAAAACGAAAATGCTGTTGTAATATCGAAAATGTCGAAAGAAGAATATAAATTAATTCAAAGCGAGCAATTTGTGGTTGACACTTTCGAGGGGTCACTGCCGAGTTTTTTAGCATCGTTTATCAAAAGTAAAAAGCTATCACGCAAGGATATAGAAGAAATAAAAGCACTAATCGAGAGTACGGAGGTGTGATATGAATGTATTTTTAGAAGAATTTTTAGAAATTTTGATAGATTTAAGCACTATGGGGAGTTTTGCAATAGTTTTTGTGCTAATTGCTCGTGTATTACTTAAAAAAGTAGAGAAAATTTATTCGTATGCCTTGTGGTTAGTGGTATTATTTCGCTTGCTTTGTCCGTTTTCTTTCGAGAGCGAAGTCGCAGTTTTGCCAAGTCAAACGCAAGTGCAACCAACTTTTGTAAGTGATGGAGTTTTTGAAAGCACAGCTTTGAAACTACCTTATAGCACAGAAGTTTTTGAACAATCTACACCAATTGAAACTGCTTCGGTAGCTATCCCAATGTCATTTATTTTAATGTTAATTTGGTTTTTAGGCTTTATAAGTATGTTTTTGTACAGCGTTATTGCTTTGTTAAAAACTAAGAAAAACCTTGTAGGTTGCATGCTTTTAAAAGATAATATCTTTCTAGCTGACCATATCAAAACGCCATTTGTTATGGGATTTTTAAAACCTAAAATTTATCTGCCGTCAACTATAAATGCAACTGAAATTGAATTTATAGTAATGCACGAAAAAACGCATATCAAAAGGTTTGACCATATAACGAGAATACTTGCGTTTGTCGCACTTTGCGTGCATTGGTTTAATCCACTTGTGTGGCTTGCGTTTGTACTTTCTGCGAAAGATATGGAAATGTCTTGCGATGAGGCTGTTATGAATAAAATGGGAGATAGCATTAAAAAAGAATATTCTTCATCACTGCTTCGTTTCGAAATTCAAAAACATTTAGTTTCGCCACTTGCATTTAGCGAGGGGGATACAAAAGGTCGAGTTAAAAATATTATGAAACACAGAAAAACAAAAGTTTGGGTGTCTGTTTTATGCGTAGTATTGGTGTCAACTTTTGCGTTCATGCTCATAGGCAATAAAAGTAGTGATGCTATTGTTTTTAGTGCTGATTATTCGGTTGATGAAGTTATTTATAATACAAATAACACAAATTTTGAAAATTATATGTATAGTATATCGGAAAATTATTCGTTGTATGTAAATCAAGATGGTTTTTGGAAAAATTTAGGTAGTCTACAGCCATATTCACTATCAAATGATGAATTAGACGGATATTTGAAAGCGAAAAGTGCTTTTGTATCATCAAAAAGTCTGAAAGAAATTACAGATTCGTATATTCTAACATTGCCAAACGAAGATAATATGTTTTATATTGTAATGCAAACCAAATCGGACGAAACTTATTTAGGGTATGGTTGGGAAGATGTTTTTGAAAGAAGCGATTCGTATTCTGATGACACAAAGTTACAATGGCTTATAAAACTTGAAAGTTTAGAGGTAAGATTAGAAATTGACGAACCCGTGGAAATTTATGCATATTCCGAAAAACAAAGCATTCTTACAAAAATTACTGGATATACTACGAACGGAACTATCGACAACAGATTAAATTACACGGAAATTGACTATAACGATGTAATCTCTTTTTATGGAGATGAGATGAAAAATGAAACGATAAAGCTTGATTTTTCATCTTTAGAAAATGGTTTTGATAAAATTGGAAAGTGGAATGACGAAGCAAAAGTCATATCTGTTAAGCAATATTTTAACGGTGAAGAAAAAGTTTTTTCAAATTATGACACTAATATTCTAGAACTTTCGTTTGAAAAATACGGTAATTACTATTATGAAGTTGTTGTTGACTATGGTGGAACGAATTTCGGAAATTATGCGTTTCAAGTTGAGAATTTAGCTGAGAAAAATATTCTAGCATTTCATGTAGCAGGCGAAAATGCGACAGAGATACATGTAACCAATGAATTATATGAAGAACTTATGTTTGAAATACAAATATCATCAATAATTTTGCCGATTGATTTACAACCGTCAGATATTACGCAAAATTACTTTTATATAAGTCAAAGGTTATCTAGTGGGATTGGCGATGTTATGCTTTTTATAGATTATGACGGAAAACCGTGGGCTTTTAGATTAGATGAACAGGGAATTACACCTATATCAATTGAAATGTATGAAAGATTTGAGAAACTTTTAGAAGAATCTAAAGATTTGTTTTCGTAGACTAAAAAGCACCAAATCTTGAGAATTTAGTTATTAAAATTTTATTATGATGCATGAAAATAGCCTACGTAGAAAAATCTGCGTAGGTTTTTTATGGGTAAATATATATTTATTTTAAAATAAGTAATGTTTTTAAAGCCTCTCATTGAGGATAGGTGTCACAAAGTAAGCAAAACCAAAAAACTTTTAGAAAAGTTTTAGCAAAACAAAGTAGAGGTGAGGTTTAGGTTTTAACAGTTCGGTGTAACGTAATTTTAAGGATTTTTCTTTCAAAATACGCTATCGCTAATGTTTTGTTATATTAAATCTACATTTTACAGACAAAAAACACCTAAACTTATAAAATTTAGGTGTTTATATCATTTATTTTAAATTTTTTGCAAAAGTATCTTTTAAAGATACAATTTTATTAAATCTCTCGTTGCTATCTTTTACAAAATATCCCATGCGAACAAATTGCATGCGAGTTCCGTTTTCATCATTTAAAACAGCAGGTTCAAGTTTTGCGTTTTTGTGGATTTTAAGAGAATTTTCGTTGATATAATCTAAATAATTCTCTCCATCTGGTAAATAACCAATGTTTTCTGCTGTGAAAAGGTGGTCATAGACATAAACTTCAGCTTCTAAGCAGTCTTTTGCAGAAACCCAGTGAATAGTGCCTTTGATTTTTCTGCCATCAGCTGGCATATTATTTCTAGTTTCTAAATCAGCAGTACACACAAGCTCTAAAAGGTTGCCATTCGCATCTTTAATCATTTTATCAAGTTTTATGATGTAAGAACCCATCAGTCGAACTTCGTTATCCGTTTTTAAACGTTGATATTTTGGTGGAGGAACTTCAGAAAAATCCTCTCTATCAATGAAAATTTCTTTTGAAAAAGGAACGTCACGGCGACCAGCTTCGGGGTCTTGTGGATTATTTTGTAGCGAAAAAGTTTCTTCTAAATCGTCAGGGTAGTTCGAAATTGTTACTTTAATAGGGTCTAAAACAGCAACACGACGCACGCAAGTTTCGTTTAGTTCTTCTCTAACACAGTGTTCAAGTAAGCGAACATCAGAAGTTCCAACAGAGCGAGCAACACCAGAACGTTTTACAAAATCCATAATAGCAGTTGGCGTGTATCCACGACGGCGAAGTCCTGATAAAGTCGGCATTCTTGGGTCGTCCCAACCGTCTACATAGCCTTTTTCTACAAGTTCACGCAAATAACGTTTACTCATAACCGTATGCGTTACGTTCATACGAGCAAACTCATATTGATGAGGATTTGCAGGTAAATCTAAATTTTCACGAACCCAATCGTATAAAGGTCTGTGATTTACAAATTCGATAGAACAAAGCGAGTGCGACACACCCTCTAAAGCATCTTGAATAGTATGTGCAAAATCATACATAGGATAAATATTCCATTTAGAGCCTTGTCTGTGGTGAGGAACTTTTAAAACTCTGTAAATTACAGGGTCACGCATATTTGTATTAGAAGATGACATATCTATTTTTGCACGCAAAGCACAAGAACCCTCGTCAAATTCACCGTTTTTCATTTTTTCGAAAAGTTCAAGATTTTCTTCTATAGAACGATTTTTATATGGGCTATCTTTGCCTTTTTCGGTTAAAGTTCCACGATACTCACGCATTTCATCTTGTGATAAATCACAAACGAAAGCCTTGCCAGCTTTTATTAAATCTACTGCAAGTTCGTAGCATTTTTCGAAATAATCAGAGCCGAAATATACGCCACCACTTGGTTTTTCACCGATTAGCCACTCTAAATCTTCTGTGATAGACTCAACGAACTCAACTTCTTCTTTGACAGGGTTTGTATCGTCGAAACGTAGGTTAAATTTACCACCATATTTTTTAGCGATAGACCAGTTTATAAAGATAGCTTTTGCAGAGCCTATGTGTAAATATCCATTAGGTTCTGGTGGAAAACGTGTGCAAATATCTGTAACTTTTCCGTTTTTTAAGTCTTCGTCTATAATTTCGTGTATAAAATTTGAATTTATATCATTAATATCCATTAGTAAACCTCACTATATATTACATTTTTTCTATTGCAAGTTTAATTCGAGAGCAAACTTTATCTTTGCCAAGAATTTTTAAAACAGAGTACATATCAGGCGAATTTAGAGTACCTGTTGTAGCAACTCGTATAACTATCGAAATATCACCAGAGTGACCTTTGAAATTATCAGGGTTTGCTTTGTATTCTTTAGTATCAGATGCATAACCGAATTTTGGAGCTAAAGCTTTGATTTTATCAAACCATACATTTTGTTCATCGTTGTCATCATATATATTGATATATTCTTCTAAAATAGCTTTTGCATCAGCTTTTAAATTATCTGGTAAAGTATAATCTGGTGTGAAATATTCATCAAACATAAATCCCATGTAATTTTTAGCACCAGACCACGCAACTATATCTTTACGAGGTTTTTTACCACCTCTGCCGATTTGTAAAATAGCTTTTGAAAAATCAGGATTTTTAGCTAAAACTTCGTTCCATTTTGCGTCATATTTGCTAGACCATATTTCTAAAGCTTCGTAAACTTCGTCAGCCGTCATTTTTGAGATAACAGTTTTTGAAATATCGTGTAATTTTAAAATATCAAACAAAGCACCAGATTTTGGCATTTTTTTAACGCTAAATTCAAAGTTATTTATGTCTTCATCAGGATTTGCACGACGCCAATCTTCAAAGTTTGAATTAAGCAAGGTCATTAAATATTCTAAAACAGAGGCGATAGGGAAACCTTCTTCGTGGTAAAAATCAAGTGCAAGTTCTGGGTCTTTTCTTTTAGAAAGTTTGCGTTTGTTTTTTGTTTCCTCATCTATAGTCATCAGTTGAGATGTGTGTAGATATTTTGGACGTTTAAGCCCTAAAACATCGAATAATTCTATATGAATAGGCAAAGTTGCAAGCCATTCTTCGCCACGCACAACGTGAGTTGTACCCATTAAAAAGTCGTCTATAACATGTGCGAAATGGTAAGTTGGAATACCATCTGCTTTTAAAATAACTACATGTTGATTATTTTGCGTTACATCTATTTTACCTTTTACTAAATCTTCGAAAGGTACTTTGTTTTCGATACTTCCAGACGAACGCAAACGTAAAACATAGCTTTCGCCAGCTTCGATTTTTTTAATAGCTTCTTCTACAGGGAAATCAGCATATTTTGCATATTTTCCATAGTAGCCAAAGTTTTCTTTTGTTGCCTCTTGTGTAGCACGCATATCTGCAAGTTCTTCTTCTGTGCAAAAACAAGGATATACAAGATTTTTTTCTAAAAGCTCACGAGCAAAAACTTTGTAAATATCTGCACGCAAACTTTGATGATATGGACCATATTCGCCAATATCTTCGGTTAAAGTAGCACCTTCGTCAAAAGTTAGATTAAACTTTTTAAAGGCAGTTATAATAGTTTCAACACCGTTTTCAACTTCTCTTTTTTTGTCAGTATCTTCTATTCTAAGATAAAAAATACCGTTTGATTGATGTGCTAAACGCTCATCTATAATTGCACCATATAGGTTGCCTAAATGCATAAATCCTGTAGGACTTGGTGCGATACGTGTTACTTTTGCACCCTCGGTTAATGTGCGAGGTGTGTATTTATTTAAAACTTCTTCTTTTGTTAATGTTAAATTAGAAAAGATTAAGCTTGAAAGTTTATTCATACTATTAAAACTCCTTTATTCTTTTTGTACTTATAATACCATATTTATGATAAAAAAACAAGATATAAGTAGATTTTTAGTAAATTGTATAAAATGAACAAAAAACTATACTTAATAAAGAAAATTTTGTTGTATATTTTAAACGGTATTTGTTGACATTTTGTGACTTTACAAGTATACTTAATTTACTGACCGACTGGTCGGTCGGAAAAATTGTGC
This sequence comes from Clostridia bacterium, assembly GCA_044426355.1. Taxonomy (GTDB): domain Bacteria; phylum Bacillota; class Clostridia; order Oscillospirales; family Butyricicoccaceae; genus CAYJLC01. Next base: position 44,499 of record JAWXUO010000006.1, on the reverse strand, counting down.
AGTAAAATTTTTGTTTACATAAGAATTAAATGGAGGAAATATGAAAAGAAAAATATCACTATTTTTAGTGCTTGCAATGTGTATAACAACACTTACAACGTCTGGTACTGAGAGCGAAGAAAAAGTATATATAACATATGACGAAGTATATGATATGGTTTTAGAAAACAACCAATCTATACAGTCAAACAAACTTGCTTTAAAAGTAATGAAAAACCCACCAGGTGTAGCTGAGGCACAAGATGCTTTATGGTCTGCAAGCCAAGGAATGAATTCTCTTTTATCGACAATGAATGATGCATTACTAATGGTTAAACCAGCAAGTGAATATCCATTATATATGGCACTAACAGCAGGGATTATGTCGATTTCTAATATGAAATCGGAAATATCTTCTCAAATGATTTCGTTAAACTCGCAAACTGATGAGGAGATGGAAGGCACAATAAAACAATTTGAGTCTATCGAGCAACAAATTATTTGGGGTGCACAAAGTTTATATATGGCGTACATAGGACTTGACCTTACTGTAGAAGAACTTTTGATTTCTAAAAATTCTTTAGAAACTACTGTAGTATCATTAGAAAAAAGATATGAACTAGGGCAAATCTCGGCACTTGATTTATCAAATGTTAAAATAAATATTATAAACTTAAATAGTGCTTTAGAAACATTAGAATACGAGCAAGAAAAATTATTATATGATTTGAATATACTTTTAGGACGTGATTACGGAACAACTCTTACTTTATCACATGATATAGTTCCAGATGTTAATTATTTTAGTAACATAAGCTTTGAAGATGACTTTGTAAAAGTTTTAGAAAATAACTATAATTATTATACAGTGAGCGAAAGTTTTGACGATGCAAAGGATACGCATACAAGCTTAGACAACACAGCGTCGCAAAATAATTACGACATGGCTAGAATAAATCTTGAAATACAAGAGCAAAGTTTAAAATCATCTTTAAATAAAATTTATCTTCAAATAGCAGAAAAACAAAGACTTGTTTCTGTAGAAAAAGAAATTTTACTAAACAAAGAAGTAAATCTTACAGCACAAGAATTAAAATACAGTCATGGAACAATTTCGCTAGACGAACTAAACGCTACACAAGCAGAATATGACACGCAAGCTTTAAAAGTTAAAACAGCGAATTTTAATTTCTTTATAGCGATAGAACAATATAAATGGGCATTAAACGGAATGATTACGGGGTAAAAAATGAAAAAAAATATATCAATTTTATTATCAGCAACTTTAATATTAGCTATGCTTTCTGGGTGTAATTCGGAAGAAACAGTAGTAGATACAACAATTTCTGCAACATCTGTAGAGGTTGTAACAGTTTCAAACTCGGATATTTCAAACCAAGTAAAACTATCTGGAAAAATTGCGTCAAATCGTGATGTTTCTGTATATGCTATGATGTCTTCAGAGGTTTTAAGCTTGAATGTAGAAGTAGGCGACATTGTAGAAAAAGACCAAGTTTTGTTTGTGCAAGATGCATATCCAGTAGACGATTATACTCGTGAACTAAACAATTTACGCACATCATATAATTCTACAAAAGCACTTTTAGACGAGGCTACAGAGCAAATAGTTACAGCACTTAATAATTCTCGTGAGTTATATGAAATAGGGGCTGCATCTAAATATGAAGTAGAGCAATTAGAATTTACTTTAACACAGCAAGAAAGCACAAATAAAAGTCAACTAGATTCTTTAACGAATGCTATCGACCAAATTGTGTCGCAAATGGAAGATTTAAACGAAAACACTGTAGTAAAATCACCTATTAGTGGTGTTGTAACACAAGTGAATTTAATTGAAAATATGATGGCTGCAAGTTCATATGCTGCAGTTGTAATTTCTGATAATTCACAAATGCAAGTGCAAATAAGCATAGCAGAAACACTAGTGCCTTATATTAAAGCAGATGATATTGTTATGGTAACAATTCCTTCTATGAGCCTTGAACCTTTTGAGGCTGTAGTTCGTAATGTATCGCCAGCAACAAATGCACAAACTGGTATGTATACTGTAAAAATCGAATTACCTACAGATGGCGAATATTACATAGGAATGTTTACAGAAATAGTATTTACTACAGACTCTGTGACTGGTTCTTTAAACGTACCATCAAATGCAATTGTAATCGGTGATGAGTATCAATATGTATATGTTGTAGGTACTGATGATTTAGCACGTAGAGTACCAGTTACAACAGGGCTTACAGATGGTAATTATACACAAATTACGTCAGGTCTTATCGGTGGTGAAAAACTAGTTGTAACCGGTCAAGAATATTTAACAGACAATTCTCTTGTAAATATCACAGGAGGAGAATAAAATGAGTTCTTTTTCATTAAATAGACGTGTAACCACGTTTATGATTTACATCGCAGTTACTCTTTTTGGGCTAATGTCTTTTGCGAATTTATCGCTAGACCTAATGCCAAGCTTTGAGATACCTGTGGCTATTGTTCAAACAACATATTCAGGAGCAGGCTCGCAAGAAGTTGAAACAATGGTAACGCAACCTATAGAGCAAATGGTAGCTTTAGTTTCTGGTATAGACGAAATAAGCTCGGTATCATCAGAAGGCTCAAGCCTTGTTATTATAACTTTTACTGATGATGTAGATTTAAAAACAGCAGTAACTGATGTACGAGAAAAAATAGATATAATAGCACCATATTTACCGAGTAATGCGTCTTCTCCAATAGTTATGGAAATAGACCTTGACTCAATGCCTATTATTCAATTTTCGGTTTCTGGTGATACATCGCTTGCAAATTTAGAAACAATAGCAAACGATAAAATATCGCCAAGTATCGAGAGTTTAGCAGGGGTTGCTTCTGTTACAATAGATGGTGGTTATAACAATGTTGTAAACATAGAAACAGATACTACGAAAATGCATGGATACGGGATTACTGTAGAATATGTAGCGAATATTTTGCGTGCTACAAATATTTCTTTACCATCTGGTAGCGTAAACTACGGAGATAAAAGTTTAACTGTCCGTACAGACTCAGAATTTAAATCTATACAAGATATAGAAAATGTAGTTATACCTTTGCAAACAGGAGGAACTGTGCTACTTTCGGATATTTCAAAAGTAACACTTGAACCTGAAGATTTAACAACAGTTGCAAAAGTTAATGGCGAAAAAGTTGTTATGGTGTCTATTCAAAAGCAATCTGGAACAAATACTGTACAAATTGCAAACTTGGTAAATGACCAACTAGACAAAATAAAAACTGAGCTTCCAGATGTTAATATCACTATGCTTTCAGATACATCTGATTATATAAATCTTACTATAGTATCGGTTTTGCAAAATATTTTACTAGCAATTTTATTCTCTATTGTAGTGCTTTTTGGATTTTTAAGAAAAATTTCGCCTACAGTAATAGTAGCGATTTCTATGCCTATTTGTATAATCACAACGTTTTTACTTATGTTAGGACTAGACTTAACTCTTAATATCATGACTTTAGGTGGTATGGCTATAGGGGTTGGTATGATAGTTGATAACTCGGTTGTTGTGCTTGAAAATATTGTTAGATACAAAGAAGAAGGACACGAACATTTTACATCGTGTTTAGAGGGTGCAAAAGAAGTTGCATTATCAATCACAGCATCTACAATAACTACAATTGCAGTTTTTCTACCAGTAGGTTTATCTGGTGGTACTGTAGGTATGATTTTCAACGAGTTTTCACTTACAATAACAGCACTTTTAGTAGCTTCGCTTTTAATAGCATTAACTTTAGTACCTTTGCTTTGTTATCTACTACTAGATAAAGAAACTAAAAGAGAAAAAGAAGCAGATAAAAACAGAAAAGACCCTATGGATAGCTTTTTTGTAAAAAGATACCAAGATGTGCTTCGTGTGGTTATGAAATTCCCTAAAATGGCATTATTAACAGCTTTTGGACTATTTTGTCTATTTTCGATGTCAATAGCGTTAGTTGGTGCAGAATTAATTCCAAGTACCGACCAAAGTATGATAACTATCGGTGTATCATTGCCGGTTTCTAGCAAAATTGAGGAAACTGTACAAATTTCGGACGAAATTGTAAATAGAATTTCGGGCATAGAAGAAATCGACTTTTTATATTATACATCGTCAGAACGAGAAGCTAGTATAGTAGTAACTTTAGTATCAATAGGCGACCGTGACCGTTCGGTTTTTGAAGTAGCAGATGATGTTCGTGCGTTAACTTCGAATATTGCAGGTGCAGAAATAACAATTTCTGACGCAGGTGCAATGGATATGTCGGCTTTAACAGGTAATACGATAGATTTGGCTATCAAAGGTAATGACCTTGATACGCTAACAGATATAGCAACAGATTTAGTAAATATCATCGAAAGTGTTGACGGAACACGTGATATTCAATCTACAGTAAGTGACCGTGTAGAGCAGGTAAATATTATTCCTAAATCGGAAATAGCAACATCTTTAGGCATAACAACGGCATCAGTCGGAACATATATAAGCTACGAATTACAAGGGGTTGCAGCAACTACATTTAGTATTGATGGAACAGAAATTGACGTAGTAGTAAAAGGTGATTCGGATTCTGCTGAGTCTATAGATGCACTTAAAAATATGCTGATACCTACATCAATGGGGACATATGTGCCACTATCGCTAGTAGCAGATGTTAGCTTAGACCTTGGTGCACACTCTATCAGTCGTGAAAATCAAGTTAGAACAATTTCTATAACAGGTAACGCATCACCAGATGCAAACTCTTATGCAGTTGCAGATGCTGTAAACCTTGCAATAGCTTCGTATAATATGCCAGATGGATATTATATAGATACAGGTGGTGCAGCAGAGGAAATTATAGATACATTTACAAGTCTTGCTTATGCTCTAGTTGTAGCAGTAGCGTTGGTATATTTCGTACTTGCATCACAGTTTGAATCAACTTTATTGCCATTTATAGTTATGCTTGCAATGCCTTTAGGGTTATCAGGTGGTTTTGTTGGACTATTTTTAACAAATACACCAGTTAGTATGCCAGCGTTTATAGGGGTAATCATGCTTTCAGGTATCGTTGTAAATAACTCGATAGTACTTATTGACTATATAAAAATACGTCAAGACCGTGGCGAAGATATAGAACAGGCAATACTTCATGCGTGTCCTTTAAGGGTTCGTCCAGTATTTATGACAACTTTAACTACGATTTTAGGATTAATTCCAATGGCATTAGCACTTGGTGAAGGTTCGGAAATTATGTCACCTATGGCAATAGTTATGATTTCGGGGCTTGTAATTTCTACAGCTGTAACGCTTATTTTCTCACCAGTGTTTTATTACATTATAAAACGTCCACGTGTTAAAAAAGGTAAGAAAAAAGAGGAATTAGCTAATGCAAAAGGATAAAAAAACAGATAAAAGAGAGTTGATACTTAATAGTGCTATCGAAATTTTTTTAGAAAAGGGTTTTGAAAATACAACGGTAACAGAAATAGCTCGTCACTCTGGAATAGGCAAAGGCACGGTTTATGAATATTTTAAATCGAAAGATGAATTGATTTTAAGTTGTGTTTCTGTAATGCTTGATTATTTTAATAAAGGATTTATTGAGATAATGAGCAAAGAATTGTCTTTTCGTGAAAAATTATGCGAATATTTTAAACACGCAGATGTTTTAACGGCACAAGCTTCGGGTTGTATATCATTGATGATGAAAAATTCTTCACAAGCAATGTTTTTTATGCATGATATGATAGATAAACAACGTATTTATATTAAAAGTCAGCTAGAAGTAATTATACAAAAGGCTATTGAAAAGAATGAAATACGTGGAGATATAAGTTTAGAAGCATTGTCTAGTTATATACAAATGTCTATTTTGCAAATTTTACACGCTAATACAAATGATGAAAAAAATGAAAATTTGATAGACGAAGTGCTTACGATAATATTCGAAGGCGTTGGAGTATAGAAAAAAAGACATCTTAGAAATAAGGTGTCTTTTTACATGAACTATATTTAGATAAACAAAAAAGACACCTACAGTAGATGTCTTTTTTATTTATTTTTAAAGAGTAGGGATTAGTTAAATTATTTACATTTATTACTATATCATACAAAATATCATTTGTCTATAGGGTTTACAAAAAGTTTACTTTTTGTACAAAAATAGTGTAATTTAACAATTTGTAAATAATTGTAGATTGAACTTGTAAAGTATATATAAGTGATACACTTAAATTAAATTATAAAGCAGGTCAAAAATTAAAGCAACTCCTCATAACTAAAATAGTCAGATTTTTTATATTCACAAAAAAATGGATAAAAAGCTTTTCAAAAGCTTATATTTAGTGTATAATAATAAGTAGCTTAAAAGTTTTTAAAAAGATTTAAAAAAAGCTTGACAAATGGGATATGTAATGATACAATATATTGAACAATAAAGTAGGTCGTACCGTCCTCACCAAAACTTAAATAAGAGTTTTTGGTTAATACATTAATTTATCAAAATGATAGTTTATGTGGACGGAATATATCTGTCCACTTTTTTTATTTTTAAACGGAGGTGCATGAACATTAGCAGTATGGAACATCAAATTAACGAAGAAATCAAAGACAAGGAACTTAGACTGATAGATGTCGAGGGTGAACAACTAGGAGTAGTATCTGCGACAGAAGCTTTAGAAATTGCGGCTGATAGAGGTATGGATTTAGTAAAAATAGCTCCAAAATCAGTGCCACCTGTATGTCGTATTATGGACTACGGAAAATTTCGTTTTGAACAGTCAAAGCGAGAAAAAGAAGCTCGTAAAAAACAACATATAGTAGACATCAAAGAAATTCGTCTGTCACCAGGAATAGATGTGCATGACTTTAACGTAAAAGTTAAAAGTGCAATAAAATTCTTAAAAGGAGCAGACAAAGTAAAAGTATCTGTTAGATTTCGTGGCCGTGAAATAGCCCATTCTTCAGTTGGTGTAGAAATACTAAATAACTTTGCAAAAGAATGTGAAGAATTTGGCGTAATAGAAAAAGCTCCAAAGCTTGAAGGTCGTCAAATGCTTATGTTTATAGCTCCAAAAAAATAGGTTCACTTTTAGAGAGGAGAAAATAATAATGCCAAAAATCAAAACTCATACAGGTGCTAAAAAAAGATTTAAAGTATCTAAAAGCGGAAAAATTAAAATGTCACACGCTGGACGTCGTCACATATTAAACAAAAAATCAACTAAACGTAAAAGAGCTATGAGAAAAGCAGGCTATGTAGATGTATCAAATTCTGCACAAGTAATGCGTTTAATCCCATACGCAAGATAATTGCGTTATAAAATTATTTAAATTAAAAAATCGACAGGAGGCTCGCTAAATGGCAAGAGTTAAAGGCGCGATGATGACGCGTAAAAGACGTAAAAAAATATTAAAACTCGCAAAAGGTTACTGGGGTGCTAAATCTAAGCACTACAGAGTAGCAAACCAAGCAGTAATGAAATCACTAAAATACGCATATATTGGTCGTAAACACAAAAAACGTGATTTTAGAAGATTATGGATTACAAGAATTTCTGCACAAGCAAAAGTATGTGACATTAACTATTCACGTTTAATGAACGGACTTAAAAAAGCTGGTATCGAAATTAACAGAAAAATGCTTGCAGATCTTGCTGTAAACGATAAAGAAGCGTTTGCAACACTTGTAGAGAAAGCAAAAGCTGCTCTATAAAACAAAAATTTTACGGAGGTAAACAAAATGAAAGCTGAAATTCACCCAAATTATGTTGAAACAGATATAAAATGTGCTTGTGGCGAAGTTATTAAAACTCGTTCTACAAAAGAAAACATAAATGTTGAAATTTGTTCTAAATGTCACCCTTTCTTTACAGGTAAACAAAAACTTGTAGACGCTGGTGGTCGTGTAGATAAATTTAATAAAAAATTCGGTCTTACTAAATAGTAAAGACTCAAGACTTAGGGCAATATATCAAACGATATATGCCCTAAATTTTATGATTAAATATAAGACAATTCCTTATTTTAAAGAGGATATTTAAAAAAGTTAAATTTTGTTTAGTTGCACAAAAAAATCTTGCACGACACAAGTGACACTAAGTGATTTTTGTATGAATTAACAATGATTTATCCTAAAATAAGCTTGAATAATTGTAAGCAATAGTCTTAATTTAATATATTTTAAATTTTATGTTGAATTTAAAAATAAAGTGTGATATAATGTAAAAAACAAAAGGAAGTGTATGAATGAAAGATGTTAATTCTTGTAATAATTCACAAAGACAATATATGGCTTTAGCAGACCATGCTCTAGATCGAGTAAAATCATTTAATATTTTTGATTTTACAATGATAAAGCTATGCTTAGTGTCAATTGGACTTGTTATAGGCAGTATGTATAATAAATTTATAAGAAAAAATGCAGTATTTTTTATTTTTGCAGCAGTTTTATCTTATTTATACTTAACTTATAAATTATTTTTTGAAAAAGAATAACTAAAAACGAAGATAAAGAGAAGTAATATAACCATGCATATTTAGAGAGAAAACGGTTGGTGAAAGTTTTTTATGCACTTATATGAAAGTAGCTTTTGAGTTGTTTGGGTGAAAAAAGTAGCCTAAATCGTATTTCTGCGTTAAAGAAATTGAGTGGACGTTTATGTCAATTCAGGTGGTACCACGGTTTTTAATCGTCCTGTAGTTTTATAGGGCGATTTTTTTTATATAAAAAAGAAGAAAAATCTATTTATTCAAAGGAGAAAAAATTATGAAAAAGAAATCACCAAAACTTAGCAAAACTAGTATCGTTCCAGGTACATACTTACCAAGTGGAGTAAAAGGAGAAATATCTTTTGACGATTATGGAGTAATTTTTACGCCTGATCAAGAAACACCAGAGGTTAAAAAATTTATAGTTCGTTATGATGAAATCATCGATGCTGTACAAGAGTCTAAATTATTTAAACCAAAATCAGTTGTTTTAACAACTAAAAAATCTGGTCAATATAAATTACAATCACCAGATGCAACAGGCATTATAAAATATTTATTTGATAAATTCTAAACATAAAGGAGTAAAAATGTTAGAACTCGAAAAACAATATGACCCGAAGTCTATAGAGGATAAACTTTATAAACAATGGGAAGAAAAAGGTTATTTTAAAGCATCATCTGATACAACGAAAGAACCATATACGATAGTAATTCCACCACCGAATGTAACTGGACAACTGCATATGGGTCATGCTTTTGACAACACTTTGCAGGATATTCTAATTCGTACAAAGCGTATGCAAGGGTATAATGCTTTGTGGATTCCAGGAACAGACCACGCAGGTATTGCAACGCAAATTAAAGTAGAGCAAGAACTTCGTGAAAAAGAGCAAAAAACACGCTACGATTTAGGTCGTGATGTGTTTTTAGACCGTGTTTGGGACTGGAAAAACATGTATGGCGACAGAATTATAAATCAACTTAAAAAAATGGGTGCATCTTGCGACTGGTCACGTGAACGTTTTACGATGGACGAAGGTTGTTCGGAAGCTGTAAAAGATGTTTTTGTGCGTTTGTATGAAAAAGGACTAATTTATAAAGGTAAAAGAATTATAAACTGGTGTCCTGATTGTACAACTGCTTTATCAGATGCTGAGGTAGAATATTCTGAAAAAGACGGTAATTTGTGGCATATAAAATATAGAATACAAGATACCGACGAGTTTATAACAATAGCTACAACACGTCCAGAAACACTTTTGGGAGATACAGGGATTGCTGTTCACCCAGAAGACGAAAGATATACGCATCTTATAGGAAAAATGGCTGTTTTACCACTTGTAGACCGTTTAATTCCAATTTTTGCAGACGAATATGTAGAAAAAGAATTTGGAACTGGTTGTGTAAAAGTTACGCCATATCATGACCCTAACGACTTTGAAATGGGTTTACGTCATGATTTAGAAACTATTTTAGTGCTAGATGACAATGGCTGTGTTAATGAAAATGGTGGTAAATATTGTGGGCAAGATAGATACGAGGCTCGTAAAAATATAGTGGCAGACCTTGAAAATTTAGGTCAACTTGTAAAAATCGAAACGCATAAACACAATGTTGGCACTTGTTACCGTTGCTCAACGGTTATCGAGCCTATTGCGTCTGACCAGTGGTTTGTAAAAATGGAACCTTTGGCAAAACCAGCTTTAGATGTCGTGAAAAACGGAGAAATTAAGTTTGTTCCAGAAAGATTTTCTAAAATTTATGCAAATTGGATGGAAAATGTGCATGATTGGTGCATTTCTCGCCAACTTTGGTGGGGACATAGAATACCTGCATATTATTGCGAAGATTGCTCGCACATGATGGTTTCTAAAACGGAAGTTTGCACTTGCGAAAAATGTTCGTCAAAAAACATTAAACAAGATGAAGATGTGCTAGACACTTGGTTTAGTTCTGCGTTGTGGCCGTTTTCTACACTTGGTTTCCCAGAAAAAACAGATGATTTAGCATATTTTTACCCAACAAGTACGTTAGTTACAGGGTACGATATAATTTTCTTCTGGGTTGCTCGTATGATTTTTATGGCACTAGAAAATGTAGGTACAGCACCTTTTGACACAGTATTTTTACACGGTATCATTCGTGATTCTCAGGGCAGAAAAATGTCAAAATCGCTAGGAAATGGTATCGACCCACTAGAAATTATCGAAAAATATGGTGCAGATGCACTTAGATTTACTCTAGCTACTGGTAATTCGCCAGGTAACGATATGCGTTTTTATAACGAGCGTGTGGAGGCAAATCGTAATTTTACTAATAAAATTTGGAATGCTTCTCGTTTTGTGCAAATGAATTTGACAATTAACGAAATATCGCTTCCAAAAGAGCTTAAAATTGAGGATAAATGGATTTTATCTAAGTTAAATACGCTGATTTTAGAAGTTACTACAAATATTGATAAATATGAACTTGGGGTATCTGCGTCAAAAATCTACGATTTTATTTGGGACGATTTTTGCGATTGGTATATCGAGGTTGTAAAACCACGCCTGCAAAACAAAGAAAATACTGTAGATAACAACAATGTACAGAATATTTTATGCTATGTTTTAGCAAATGCGATGAAACTTTTGCACCCATTTATGCCATTTATCACGGAAACTATTTATCAAGCACTTCCAACAACAGAAGAAAGCATTATGATTTCAAAATGGTGCGAATATAACGAAAATTTTGAATTTGCTACAGATAAAGCGAATATGGAACAACTTATGGAGCTTATTCGTGCAATTAGAAATCGCCGTGCAGAAATGAATGTTCCACCGTCTAAAAAAGCTAAAGTTTATGTAAAAACTGAGCAACGTGAACTGTTTTCGAGCGAATTTGTTGCAAAATTATCATATGCAAGCGAATTTGAGCTTTGTAGTGACGCTCCAGATGGTTTTGCATCTATGGTAAATATCGTTACAAATATTGGCGATGTGTTTATTCCAATGAGCGAGCTTATCAATTTTGAAAAAGAAAAAGAACGTTTGCAAGCTGAACTTAAAAAAGCTGAAGAAGAATATAACCGTGTAGACAAAAAACTTTCAAATCAAGGTTTTGTTGCAAAAGCACCAGAAAATGTAATCAAAGGCGAAGAAGAAAAACGTGAAAAATACGCAAATCTTGTAGAAAAATTAAAAGCAAGTATCGCTTCAATAGGTAATTAATATGACTTACGAAGAGGCTTTGGAATATATAAGACAATGCGATAATTTTGCACAAAAAAAAGGTTTGGGAAGAGTTGCGAAAGTGTTAAAATCCTTGTCAAACCCTCAAAATAATTATGATGTAGTACACCTTGTCGGCACAAACGGCAAGGGGAGTACTACTTCTATGACTGCAAATATTTTGCAAAAATCAGGACTAAAAGTCGGGAAATTTATCTCGCCTTATGTCTATAAATTTGGCGAAAGAATCAGCGTAGATGGGGTAGAAATTACACCTGAAAAAATAGTTTTTTATGCGAATGAAATCATAAAAACACTCAAAAATTTGGACAATATGTCCTTATCGGAGTTTGAATTTATCACAGTGATTGCTTTTTTATATTATAATGACGCAAATTGTGATATTGTGTGTCTTGAGGCAGGGCTTGGTGGTGAATTTGATGCGACAAACGTTGTAAAAAGTCCAAAAGTGTCGGTTGTAACGAAAATTTCGCTAGACCATACTAGGATTTTAGGCGATAATTTAACTGATATTGCAACGACTAAATGTAAGATTATAAAAAATTCTGTTTGTGTGTCTTATCCTAAGCAAGATGAGGAAGTTATTGCTGTTTTGAATAAATATAATGTTATTTTTCCTAAAATAGATGAACTTTCTATAAAAAAATGCGATATTTATGGCAGTGAGATAACTTATAAAGGTGAAAATTACAAAATTTCGCTTATGGGCGAACATCAAATATATAATGCACTTATGGTAATCGAAATTTGTATGCAAATAGGAAATATTAGCTATGAGGACGTATATTATGGACTTTCTAACACGAAATTTAGTGGAAGAATGGAAATAATCAGCGAAAATCCTCTTGTAATATACGATGGTGCACATAATATGGACGGAATTTTAGCTTTAGAGCAGTCTGTCAAAAATATCTTGAAAGATAGAAAAATAACGCTGATTATGGGTATGGTTCAAGAAAAAAATGCATCAAAATGCGTTGAAATTATAACGAAACATTGCGAAAATGCATATTTTGTTAGATTAAACAACCCAAGAAGTGAAAATCCTTTAGAAATTTCTAAGTTTTCAAAATGTAAATCCGATGTCATAGAAGATGCAAAAACTGCATTTAATATTGCAAAAAAAGAAAAAAGTGATGTTATTTTGATATGTGGCTCGCTATTTCTTGCAGAAAATTTAAAAGAAACGTAGTAAAAATTTACTACGTATTTTTTTGTCTAAAAAATGTAAAAAATAAAAATTTTTCCTTTCGACTTTTTTCTACAAGAAAAACACACACATGTGTATTATAATAAGTATATCAAAATTAAGGAGGCAAATATGAAAATTGACTTTAAAAAAGAAAAAGAAAATATAGTAATTTATTTAAGTGGGGAACTTGGAAACTTTGAGGCTAAAGAAATTATGCATGAAGCTGAGGCTATTCTTGCGATATACAAACACGAAGATGTGGTGTTAGATTTATCACAGCTGACTTTTATGGATAGTTCGGGGATTGCAGTTATTATGAAAATTTTTAAAAATACTAAGGATTCGAGAGATTTTACTGTAAGAAATACACCGTCTATGGCGATGAAAGTGTTTAGCACAACTGGAATTTTAAAATTTGTGAAATTTGCATAAGGAGAAAATATGAAAAATATTATAAATTCTATGAGCATGAAGTTTGAAAGTAGGTCTGTAAATGAAGCTTTTGCAAGGCAATCTGTAGCGATTTTTGCAACGCAACTTGACCCGAATTTAGATGAAATAAACGATATAAAAACAGCAGTTTCGGAAGCTGTTACAAACAGCACGGTACACGCATACCCAGAAAATATAGGATACATAACAATAAATGCTAAGATTTTTTCGGATAATTCTATCGAAATTACGATAAAAGACAAGGGAATTGGTATAAATGATATAGAAAAAGCTTGCACTCCTATGTTTACAACTGGGGGTGACGAGCGTTCTGGAATGGGATTTACTATTATGGATAGTTTTATGGACAAGCTGTCGATAAAATCATCGCAAAGTGGAACTACGGTAACACTTATGAAAAAAATTTCACCAAGATGCACAGGAGGAAAATAAATGTCAACAACAATTTCTCTAATAGAAAAAGCACAAAAAGGCGATAAAAATGCATCACAAACGCTTATTTTAGAAAATAACGGACTTATTTGGAGCATTGTTCGTAGATATATCGGCAGAGGAATTGAAGCTGACGACTTATACCAATTAGGTTCGCTTGGATTTTTAAAGGCGATACAAGGTTTTGACATAAACTATGGAACGCAATTTTCTACCTATGCAGTGCCAAAAATTTCGGGAGAAATTCGCAGATTTATTCGTGATGATGGTATGATAAAAGTGAGCAGGAGTATCAAAGATATGTCCTATAAGGTGTTTCGTGCAAGAGAACATTTAGAAAAACAACTCGGAAGAGAACCACATATCTCGGAAATTTCGGAATATACAGGTTTTGATATACTAGAAATTGCAACTTGTGAAACAGCGATGACACCTACGGATTCGTTGCAAAGAGAGGTTACGGCAGATGGTTTGACCCTTGAAACTACACTCGGAAATGATGGTATTGAGGACGATATTGCACTTAGTGTAACTATCAAAGAGGCTATAAAAAAACTTCCACCTAGAGAGGCAGAAGTTATATATTTACGCTTTTTTAAGGGACTTACGCAAGATAAAATATCAAAAATTATGAATATTTCGCAAGTTCAGGTGTCAAGAGTGGAAAAAAAGGCATTAATAATGCTCAGGGAAACCGTTTCGTAAAATTTGTGTAGGAGTTACTAAAATATCCATTTTAATATCAAATTCATCTATTGGAATAGATTTGAAAATTTGCTCATCAAAGGCAATTCCGATGAAAATTCCATTTTTATCGCTTAAATATCTGTCATAAAAACCAGCACCATAGCCAATTCTATGCCCTATTTTAGAAAAAGCTACAGCTGGCACTAAAATTACATCGAAATTTTTAGTTTTTTGCAGATTTTCCTTTGGCTCTAGTATATTAAAAAAACCTTTGCAAACATCATTTTCTATGTTTGTAACTTGAAAAAATTCCATAGATTTATTTAAGACTTTAGGTAATGCTAGGGTCTTTTTTTTATCTAAAATATACGAATTTATCGCTTTTGTGCAAACTTCTGTGTTAATACTCATATACGAAAATACAGTGTTTGCATTTTGAAATTCAGGCAAGTTTATAAGTGAATTTAATATACTTTTAGACTTATCTAAAGGATTTATAACATTTTGTCGAATTTTCTTAGCGTTTGCTCGAAATTCATTTTTTTCTAATAATTCTTGTGATTTATGCATAAAAACACCTAAAATTAAAGATTTTCGACTTCTTCAAGCCATAAATTCGCACAAGCATCGCTCGGCATTCTAAAATCGCCACGAGGTGATAAAGTTACAGAACCTACTTTTGGACCATCTGGCAGACACGAGCGTTTAAATTGTTGCATAAAAAATCGTCTAACAAACATAACGAGCCATTTTTTGATAGTATCATTATCATAAGTGTTGCTAAAAGAAAGCTTTGCAAGTCTGTAAATTTTGCGTGGACTATAGCCAAAACGCACTAAATAATATAAGAAAAAGTCGTGTAATTCATATGGACCTACGAGTTCTTCTGTTTTTTGCGAGATTTCTCCATCTTTTGGAGGAAGTAATTCAGGACTAACAGGCGTATCTAAAACATCATTTAAAACAGCTTGCAGATTTTCGTTTTTTTGTGCCTCATACGCAATTAAATAGCGAACTAAAGTTTTTGGAACAGAGGCATTTACAGCATACATAGACATGTGGTCGCCATTATAAGTTGCAAAACCAAGAGCAAGCTCAGATAAATCGCCAGTACCGATAACTAAACCGTTGTGTTTGTTTGCAAGGTTCATTAAAATTTGGGTACGCATACGTGCTTGAACATTTTCAAAAGTAACATCTAAAGTTTCTCCGTCATGACCAATATCTTTAAAATGCTGATTGACACTTTCTTTTATATTTATGTCTAAAAATGATGTAGAATATGCTTTTGAAAGCATAATTGCATTATCTTTTGTGCGTGTTGTCGTGCCAAAACAAGGCATAGTTACAGCTAAAATATCTTTACTATCAAGTTTTAAAATTTCATATGCTTTCGCAGTTACAACCAAAGCTAAGGCAGAGTCTAACCCACCCGACAAACCGATTACGGCAGTTTTTGCCTTAGTGTGTTTAATTCTTGTCGCAAGTCCATGAGCTTGTAATGTTAAAATTTCCTCACATCTATGCTCTAGTTCGTCTTTTGAGCTAGGAATGAAAGGTGTTCTAGAAAATTTTCTATCAATTTTAGTACATTCATAGTCTAGCGAAAATTCTATTTTGACAATTTCCTCATCTATGCTCTCAAAGGTGGTTGTACGTCTGCGTTCGTGCAAAATCCTGTCTAAATCAACGTCGGCATAGATAATATCGGTGTCAAAAAGGTTGCTTTGGGCAAGTAAAGTTCCATTTTCGCAGATGAGATTATGCCCTGCATATACCATATCCGTCGAACTTTCGCCAGTTCCTGCGTCTGTATAAATATACGCTGAAATGGTTTTCGCAGATTGCGACGATATAAGTGATTTTCTATATTCAGATTTTTGTGCAATTTCATCTGACGCTGATAAATTAGCGATTACAGTAGCTCCTAAAAGTGAAAGTTTGCAAGATGGAGGAATTGTAACCCATACGTCTTCGCAAATTTCTACACCAAGCACAAAAGATGGCATGTTTTTACACGAAAAAAGTAAATTTGTGCCTAAAGGAACGTTTTTTTCGTTAAAATTAATGTATTGAACTTTTTTTCCACGAGAAAAATGTCGAGCCTCGTAAAATTCTGAGTAATTTGGTATATGTTGTTTTGGAACAAAGCCTAAAACTTCGCCTTTTAGCAAAACTGCACAACAATTATAAAGGTCACTACCTACAGAAATAGGAAGACCTACGCAGATTACTATATCTAGGTTTTTAGTTTCGTTTAAAATATGAATTAAAGTATTTGTTGCTGTATCTAGTAATTTTTTTTGCAAGAATAAATCTGAACAAGTGTATGCAGTTATACAAAGTTCAGGAAAAACAACAAGTTTTGCACCATTTTTTGAAGCTTCTTTCGCAAAATTTATTATATTTTCACCATTATATGAGCAGTTTGCAACTTGTACAGCAGTGGTTGCACTTGCAACTTTTAAAAAACCGTCTACCATGAATTTGTTCCTCCGAAAATTTTCTTGATTAATATTATCTATATTATACATTTTTTAGAATATAAATACAAGTGATATGAAAATTAATTTTTAGAATTAAGGCAACGCCTCTAGGCTAACGGCTCACACCGAAACCATAAACTTTTTTGCGAATTTTACGTAACGTCGCACAAAAATTACTTACAAGACGAAAGTATTACTACATAATTTTTGAACAAATTAACGAAAAAAATATCTGAAAAATATGGTATCATATACTTGACACCGATTTTTGTATGTGATATAGTAGTATCAAGTGGTTGATACTGGAGATTTAAGGAGGAAAATTGGATAAAGAAGTTTTACTTATGAAATTGCTTTATGTAGCAGGAACAATTCACCGTGAACATAATTCACGAGAAAAAAATCAGCCGAGATTATCGCCGATGGCTGAAAATACACTACGTTTATTGTTAAAAGAAGGTAGAATGAACCAGCGAGCAATAGCAAAAAAAATGGAAGTGTCTGGACAGGCGATTTCAGAGCTTATGAAAAAACTTGAAGAAAAAGACTATATAAAACGTCAGTCTGGTGAGTTTAATAATGAAAATATCATTAATTTAACTATTTATGGTGAAGAAAGAGCAAAAGAAGCTGAAAAGACAATGATAGAACTTGCACAAAAAGTTTTTGTAGAATTTAGTGAGGACGAAAAAGAAGATTTATTTTTCTTGCTAGAAAAAGTTGAAAATAAATTAGGTAAAGAAAGGTAGATGTATGAAAAGATATTTTAAGCATATAAAACCATATTGGTTTTTCTTTTTAGGGTCGCCACTTCTAATGATTTTAGAGGTGTATTGCGATGTTTGGATTCCAACACTCTCGGCAAGAATTATAAACGAAGGCGTTATGACAGGGGACAAAGCTGTTATATATGCAACAACTGCACAAATGGTAGGAACGCTGATTTTAGCCGTGATTTCTGGGTGTGGAGCATCGTATTGTGCGACGAAAGCGTCGTCGAATTTTTGTCATGATTTGCGAGAAGAAATTTTTACAAAAGTTCAAGCATTTTCTTTTCAAAATATAGATAAATTTAGCACAGGGTCGCTAGTTACAAGGCTTACAAATGATATAACTCAAGTGGGTCAAGTGGTTATAATGGCACTTAGAATGATGTTTCGTTCGCCTGGTATGCTCATAGGTTCTATGATTATGGCATATCAAATTAACGCAGAACTTGCAAGAATATTTTTTGTACTTACACCGATTTTAGTTGTTATTATTTGGATAATACTACATTTTGCATATCCAAAATTTGCACTTTTGCAAACAAAAGTTGATGCACTAAACATAACGGTTCAAGAAGGGCTTGTAAATATACGTGTTATAAAAGCTTTTACACGAGAAAAATACCAAGAAGTGAAATTTCAAAACGTAAACGAGGATTTGAGAGATACTGGACTTCGTGCTTATCGCATAAATATGCTACAAACTCCGATTATGACTTTGTGTGTAAATATGGCAACTCTAGCTATTTTGTGGTTTGGTAGCAAGGTATTAAATAGAGGAGATATTCAAATTGGTGATATTAGCACGATGATTACCTATTTAACACAAATTTTGATGTCTGTTAACATGCTAGCGAATGTATTTATGCAAAGTTCACGTTCTTTGGTATCTATTAGACGTTTATCAGAAGTTTTAGATGAAACTATAGATATATCTGATTTGCTTGCGAAAAATCCAGAGAAAAAAGTTTTATCTGGTGATGTTGTTTTTGAAAATGTAAATTTCAAATATTTTGAAAAATCTGAGGCAAATGTGCTAACGAATATAAATTTAACGATAAAATCTGGGCAAACAGTAGGGGTAGTTGGTTCTACAGGTAGTGGTAAAACGAGCTTAGTTCATTTGATTTCTAGGTTGTATGATGTAAATTCTGGTCGAATTTTAGTAGATGGCATAGATGTTAAAGATTATTCTTTGAAAAATCTACGTGAAGGCGTGGGTATGGTGCTACAACAAAATCTGCTTTTCTCAGGAACTGTAAAAGAAAATTTACTGTGGGGAAATAGCGAAGCGACTGACGAAGAAATGGTTAAAATTGCAGATTATTCTGCATCTCGTGGATTTATAGAAGAAGCACCAGAGCAATATAATTCGGTAGTAGACCAAGGTGGGCTTAATTTTTCTGGGGGTCAAAAACAAAGACTTTGTATAGCGAGAGCCCTTATGAAAAAATGTAAAATCCTAATATTAGATGATGCTACATCTGCTGTAGATACTGCAACGGAGAGAAAAATTCGCTCGCATTTATCAGATGATTTAAGCGAAATGACGAAAATAATAATAGCTCAACGAATAAGCTCGGTAGAAACAGCCGATATGGTAGTTGTTTTAGATGATGGTGAAATTTCAGCTATAGGAACACACGAAGAACTTCTTGAAAATTCTCAAGTTTATCAAGAAATTTATCGTTCTCAAGCTGACAACGGGAAAGCAACGGAGGTAAATTAAAATGGAAAATAAAAAAGACTTTTCAAACATGCCTCCAATGAGAGGTCCTGGTGGACCTGGAATGGTTCGAGAAAAAATTAAACCCAAAAATAGCAAGGAAACGCTAAAAAGACTTTGGAAATATCTTGCACAACATAAAATTTCTTTAATAGTTGCAATGTTTTTTGTGTTGATAAACAGTATTTTCACAAGTCTTGCAACGTATCAAATTCGCCCAATTATAAATGGTTTGCTCGATAATATAAGCACAAAAGATTTAATGCAAAGTATATTTGTAATGTTTGTGATTTATTTTATTGCAGTAATCAGCCAATATTTACAACAGAGAATAATGCTAGGAGTAGCACAAAATTCGCTTGCAAAAATTCGTTCGGATTTATATATTGCGATGGAAAAATTACCACTTAGTTTTTATGATAGAAACAAAAATGGTGATTTAATGAGTAAATTCACAAACGATGTCGATGTTATCAATCAAATGTTGTCTACAACTTTTGTAAGCTTGCTATCGGGTATTGTGACGCTTATTATGACTGTGTGTATCATGTTTTATACAAATTGGAAACTAGCTTTAATAACGCTTACAGTTACACCTTTGTTTGCTATTATTACAAAGCAAATTTCTAAGCGTTCGATGGTTTTTTATAAATCACAACAACAAAGCTTAGGGCAATTAAACGGATATATCGAAGAAAGAATTACAGGACAAAAAGTTATCAAGGTTTTTAATCACGAAGAAGAAACTATAGATTCTTTTAAAGAATACAACAAAGTACACCGAGATGATTCTTTTCGTGCACAGTTTTTGAGTGGAACTATGGGACCTATCATGGGTTCGCTAGCACAAACAGGGTATGTTATAACAAACTGTGCAGGTGCAATAATGTGCGTTAATGGCACATTTGACGCAGGTGGTTTTACTATATTTTTAGGCTATTCAAAAAGTTTTGCAAGACCAGTAAATGATATATTTATGCAGATAAATACAGTGTTTTCGGCACTTGCAGGGGCAGAGCGTGTTTTTGCTGTAATGAACGAAGAACCAGAGCCTGAGGACACAAAAGACGCTAAAGTTTTAGACAAAATAGTGGGCGAGATTAAATTTGATAAGGTTAAATTTGAATACATAAAGGGTCAAACTATTTTACACGAATTATCGCTAACTGCAAAAGCTACGCAAAAAATTGCTTTTGTTGGCTCAACAGGAGCAGGAAAAACAACGATAACGAATGTTTTAAATCGTTTTTATGAAATTGCAGATGGTTCTATCACGCTAGATGGTGTGGATATTCGTGATTTAGAGCGTAATTTCTTGCGTGAAAATATCGCAATGGTACTGCAAGATACGCATTTATTCACTGGAACTATTATGGAAAATATTCGATATGGTAGACTAGATGCAACTGACGAAGAGGTTATAGAAGCTGCTAAAACTGCGAATGCCGATAGCTTTATAAGAAAATTAGAGCATGGATATGATACAGTTTTATCTGGAGATGGTAGTAGCCTTAGTGGTGGGCAACGTCAGCTACTAAATATTGCTCGTGCTGCAATTTCTAAAGCACCGATTTTGGTACTAGATGAGGCAACATCTTCTGTAGATACACGAACGGAAAGACAGATAGAAATAGCACTTCAACGTTTGATGGCTAGCAGAACAACCTTTGTTATAGCACACCGTTTATCGACTGTTAGAAATTCTAATATGATAATTGTTTTAGAAGCAGGAAGAATTTTAGAACAAGGAACACACGAAGAATTATTAGCAAAAGAAGGCAAATATCATAGTTTATACACAGGTTCATCAAAATTAGAATAAAAAAACAAGCTGTAGCTCGTGAATTTCTCATAAGCTACAGCTTTTATTTTATTTTACATAAACATCATCAGCGATAATTGTCATAAGTTCGCTATCTGGAATTTGGCTGTTTTTCATAATGCGTTTAGATAAATTTATTGTAATTTGTTCTAAAACATTTCTAGCAAGACGACCGTTACCGAAGTTTTTATCCTTATGTGCACATTCGTAATCGAAAATTTTAGCAACTTTTTCTAAAGCGTCTGGCAGTACTGTGTATTTGCCTTTTTTAGCTTGGTATTTAAAAATTTCTAAAAGTTCTTCTGAATTATAATCTTCAAAAATAACTTCAGATTTAATTCTACTTCTAATACCAGGGTTTAAGTCAAGCAGTTGGTCCATTTCGTTTGTATAGCCTGCAAGAATTACTAAAAGTTTATCACGGTTATCTTCCATTTCTTTGATTAAAGTAGCGATTGCCTCATGACCAAAGTCGTTTTGATATCCACTAGCTAAAGAATATGCCTCATCGACAAATAAAATCCCACCATATGCCTCTTTTATTTTATCTTTTGTTTTAGGGGCAGTTTGACCAACGTATGAGCCTACTAAATCTTCACGAGCAACTTCAACGATATGACCTTTTTTCAAAGCACCCATTTCTTTTAAAATTTGTCCTACATAGCGAGCCATAGTGGTTTTACCAGTACCTGGATTTCCTTTAAACACCATATGTAGCGTTGGAGCTTCGATAGAATTATCGTTTTTCTTTAAACGTTCTTGAAGGCTCACGAAAGCAAGGATATTTTCGATTTCTTCTTTAACGCTTGCAAGCCCTGTCATTGCGTTTAGTTCTGTAAGTAGTTTTTCAACTTTTTGCTCAGTTGTAAGAGATACATCAACACCAAAATCTTCTGGAGTTAAAAGTTCGTACTCTTCTTTAGAAGCCTCACGGCCACCAAGGTCTACAGCTTTTTTACGAATTGCTTTTTCTATAATATTACGAACAGTACGAGCGTTACCAAAATGCTCATCAACTCTTTCGTTATTAATAACTTCGATAAAAGCACGTTTTGAGTCATCTGTTAAATTATAATCTTGTTTATCTAGCATAAAAGTTGCGATGTCTACAAGTTCTTCATCGTTATAATCGTCAAAGTTTACTTGTATGCTAATTCTACTGCTAAGACCAGGATTTAGTTTCATTAAATCACGCATTTCGTCTTTATATCCTGCAAGGATAACGATAAAATTATCACGATTATCTTCCATAGCCTTGATTAAAGCATCTATAGCCTCACGGCCAAAGTCTGTTTCGCCACCAGATGCTAAAGCATAAGCTTCGTCAACAAATAAAACTCCACCCATAGCTTCTTTTATAACTTTACCTGTTTTAACAGCAGTTGAGCCGATAAATTCTCCTACAAGTCCACTTCTGTCAACTTCGACAACATCTGGTTTTTCGATAACACCTGCAAGGTGAAAAATATTTCCTAAAATACGTGCAACAGTCGTTTTACCAGTTCCAGGATTTCCAGAAAACATCATATGAAAGCTTTGTTTTTCGGTAGGTTCGTCGCTTTTTCCAAGTGTTGCTTGTCTTTTTCTTTCGTATTCAAGCGTACTTACAATACTTAAAACTTCGTTTTTAACAGAGCTAAGACCTATAAGTTCTTGTAGCTTATTTAGTTCTTGTTGTAGTTTTGCTTGACGTTCTTCTTCGCTCATCTCCCCAACTTTTTTCTCTTTTGGAGTTATTTTTGGAGGAGTTGTAGAAGTTGCACGTGCTTTTTCTACGTTAAATTTATATTGAGTATTACCTTTGCTAAGTTGCTGAGCAAGCTTTCTAACTTCTGGAGTTTCTGGTGCATTTGGAAAACGCATCATGAATTTTTTGCACTCAGAAGCACATTTATCATACGAACCCTGTAAGTAGAGGTCGTTGATAAAATCTAGCATTTCGTCTTTTTTATCCATTTTACCCACCTTTATGTGTAATTATTTATTAGATTGACTGGTTTTTTTTATATTTTGATATTAAGAAGCATAATACTAAAGGAAAAACCATGAAAAGTAAAGCACTAATCGACTGTAATACAGCACTTATCGAAGTAAGTATTGAAAATACTATAATACTTATAATAACTTTTGCGACTGTATTTTTTGCACCGAAAGTTATATCTATCCATAATTTAGAATAACCGTGGTATACTCGTGTTGCGTACCATTTTGGTTGGTAGCATTTAGCAACTATTATGAAACCAAGGATAAGTGAAAATATTTGGTCTATCCCAGACCACGAAGCTGATAATAGAGCAAAAGGTACTACTAAAAGCCAAAGAGCGTCTTTGTTTAAAACTTTTTTGCTTTGTCGTTTTGCCCACTCAAGTGAATTTGTTGCTCTTTCAAAATTAGGATATACTTGTAATGCTTTATTCGAATACGAAATAACAGCATTTAACGCAGTTTCATTTACTATGTAGTATAATTTATCTGCAGGAACATAAATACATTCAGAATATGCTTTGTCTACATATGCATCTGCAAGCAAAGATTTAAAATTTTCATCTTGAGGATTTTCGTCTACTAATAAAGTTGCATATTTAATAGATTGGTCAAAATCACGATTTGCATTTGCAAGATATACTCGTTCACGTCTTACGTTTGTAGCATTAGGGTCTAGCTTTTCAGCTCTTGCCAAAAATGGCTCTGCACGGTTTGGCACTCCTGCCTGTCTGCAATACAAACTAGTATTTACAAGGTTTAAAACAGTAGGGTTTAGTGATACAGCACGCTCAGAAAGTTTTATCGCAGTATTTTTGTAATTATCATTATTTTGAGCTTTACCAACATTGTTGTAACAAATCGCAAGTTTAGCTAAAATAATTTCATTATTAGGCTCTATTTCTAAAATACTATTACCCATTTGTATAGCTTTTTCATATTGGTTTGTGTTCATCATACCTTGTAAAGCATTACGCATTTGCTCTATATTTTGATTGCCATTTTGGTTAAAATTTTGCTGATTATTATTTTGGTTAAAGTTTTGCTGGTTATTGTTTTGGTTAAAGTTTTGTTGATTATTGTTTTGGTTAAAGTTTTGCTGATTATTGTTTTGGTTGAAGTTTTGTTGATTATTATTTTGGTTAACATTGTTGTTAGTTTTTGGTGCTAGTGTTTTATCGTATTGAGCTTTCGCATTTGCATCTACAAAAACTTTTTCGGCAAGCTGAATAAGTTCAACTTTTCTTTCTGCCTCTTGGCGAGCGTCCATAGTAGGAGCGTTTTTTCTATTGTTCCAAAGTCTTTTTGCTTTTTTTAGTTGTTCTTTTATTTCGTCTATACTAGAATTTGGATTTAATTCTAGTTGTTCATAATAATTAGTTGTATCCATTTTTTCCCCCATTATTTTTAAAATAGATTAGCCTATGTTGATTTTTTCTAGTCTTTTACGTTTAATATCTATTTCTGTTTCGCCTAAATTAGATTCTCTTTTGATATCAAGAGTACAAATAACTTCGTCTGTTTCTTCGTCTAGCATAACTATGTTTATAATGCCGTTTACATCATATTTTATATCTATTGTAACAGGAGAACCTATTGGTTTTGGAGGAGAGAAAGTAGCACTAGCAGAACCGATAATTTTAACATAGTTTAGGTCTTCGTCTTCGCCTTCGGATATATCAAGGTTGATTTTAGTTTCTGATGTTGTAGTAAAAGTATCTCTATAGCTACAAGGAATAGGCGTATTTCTTTTTATTAAAATAAGATTATACTCTCTTTCTTCGGCAGAGTTCCAACAAACTAAACCGATGCTATGAGAGTTTACATCTTGAACGTTGATATTAGAGCCAGTTTCTATAGGACCGTTTTCGTCTATAAGCCCTGCTTGAATAGCAGCTCCTAAAGCGACAGCTTCATCTGGATTCACTTCTTTTGAGATTTTATCAGCTGGTACATGTTTTTCGATTTCAGTAGATACCATTTTTATTCTTGTAGAACCACCAACTAAAATAACTTTTGATAAGTCGTTCCAAGTTAAATTTGCATCTTCTAAAACTTCTTCCATAATCATGATAGTTCTGTCGATTTCTGGTTCTATCATTTCGTGGAATTGCTCTTGAGATACATCAATTTGCATTTTTTTGCCATCACAAGCAATTTTCATTGAAGTTTTCGATTTGTTAGAAAGTGCTTTTTTACATTGCTCAGCTCTTTCTCTTAAATCTTGATAAGCTTCTTCGTTATCAAAAATACAAATATCATGCTCTGCCTCAAAAAGGTCAAGAGCGTAAGTTATAATTTTATTATCAAAGTCGAAACCACCAAGGTTTTTATCTCCACCTGTAGCTAAAACTTGAATATCATTATCACTTATATCCATAAGAGTTACGTCGAAAGTACCACCACCAAGGTCATAGACCATAATTTTTTCGTTTTCAGAAGATTTATTGGTAGCATAAGCTAGAGCTGCAGAAGTAGGCTCATTTATAATTTTTAAAACAGAAAGCCCTGCGATTTTACCAGCGTCGATTGTTGATGTTCTTTGTGCGTCGTCAAAATATGCAGGAACAGTTATAACAGCGTGTGTAACAGGTTCGCCTAAAAAATCTTCGGCATCGTCTTTTAACCTTTTTAAAATCATAGCTGATAATTCTTCGGCAGAAAAAACGTCGCCCCAAGGTGCTTCGTGGTCAAAACCAGTTGAACCAATACTACGCTTTACAAATTGAACGGTATTTAGTGGGTCTAAAACAGAGTCACGTTTTGCAGTTTCTCCAACAACAGGACCGTCTTCTTCGAATAAAATAACTGAAGGTGTTGTTCTACCACCATCACGGTTTGGGATAATTTCTGGGTCACCATTTTTGTTTATGTAAGCTACAGCAGAAAAAGTTGTGCCTAAGTCTATTCCTATTTTCATATTTTCCTCCTATTTTATGGGTTGTGTTGTATTTTGTACATAAAAAATCATATAGTTTAATTATATCATGTTTAGTTCATAAAATCAACAAAAAATATTTATAAAATCGAAATAAAAGAAAGGCGAAAACATAGAATGTTTTGTGTATTAAATGCAAGTAAAAGTTAGTTTTAGTAGTTTTTTAAAATATAAAAAAAGAAACCAAATTGGCTTCTTTTGAAAATTATAGTTTATTACCACATTTTGAGCAAAATTTTGATGTAGGATTAAGTTTGTTGCCACATTTTTTGCAAAAATTCGCAGTGTTCTGTTTTGAAATAGGTTTTATAGGATTATTAACAGGTGGTGGAGCTTTTGGCACAGGCGAATTTATTGGTGAAGTTTTAGGATTAGACAAACCTATAAAAAACAAAACCCATGATAAAATAACTACAAAATTGCTAAAATTGCTTGTAACAAAAAGTGTAAATTCTAATTCTGCGTTTACTTTCGTTACAAAAACAAAGCAAAAAACTGCACATACAGATAATACTACAGGTAGTATAGGAAAAACGAATTTTTTGCCTAAAAAGGCATAAAATGTAGCGATACCACCACCGATGAAAACAATAGCTACAAAAATCGCAATATAAGAAGTGAAAGCGTTAAGTTCGGCTACTGTTTCGGATACACTTTTGAAAACAATAGAAGTATAAGCAAGTGCATTTGATAATTCACTTAGCATAGTTTTTATTTCAAAAACGTTAAATTTGCCATCGCCTATGCTCATTTTACTAAAAATTTCGCTAAAAACACTAGAAAACGAATAGAAAAGGCTAGAAAAATTCAAAGCATCAGACGCAAAATAACCAACACTATTTATGTTTTTAACTATAGTAGGTTCGATTGCAAGCCATGTAAAAAACGGAGATAACGAGCAAAAAGCTGTTAAAACTGCTGTTATATAGTTTTTGAGTAAATTATTTTTCATAGAAAACCTTTCAGTAAGTATATAAATAGATTATAACAATTAATTATAAAAAAGTAAATTGTATAAATTTAATATTTTTTTCTTTTTTGCTCAAAAAGTATTGTTTAATTTGACGTAATATGGTATAAATATATTAAGGGAACACCTCTGAAAAATTTAACTATTATAGTTATAAGGAGTTGCCTTAAGTAATTTTTAAGGAGGGGAAAAATATGTTTTACAATTTTTTTATGAAATTATTTACAAGGTACATAAACTCTGCAAATAATAGAGATGACAACTACAAGCGTGCTGATATTTTAGGTTTTGGGGGTAGGAGTGTTCAAATTGCTCCTGGTGCAAGCGTACGTGTTAAACCTGAATATATAGGCACAAATTGTTTTATAGGTCTTTATAGCTATGTGAATGGCATTGTAAGAATAGAAGACAATGTATGGATAGGACCATACTGCTCTATCACGGCAGGACACCATAAATTCGACCCAGAAACTCAGTGGTTTAGTGCAAGAACGAACACAGACCCTAACAGAGTAGACGATATTTTGATAGGTAATGGAACATGGATTGCGAGTGGCGTTACAGTAACTGCTGGTGTTACAATTGGTAAATGCAATTTAATTTGTGCAAACGCAGTTGTAACAAAAAACACAAAAGATTATGCTATTATGGCAGGGACTCCTGCAAGACAAGTAGGATACATAGATAAAGAAACAGGCGAACAAGTATGGGAGGGTAAATAAATGAACGCAAGTAAACCAAATTCAAAAAACGCACAATTATTCCGTTTTCCAGAGGTTGGGGATAGAGTAGATGAAAATCCTGTATATTTTTGTTGGAAAACAGAAGACACACCAGAAATTTATACGCTAAAAGTTAAAGATAGCAAAGGGGATATTGTTTTTGAAACAAAAACTGATAAATGTTTTGCTATAGCAGATAAAAACTTAGTAGGTGGCAATTATTCTTGGAATTTATTTATAGAAGGCGACGAAATGGGCTGGGTTGACTTTACAGTTGCTGAAAAAACAGTTGAATTTATTCGCCCTACAGCACATGATATTTTCGAGAAAATCCCTGCTGATGTACACCCACGTCATTTATTCTTTAAAGAAGATATAGCAAAAATTAAAGCAAACAAAGCAGGCGAACTAGAAGTTTTAAAAAGAAACATAAAGCTTGCTATAGAAGAGGGCATACCTGAGTCACCTCGTTTTCATATGCCAGCTCATATAGATGACGAGATAGACTACCGTGCTTTTTTTGGTAGTTATAGAAATTACTGCGACAGAAACCTTGTAGCTTGTGCTTTAGGGCATGCTATTTTAGGGGATAAAGACGCAGGAGAGCATGCAAAAACAATGCTTCTTGAAATTTGTAATTGGAATCCATCTGGACCATGTTCTATAAATGGACCTTGGAGAGATGAAATAGGGCTTAGTAATTCACGATGTCTATCTTCTGTATATGACCTTTTGTGGGATATTTTAAGCGTGCAAGAACGTGTTTATGTAGAACAAACTATTTACCAATATGGTATGCAATGTAAAAATAATTTACTTATGTACAATTTTGTGCAAAATCCTGGTAAATCACACTCGGGTAGAGTTCCTGCATATTTAGGCGAAATGGCTATGATTTTAAAAGGTAGCTCTGTAGCGACAGATGAAGAACTAGAAGAATGGCTACAATTATCAATTGATATTTACGGTTCGTTTTTTCCTTATTATGGTGGTCAAGATGGTGGCTGGGCAGAGAGCGTTTTCTATGGTTCTACATATACAAAGTGGTATTTACCATTCTTTATGGCTGTAGAGCGTTTGTCGGGTTATCGTTTTCTTGATAGACCGTTTTATCAACGTGTAATACATTTCTTTATGCACTTTGCTCCTGTAGGCTGGGAAAATCACCCATTTGGAGACGGTTATTGGTGTACTAGTGAAGACCTTGAGTGGAACGGATTTTTTGCACAAAATCCATATAGATTATATGCACAAAGATTTGGTCCAGACCTTGCTCGTGATTGGGAAAAGCAAGTTGCACTTCCAGAAATATTTAAACTGCATTTGCTTGATATATTTATCGACGCAGGTTCGCCACCAAAAGTACATTTAACAGGCGAAGCTACAAATACATATCACTTTAAAACAGCGGGAGTTATGAGCCATCATACGAACATACACAAGCCGGATAATGATATTGCCTTGCTTGCTCGTGCTAGTAAATATGGTAGCGTTAGCCATCAACACGCAGACCAAGGGAATATTGCGATTATTTGCGATGGAACTACTTTGATTACACCATCTGGATATTTTGGGTATGAATTTGGAACAGCCCACCACCGTGAGTGGACAAATCAAACTAAAGCACATAACTGTATTTTAGTAGATGGCGTAGGACAAGAATCGCATAGTTATACATCTACTGGTAAAATTCTGCATTGTACAGAAAACGAAGACGGAACTTATAATGCAAAAATGGATTTAATAAACGCATATCCTATGCTAAAAGAGTACACTCGTGAAATTTCTATGGATAATGACGGAAAAATTACAGTAGTAGATGAAATTGTAGCAGATAAAGCAGTAGAAATTTCGTGGTTACTGCATAGTTTATCTTCTCCAGATGAGAAAGATGGACTTTTTACAATAAACCGTAAAGGAAAATCTGTTAAAATTATACCAGTAACTGGACTTGAGGGAACACCTACAGTAAGTGACCAATTTGACCCTGCTGTGTATTCAGATGTTGCTGACAACGTTAAACCTTGGATGACTTTTGATGACCAATATCACATGACTTGGAAGTCACCTAAAAGCGATAAACACACAATAAAAGTAGAGTTTTATGTAACGAGATAAAATAAAGCTGTCGTTTAAATTATTAAGCGACAGCTTTTTTATGCGAAAAAATGTTATTTTATGATTTGTGGTAATTAAGGTTTTTACTTAAAATATTGTTTTTTCTTTGTACACTCGCCGTTTGGCAGTTCTTGGGTTTCCAAGAACTCAAGAAAAAAACTTTTAGAAAAGTTTTACAAAATCTTATTTTAGATTTGTTTTTATGTATCGTGGTTCGGTGGTGGAGTAATTTTAAGGCTTTTCTTTTCAAAATACGCTAACGCTAATGCCGTTTTACATTAAATTTGCATTTAACAGACGAAAAAACCACCTAACGTTCCGTTTATCTTCAATATGCGTTATTTAATCTGTGCAGAGTTTAAAATTTGCAGGCATTTTTTGACGCATAAAAAAAGCTCAACGGTGTGTTAGGTGTTTTTAGACTGAAAAATAAAGTATTAAAATAACTTTACATAAGCGATAGCGTAGTCTAAAATGCAAAATCTTAAAACCACTCTACACCGAACAGTCAAAACCTAAAACAAACCTATAAATAAATTTTGTAAAACTTTTTAGAAAAGTTTTTTTCTTGAGTTCTCGGAAACCCAAGAACTGCCAAACGGCGAGTGTTAAAAGAAAAATACATTACTTTAGGTAAAAAAATTAACTGGTGAAAATTATAAAACTAGTAAGCCAAACGGCGAGTGTCAAAATAATAAATTTACTTTAATTAAAAAACTTAATTAGTAATAATCATAAAATTATAGTTTTTTTTACGTTACTTGCCAGTAGTAGCAAGTAACCAAGTACCAA
>JAWXUO010000006.1:0-13661 GCA_044426355.1 Clostridia bacterium | reverse complement strand
GCCAAACGGCGAGTGTCAAAATAATAAATTTACTTTAATTAAAAAACTTAATTAGTAATAATCATAAAATTATAGTTTTTTTTACGTTACTTGCCAGTAGTAGCAAGTAACCAAGTACCAAAATTTTTTTATAAAAATTTAGTAAAATCTTAGGTGTAAAGGTGTCGCTTGTAAATAATTTTACTTTGTAAAATTTTCACGAAGCTTAGTTTGTAGGCTTTACATAAGTTTTAAGGTTAAAGGGTTGGTTTTGAGCGTGGTTTTAAGGCTTTTTCTTTCAAAATATGTTTACGCTAATGCCGTTTTACATTAAATTTGCATTTAACAGACGAAAAAACCACCTAACGTTCCGTTTATCTTCAATATGCGTTATTTAATCTGTGCAGAGTTTAAAATTTGCAGGCATTTTTTGACGCATAAAAAAACTCAACGGTGTGTTAGGTGCTTTTAGACTGAAAAATAAAGTATTAAAATAACTTTACATAAGCGATAGCGTAGTCTAAAATGCAAAATCTTAAAACCACTCTACACCGAACAGTCACAACCTAAAACAAACCTATAAATAAATTTTGTAAAACTTTTTAGAAAAGTTTTTTTCTTGAGTTCTTGGAAACCCAAGAACTGCCAAACGGCGAGTGTCAAAATAATAAATTTACTTTAATTAAAAAACTTAATTAGTAATAATCATAAAATTATAGTTTTTTTTACGTTACTTGCCAGTAGTAGCAAGTAACCAAGTACCAAAATTTTTTTATAAAAATTTAGTAAAATCTTAGGTGTAAAGGTGTAGCTTGTAAATAATTTTACTTTGTAAAATTTTCACGAAGCTTAGTTCGTAGGCTTTACATAAGTTTTAAGGTTAAAGGGTTGGTTTTGAGCGTGGTTTTAAGGCTTTTTCTTTCAAAATACGTTTACGCTTATGCGACATAATTTTAAAGCATAATTTTTCAGTTTAAAAGTACCTAAGGTGTGCTTGAGCTTTTTTATGCGTAAAAATTGTGCAGGCAATAAAACCTGCACTTTTTTAAAAATCTACAATATTATAACCCATCAGTTAGTTTTTTCAGTGCTTTTTTCTCAATTCGTGATACATAAGAACGTGAAATGTCATATTTTTTAGAAATTTCTCGTTGTGTAAGTGCGTCAACGCCAGAAAGACCATAACGCAAGACTATAATTTCACGTTCACGTTTAGATAATTTTGTGTTTATATTGTGTTCAAGTAGTTTAAACGAATCGGCATTTTCTACCTGAGTAAGAGAGATGTCCTCCGACGCTATTGTGTCTAAAAGTGAAAGTGAATTTCCGTTTTTGTCATTGTCTATAGGCTCAGATAGCGAAATTTCGGATAAAGTTTTTTTAACCGAGCGAAAATGCATTAATATCTCGTTCGCTATTATCACAAGACGGCTCACACTTATTTTGGGTAGAGCCGAAAAGATGAATATGCACGTTTTCGCCGTCCCATAGGACTTTTGTAACGAAAGTTTTAATAGCAAGCCTGCGTTGTTCTACACTCATTTCGTCAAAAGTATTTGCAAAAGAAGATAAAATATCACGCAGTAAATCAAACTCGATGTCCGTCAGTTCGTGTTCGGAGTTTAATTCTTCGATTTCTGTAATAGAAATTTTAAGCTGTTTGCTCTCGAGAGTTAAATTTTCAATTTGCTCTAGCATATATTCTTCGGTGTCTGTTCCTTCAAACCTTGGGAGCGTTGAAATTAGTGATTTTAAATCATTTTCAACTTCTTTTAATTTGTCAGAAAGTCTATTTTTTTCACTTCCGTTTGTGCTCACTCGAAGTGATTTTTTGCATTCTTCAAGACCTTTCAAAAACTCTGATGGTTCAGCTGAAAGTTTTTTGATTTCATCACAAACAAGTTTATCAAGCATATTTCCGTTAGGGTTTTTCATTTGACAATTATGCGATTTTGATTTTTCTTTAGTCGAACATAAATAGCTGTAAATAAATTCGCCTTTATCATTTTGACGGCTTGTGAGTTTTGGTCGCATATAATCCCCACAACTATCACAGCGAATGACCCCAGACAGCAGTGCAACGTGCGAACGAGGTTTTCTATATGACTTCGACTTGTTTTCTTCAAGATTATCTTGAATTTTTATCCAAGTTTTTCCGTCAATGTACCCCTTATGCTTTCCAACAGACACAATCCAGTCAGAAATTGCACGAGTTTCGTTCGTTTTGCCACGTTTTTGGATAGTGCGATTATAAACCATCATTCCACATGTACCGTCAAACTCTTTTTCTTCGGCGAAAAGCTCGTTTGTAAGCTTGTTAAAATATGAAAAAGCATACTCATCGGCTATCATATACACAGGATTTGTCAAAATATTACGCACAGCAAAACGAGTAAAATTTTTGCCACGTCTTGTTTTAATATGTTTTTGTAAAAGCAGAGTTTCGACAGCAGAAAGCGAATTTGTATCAAGAAATGTATCAAAAATTAGATGAATAAGGCTTTCTTCGTCCTTATTTTTAACAAGCATAGCAGATTTATGGACTTTGCCGTCGATAGTGACGTTTTCCACAGACTGTGAATTATACCCAGTCGGCGAAATTCCACCAAGCCAACGTCCTGTTTTTGCAAGTTCGTGCATATTATCACGGATTCGCTCGGCAATAGTTTCTCTTTCTAGTTGCGAAAAAACTGACGCAATAAACATCATAGCACGTCCCATAGGGTTTGCAGTGTCGAATTGTTCTTTAATAGACACAAAACCACACTCTAAGCTCGTAAGTTCTTCGATTAAACTAGCAAAATCGCTAATATTTCGGCTAATTCTGTCCAAACGATAGCAAACTATATGCGAAAATTGATGATAACGCACTTGTTTCATCATTTCTTGAAACTGGGGTCTATCAAGATGTCCACCAGAAAAACCCTCGTCTTCAAAAGTGACAATTTCCATATTTGTGCCGATGTGACTTGCGATATACTGACGGCAAAGTTCGATTTGGTTGTCGATACTTTCGCCCTTGCCAGTAAATTTCGACTTCCTAGAATATATTGCAATTTTCATTTTAAAACTCCTTTTTTACTCTTTTTACAAGTATAACATAACGGAACATAAAAGTCGAGTGATAAATTAGATTAGTTGGAATTTGCTTTTTTGTCAAAAAAAGTGTATAATATATGCAGATATTAACAAATAAGGAGAATGATTATGGCAGAAAAAAATTCATCAAGTATAGGTTTTGAAGAACAAATTTGGAAAGCAGCCGATGTTTTGCGTGGAAATATAGATGCATCTGAATATAAAAACGTAGTTTTAGGGTTAATTTTTCTAAAATATATCTCAGATAGCTTTGAGGAGAAATACAACGAACTTGTAGCCGAGGGTGATGGTTTTGAGGAAGATATGGACGAATACACATCTGAGGGGATTTTCTTTGTGCCAGAAAACGCACGTTGGAGCGTTATCGCAAGCTTGGCACACACAGCAGAAATAGGAACTGCGATAGACGATGCTATGCGTTCTATCGAAAAGGAAAATAAACGTCTAAAAGACATTTTGCCGAAAAATTTTGCACGTCCAGAGCTTGACAAAAGACGTCTTGGCGAAGTTGTAGACCTTTTTACAAATGTGCAGATGGTA
Organism: Clostridia bacterium; assembly: GCA_044426355.1. Taxonomy (GTDB): domain Bacteria; phylum Bacillota; class Clostridia; order Oscillospirales; family Butyricicoccaceae; genus CAYJLC01. Next base: position 10,043 of record JAWXUO010000006.1, on the reverse strand, counting down.
GAACACGCAAACAGCAAGGATATTTTAGGTAGAACTTATGAATATTGCTTGTCGAAATTTGCAGAGGCAGAGGGCAAAAACGCAGGCGAATTCTACACTCCAGCGTGCATTGTTAAAACGCTTGTAGAAGTTTTACAACCATATAATGGGCGTGTGTATGACCCTGCTTGTGGCTCGGGTGGTATGTTTGTTCAGTCGGCGAAATTTGTAGAAAATCACGGTGGAAATATAGGAAATCTTTCGGTTTATGGTCAAGAATCTAATGCGACAACGTGGAAAATGGCTCAAATGAATCTCGCAATCCGTGGGATAGAGGCAAACCTTGGTACATATAATGCAGATACTTTTTTTGATGACTGCCACCCACAGCTAAAAGCTGATTTTATAATGGCAAACCCACCTTTTAATATATCAAATTGGGGAGCTGACAAGCTTTTGGAAGATGTTCGTTGGAAATACGGAAATCCACCAAACGGAAACGCAAACTATGCTTGGTTGCAACACATGATTCATCACCTAGCACCAAATGGTAAAATCGGTATGGTGCTTGCAAATGGTTCGCTTTCTTCTCAAACAAGTGGCGAGGGTGAAATTCGTAAAAACATAATCAACGCTGATTTAATCGAGTGTATAGTAGCACTACCGACAAGCCTTTTTTACTCTACTGGTATTCCTGTTTGTCTGTGGTTTTTGGCGAAAAACAAAACACAAAAAGGTAAAACTTTGTTTATAGATGCAAGAAATCTTGGCACTATGGTAACTCGCAAACTTCGTGAAATGACTGATGTTGACATTACTAAAATTGCTGATACATATAATTCGTTTGTTGATGGAACACTTGAAGACGTTAAAGGTTTTTGTGCTGTTGTTCCTACAAGCGAAATCGAAAAACACGAGTATATTTTAACTCCTGGACGTTATGTAGGTATCGAAGAACAAGAAGACGACGGCGAGCCATTCGCTGAAAAAATGAGCAGACTAACAACAGAACTTTCGGAGCTTTTCACGAAATCACACGACCTAGAAGATGAAATTAAAAAGAATTTGGAGGCGATTGGGTATGGTAACAATTAATTATTTTGCTAAAGTAGATGTTGTAGAGCATATTATAGAACCTTTTTTGAATGTTGTAAAACTTGTGGTATTTGCATATATAGATATGAATTTAGTTAGCATAGCTATAAAAATTCTTTCAATTTTGATATGTCTGCGTTTTGGATTTAATCTAGCTTATGCTATCGCAAAAGGTGGATTATTAAGTAATATTTATAGTGTATTACCACTTTTTGGTGGCAAAAATGGGTAATTGGAGAGAAGTGACACTGAAAGATATCTGTACTAAAATTGGTGATGGTCTTCATGGCACACCAAATTATGATTTATCGGGAGAATATTATTTTATCAACGGAAATAATTTAGTTAATGGTAAAATCTTATTCAAAGAAGATACAAAACGTATTTCACATGATGGGTACCAAAACCACAAAAAAGATTTAAATGACAGAACATTGCTCGTATCAATAAATGGTACTATAGGAAATGTAGCTGAATATAACAACGAAAAATGTATACTTGGGAAAAGTGCTTGTTACTTAAATGTGTGTGATGAAGTTGATAAAATATATGTAAAATATATTTTATATAATAATAATTTTCAATATTATATAGCCAAAACATACACGGGTACAACTATTAAAAATGTTTCATTAAAGGACATTAGAAACTATACATTCAATCTACCACCACTACAAGAACAAAAAGCAATAGCAGAAACATTATCGTGCCTTGATGATAAAATCGAGCTAAACCAAAAAATGAACAAAAACCTAGAAGAACAAGCTCAGGCTATTTTTAAATCTTGGTTTGTTGATTTTGAGCCGTTCGGTGGCACTATGCCTAGTGATTGGATTGAAACAAATCTTGAAGATATAGCTTGTTTATATAATGGATATTCTTATAAGGGAAATGAATTGCAATCATCGAATATGGCTATGGCAACAATAAAAAATTTTAGTAGACAAGGTGGATTTAAACAAGATGGGTATAAAGAGATTATTCCATCTGACAAAATAAAAGATTTCCACTACGCAAATATATTTGATATTTTAGTTGCACATACAGACCTAACTCAAAACGCTGACATTATCGGCAATGCTGAAATGATAATGACAACACTTAATTATTCAAAAATTGTGTTATCAATGGATTTAGTTAAAGTTGCTCCTAAAAATAATTTCAATCATTTTCTATTAGCAAGTATTTTAAAAAATAATGAATTTAAGAAACATGCTTTGGGATATGTAAATGGTACAACTGTATTACATTTAAGTAAGAAAGCATTGAAAGAATATACAGTATATTTGCCTAAAGATATTAGCACCTTGAATATATTGTGCGAAACACTAGAAAGCTTTTATCGTAAAATATCTAACAATATAATAGAAACCGAAACCCTAAAACAAATACGAGATACACTACTTCCAAAGCTTATGAGTGGCGAAGTTCGTGTTCCGTTTGGGGAGGGGTAGTGCGTGGAATATATTATTGAAAGTGATGTTATTAAAATAGTTGAACAATTAACGAAAAGAGATTGGCTTGATTACTTAATTGCAGTTGTACCGTTGATATTTTCAACTGTCGCTATTGGAATTTCAATAGCAACTTCACAAAAACAAAATAGAATTGCATTATTTGAGAAAAGATATGAAAAATTAAAGAAATTCAAAGAATTATATCTATATGGAGTGAAGACAACGACATACAACTATGTTGACGGTGTTATATATGCAGATAAATACAACAAGCAAGATTTTAATGATATAGAATATCTGTTTTCTAAAGATATTTGGGAGAAATGTAATAACATTCTATATGCACTTTTGTTTCTAAATGAAGTTTCAGAAAATAAAAGAACAGGCGTAGAAACTTTGATTAGCAGAGGGGCAACCGAAGAAAACATTAAAAATAAAATAGCAAGCTTTGAAAATTTTGAAAATTTAGTTAAAGAAATGGAAGAATATCTAAAACTATAAAAAATATTATAATTAGAGTTGCTATAATAAATAGAAATTGCAATTAATAATTATGCTATACCTAGACTTTATTATATATTGGAGGGAGTATGTCGGATTTATTTAAAAACCACGCATTTGATTCTGAAATTTTAGATCATAAAGATTTGCCGTTATGCAAGACTAAAGAGTTTGCTTTTTACAGATGTGTAACTGTAAGTGACTGGGTATATGAGAAAACTGTAAGCGAGCTACATGAAGGAAATTTAAGGGATAACACTAACGAAAATAACCGATACTCCAAATTATTTCCTAACGAAAAAATATCATATTGGGCAGACAGCAAAGAAGTTGCTCTTGCAGAAATCAAAAAACATAATGGGAACAAAAATTACTTAACATTTTCGGCTTATGATGACGTAAGCAGTACATTTCCTATACTAGGTATCGATGACGAATTAGTTATAATAGATGGCAGAAAAATAGGATTTTCAGATATATTACAGAAAATAGATGATAATGAAAAATTATCAAAAGAAGAATGTGATTTAATTAAAAAAATAAAAAAACAAAACCCAGATTGTTTAGCTTATAAATCTCACGCAAACCCTAAAGGAACTAACTTTTTATTCTTTGAAAAAGGATTTAAAAAACTTGCTTTAAGAGAAGTTCGACTGTATTTGGGTGAAAGAAAAGCTAAAAATCACAATGTTATAAAATGTGCATATTCGTGTGATTATTCGCCATGCATTAAAAATTATGGATGTTATTTTAAACCTATAGCAAAAAAAGCTATGGATAGCGAGTATGAATCAAGTAATGAATACAAAAATAGATTAAAACGATTGAATAAACAACGAAAATTAATCGAAAATGCTCATAACACAATTTAGAATATAAAAATAAATCGTTATTTTAGCTATGTACACTTCAACGTGTGTTTACAACACGCAACTTTATCAATATAACAACTATAAAGGAGATTACTAAAATGCACTACACCGAAGCGAATTATGAAAACGCAATTATACAACTTTTTGAGCAAAATTTAGGTTATAATTACATATACGCACCAGATATTGCAAGGGATTATCACACCCCTTTTTATGAAGATGTGCTTGTGTCGTCGCTTGTAAAAATAAATAGTAATCTTCCAAAAGATGCAATTAATGAGGCTATTTATAAACTAAAAAACTTCGAAAGTGGTACTCTTTTGCAAAAAAATATGGTTTTTATGGACTATTTACAAAATGGTGTTCCTGTTCGCTTTTTTGAAAGTGGAGAGGAGAAAAACACGCTCGTTTATCTTGTGGATTTTGAAAACACACAAAATAATGACTTTACAATCGTTAATCAGTGGACTTTTATCGAAAATTCTGAAAAAAGACCCGATATTTTGATTTTTATAAATGGTTTACCTATTGCGATGTTTGAGCAGAAATCTCCATCAAGAGAAGAAACCGATGTTTCAGAGGCGTATCGTCAACTGCGTAATTATATGTACGAAATTCCTGCGATGTTTATTTACAACGCAGTTTTAGTTATGAGCGACCTTATGACGTCGAAAATTGGTACTATAACAAGCGATGAAGACCGTTTTATGGAGTGGAAAACGACAGATGGTAGCTACGAAAATACGCAATATGCACAATTTGACACATTTTTTGAGGGTATTTTTGATAAAACTAGATTTCTAGATATTTTGAAAAATTTTGTTTGTTTTAATACTGATGGCGAAAAAACTTTTAAAATACTTGCAGGGTATCATCAATATTTTGCTGTTAAAAAAGCAGTAGAAAAAGCTATGCAAGCTACTAAAACCGACGGTAAAGGTGGCGTTTTTTGGCATACACAAGGAAGTGGAAAGTCGCTTTCTATGGTTTTTTATGCTCATTTGCTTCAAATAAAGCTTGAAAGTCCAACGATTGTTGTAATTACAGATAGAAATGACCTTGATGACCAACTTTATGGGCAGTTTTCACGTTGTCGTGATTTTTTAAGACAAACACCAATTCAAGCTGAAAGTAGAACACATTTAAAAGAACTTTTAGCTGGCAGACAAGCTAACGGAATTATCTTCACAACTATGCAAAAATTCGAAGAAAACTTTGAGGCTCTAAGCGACAGACGTAATATAATCGTTATGGCTGATGAGGCTCATCGTGGGCAATATGGACTATCTGAAAAAGTAGAAATTGAAGACTATATAGACGGAAATCTAACTGTTAAAACTAAAATTGGTGTTGCAAGAATTATCCGTGATAGCTTGCCAAATGCTACTTATATCGGATTTACAGGAACTCCGATTTCTTCTAAAGACCGTAGCACAAAAGAGGTTTTTGGCGATTATATAGATATTTATGATATGACGCAAGCAGTAGAAGACGGAGCAACAAAGCCTGTTTACTACGAAAGCCGTGTTATAAAATTAAAGCTAGATAGCGACACTTTAGCTATGATTGACAGTGAATATGAAATTATGGCAGAAAATGCCGATGAATATGTTATAGAAAAAAGCAAAAAAGCGATGGGTAAACTTGATGCGATTTTAGGTGCTGATGAAACTATTAATTCGCTAGTAAATGATATTTTAGACCATTATGAAAATAACCGTGAAAACATACTTACAGGAAAAGCGATGATTGTTGGCTATTCTCGTTCTATCGCTATGAAAATATACAAAAAAATACTCGAACTTCGCCCAAATTGGCAAGAAAAAGTAGGTGTTGTTATGACACAAGGCAATAACGACCCCGAAGAGTGGCGAGAAATTATAGGTAACAAAGCACACAAAGATGAGCTTGCACGAAAATTTAAGGATAACAGTTCTGAGCTTAAAATAGCAATCGTTGTTGATATGTGGCTTACTGGTTTTGATGTTCCATCACTTGCGACAATGTATGTTTACAAGCCGATGATGGGGCATAATTTAATGCAGGCAATCGCAAGGGTTAATCGTGTTTTCAAAGAAAAAGAAGGTGGACTTGTTGTCGATTATGTTGGTATTGCATCAGCACTGCGTCGTGCGATGAACGAATATACTAAACGAGATAATGAAAATTTTGGCGATACGGATATTACAAAAATGGCATATCCTAAATTTTTAGAAAAATTATCGGTTTGTCGTGATTTTTTGCACGGATTTAATTACGAAAGTTTTATGACAGGTACGGATTTTGAAAAAGCTAAAATTATAAGTGGTGGAGTTAACTTTTTACTAGGTAAATCTGTTTTAGAAATTGATCTTGAAGAAAAAGATAAATCGCAAAACAGATATATAAAAGAGGCTCTGCTTTTAAGGCAAGCACTATCGCTTTGTAGCTCGCTAGTTGATGAAAAAACTAGATACGAATCAGCATATTTTGAAGCTGTTCGCACAATGCTTATTCGATTAACAGCAGATGGAAATGGTAAAAAATTCACGCTACCAGAAGTTAACGAACGCATAAACGAGCTACTCAAGCACTCTATAAAAAGTGAGGGTGTGATTAATTTATTTTCTGGTACACAAAATGAATTTTCGCTTTTTGACCCTCAGTTTTTAGAAGAAGTTGCTAATATGAAAGAAAAAAACCTAGCTGTCGAGCTTTTAAAGAAACTTATTGCAGAACGAGTGACGATATATCGAAGAACAAACGTTGTTAAAAGTGAGAAGTTTTCTGGTATGATACAGCTTGCAATGAATAAATATCTAAACGGAATGATTTCTAACGAAGAAGTTATAGCTGAGCTTTTAAAAATTGCAAAAGAACTTGCGAAAGATTATCTAGATGGAGAAAAATTAGGATTAACTGTTGATGAAATAGCATTTTATGATGCACTTACTAAACCACAAGCTATTAAAGATTTTTACGAAAATAACGAGCTTATATCCATTACAAAAGAACTTACAGAAATGCTACAAAAAAACCGTACAATAGACTGGCAAAAGAAAGAAAGTGCAAGAGCTAGTATGCGAAAAATGGTTAAAAGATTGCTTAAAAAATATAAATATCCACCAGAGGGCATGGAAGACGCAATACAAACGGTGATGGCACAGTGCGAGATGTGGACGGATAATTAGGAATTAGAGATATTGTTGTGTTATATGTAAAAATATGCTATAATATTTGTAAAGGTAGGTTCTGGTATCAGTCATTTAATATCTAATATGACATTAAGCAAATTTGCTACAACTTAAGTTAGGAACAGCATAGAAGAAAGGATGATGAGATGGATTTACATGAACTAAGGGTTTTATTAACTGAATTAAATAAAATGACGGATTTGTCTTTGCAACTTTTAAATTTTAAACATTTAAAAACAACTGGTACAACTTACATAAGTCGAGAGATTGTATTAAATCCAGACGAAAGACTCGTTGAACATGTACAAAGTATCTCTGATCTTTATACTTCTACAAGCAAGTCGAAACTTAGTAATTACCAAAGCATCGAAGATTATGACGGCACTGCAGATAGATCAACTATATATAGAATAGCAACTGACAGCAGTTTGGTAGAAATAGAATATCAATTGATGTTGAAAGCAGTATCGTTACCAGATCAAGAGATAAACGTGCTTGAATTTAATGCCAATGCTTATATAATCAGCGGAAATTATACTATAGATATTGATAATTGCAAACAAACAAAATCAATTAAACTACTGTCTATGAAAAAGCCATTTACTTCATTTAAAAATAAATTCTCCATATTTACTAATGACACTTTTAAAGAAATAAATGAAAAAATCTTAAGTCTAACAACTGATATTGATGTTATAATTTATGATAATTATTTATATATGCTTTCTTTGTCAGCAGAAACATTATTCAATATTGAGCGTGCTCACAAATCTGTATGTGATAAAAGTATAGATTTGATTATAAATAGTAATTTAGTCACTAATGAAAATAAATTCAAAGAAATAGCCAGTAGTGGACATAATCCGAGAAAATTTATATCTTTTAACAATAAACGATTCGAACAACTTAACGATAAAGATTTCAGACCATCAATTTCAGAGACGTTCTCTATACCGATAGTCGAAGGTAAATTTGATACGAGTGTAGATGGAACTTCAGAAAAAATAATTAAATTGTTATGCAATAAAGGCATGATAGATCCATTTGAAGAATTACCTGTAGAAGTATATGGCACAAAAAAATGGACTTAATGAGGTAATAAAATGTCAAAAATTTTCTCTGCTACATTGTTTTTCATATCATTTACACCACTTTGGTTATCGATTTTGTTTATTAATGTCAAAAGTATTATGACATCGAAAATTAATTTATATACTGAATATATTTCAGTGTTAATTATACTAATATTTTATGTATGTTCTATGTGTATGCTATTTGTAAATTTAACAAATCTTCATAAAAAAAGCAAATTATTCACATTAATTACAGCAAAAAAATCAAAGGTAGTAACTAGTGAGTTTATGCTAGCATATATTTTACCTTTAGTAACTTTTGAATTTACTCAATGGGATGGAGTCGTATTATTTTCAATCTTTTATTTTACATTAAGTTACTTATATGCGAAATATCATTATTTCAGTTCTAATATAATATTAGAATTACTTGGATATAGTACATTTAATTGTGATGCTATTAATGATGATGAGATAGAAATCAACACGAATATTGTTAGCAAAAATGACTTAACTGCATTATGCGGAAATAATATAAGAATCTCAGCTATTAATAATGAATATCACATATTCTTTAAATAATTGTTGACTTTGCCATATAGCTATTAAAAAACCTTTGTGATATACTGTCCTTACAACAAAGGAGGTATCTAAAATGCCAAAAATTGCACTCGACGAATTTTACTACGGCGACCGATACAATGTATACGGAAATGCGTTAGCTGAATTCATATCGCAAGATAAATCTACGAACAAAACTTTAACAAGCGAAGAGATTACAAATATTTCGATATTAATTTCGAAACACACAGTAAAACAAACAATAAATTTAATAAAAAACGGCGACTTTATTTCAGAATTAGAAACTGAGATGAAGTCGCTGTCTTTATGTCTTGAGGAGAATTTTTATGAATAATATTGAAAAATTGTATCAAACATTTTTTATACCTAGTGAGCAAAAATTGTTACACAACAACATTGAAAAACTGCGAGCCGAACTCAAAGAAAGTATCGGCAATGAGGATAGAAAAAAGGTTTTACGAATAATTGACGACTATGGATTGGTTAAAGAACAACATCTTCGAGAAAGTTTTACTGCTGGGTTAAAACTAGGCCTTGAAATCAAAGAAGAACTCAAAAACTACCATCACACCGAAGAAAATCACGAGGACTAACCTCGTGACAATTTCTATATCTCTTTCAACTTTTCCAAATAAACAACATCAGAAATCTCACCTTTTTGTATCTGTTCTTTCAAATCTTGAATTTTCACCACTAGATTATTCCATTCATCAACGGAAATCGAGCCTCTTTGCTTTCGAGATTTTAAACGATTGTAAACTTTCATATATTCTTGCTGAATAAAAGTGCTCCCATTTTTGATACGTTCTTTTTTATGTGCTCCAACAGTTCTACACGTTTTCTCAGTTTCGTTTGGTGCAATTCTAGTGCAATAAATCGTGTCATACCCACCAATTGCAAGAAAATATTTTTTACAATTTTGACAAAGCCTAGGTATATTTCCAACGGAAATTCCTTTTAGCAAATCGATGTATAAAAAACTTTCAAGAGTTCTAAAACTAATAACTTCTGCAAGATATGGCGTGTTAGTTTGTGGGTTTATTTTTGCTTGAAATGTTGTAGACATTGGAAAATTAAGATTAAATTCGTCTAAATCTTTTGTGCTTTCGCCTTCTTGGTAAGCAATATCGTAACCATTTTTTATATCTCGTTGATATTTATAATAAGCCTCAGCGTAGCTAGTTGGCTTGCGTGAAGATAAATTTTCAAAATATTCGTCAATCATAAAAATTGTCTTCGTGCAAAAATTATTTATCGACTTTGAGAAGTTCTCAAAATTATAAATCCAGTCAATATAAGCTTTGTTGAGTT
>JAWXUO010000005.1:6875-53388 GCA_044426355.1 Clostridia bacterium | reverse complement strand
CATCAACTAAGTTTTCAAAAGTAGAAACACTATCTTCGCTTGAAACAGCAGATTCTAAAGCACTCGCAACAGCCTCCATAATAGCATTACTAGTAACGGAAGCACTAGAGGCAACATCTACAGAGGTAGACTGACTATCTATAATAGATTGTGGAATAGTAGCGAAAGCAGGGTCAGAAATACCCTCGGTTTCAGCGTGTGAAAGAATTTGTATCGAAGCTATATTGCCGTTTGAAACAGTTACAGAAAGCGTAAGTTCGCCTCCGAAACCTGTGCCTGTACCTTCATATGTTCCATCTGTGAAAACACCAGGTGGTGTATCAGCTGAAACGTCATCTATGTCTACCAAAGCAAAAGTTGTAATTAAAACTGCTGAAGAAAGCAATACAGATGTTAGTCTATTCATAAAAAAATCCCCCTAAATTTAATAAATCATTAATATAATTATATCATAAAAAAACTATAAAAACAATAGTTAATTTTCGATTTTTTCAGTTAAACCTGCAAATTTAATTTCGTACTCGAATTTAAGTTTTTTATAATAGTCAAGTTCGATTAAATCAGTAGGTTTTATATTAAATTTTTCATATTTAAAATAAGATGCATCAGCATATTCTAGTAAATAATGCACAAATTGCGAACAATACATTATATTTGGTTTAAAAGACCTTCTAAGAAACATTCCAACAAGATTATAAGCACTGCCATCTCTATTGATTTCTCGAACTTTTTCCATCATTTTCATTTTTTGTTCACGAGTGACAACAAGGCTGTATACAGCGACTGAGGCATCGTCTTTTTTAGCAAGATTCAAAAGCATTTCGCTATTAAGTCCTGGAGGGTTTAAATCTTGACCTCCGTTATAGCTTATTAGCGTTTTTAAATCCCTATCAAAAGCGATTGAGATATGATTAAATTGCTTTTCTGTAAAAATTGAAATGAATTGACTAGGAACACTGCCAGTGTCCGACAAAACAAGGTATACGCAAGGGTCTTCTAAAACAGAATTATCGTTGAGTAAACCCATATAGTCTTCGTTTAAAGATTCTTTGTTCAAATAGAAAAATGAGCTGTTTCTGCACACTTCTTCAAACATTAACGATATATTTTCACGAGTTAAAAAATCGGCTGTTTTATGAAAAGTTTTTCTCTTTTTTTGAAAAATTTCCATATAAAATTGCAGATTAAAATAGTGCATTAAATTCGAATTTTCAGTGGATATGTCAAAATAGCTATTATAATGACGTATTTCAAGGTAATTTTCTAATGCAAAGGAACAAAAAAGTAATGAATATACGATTAAAGTTTTTAAAATATGTTCGGGGTCTATATATAGATTGTCGTCTGAGGAGAAAAACACGTATAAAAGTTGTACATGAATTAGGCATGCATAGCTGATAATTGCAGTAAGTCTTTGCCATCTTGTGTCTGTTGTAAATAAAGTTAACACTAAAAGAGCAATGTTTAAAAAGAAAAAAGTAAACATTGTGACTATAGTCGTGTTAATACATATACAAATAAACGAAGAAACAAGCAAAAGTGTTTTGAGTACTCGATATTTATTCAATTTTCAAACCTCTCTTTCGTTAAAAATCATAAACACATTAATTATACTATATAAATACATAAAAGTAAATAATTATTTATTGGAAAAATATGAAAAGAATTTTAACTAAACAAAGGTTGCAAAAATATACGTTTTGAAAAAAATAAAAAATTTACTAGAATTATGTTGATTTTTAGAAAAAAATGTGATAGAATACAATAAAGCGATTTTATGGGATAATATTCTATGGAATGTACTTTTAATTACCTAAAGAAATAAGTTTGAATGCGTATGCACTCAACAAGGAGGACAAATGAGTAATCTATCACTGAAAAAGGCTATTACAATTCGATTTACAATAATTATGGTAATGATTATGCTAGTAATCACGGTTATAGTTTTGGCAATTTCTAATATTAGAGCTACAACACTTGAAGTTTCAGAACTTAATTCGGAAAATATTTCAATTAGTGAAGCAATATCTGCACACTATTCTTGGGGAGAGGCGTTATTAAAACAAGCAACACTAGGAACAAATTTTACTGGTAGTCTTGACTATACTTCATGTGGATTCGGACAATTTTTCTACAGTAATACAGTACAAAACAATCCAAAATACTCATACTTCATTTCGAGTGTTGAGTCTGTACATATGGATATACATACATTAGGTCAGCAGGTTGTAAATGAAACAAACTTAGATGAAAAACAAAGAATTTACTCAGAATCAATTTCACCAAAAATTGACCAATTAGTTGCATCTTTAAATAGTCAAATGGCAACGTCAAGCGAGGATATAGAAGAGGCTGAAGCAGGTTTAAATAGTACAATAACAATTACTTTAGTTATTTGCGTTTTATCTGTAGGACTTGTAATTGGAACATGTTTAGAACTTCAAGCGTATCTTCAAAAAGAAGTTATAAAACCTATTTCTGTAATAGAAAAAGAAAGTGTTAAATTATCATTAGGTGATTTAAACCTAAACTTCAATACAGAAGCTACATCTGTAGATATTTTAGGATTGTCAGATACACTTAATTCTTCAACGATTGAATTAAAACGTATGATAAATGAAATTTCAAAAGATATGAATGAGCTTGCTGATAAAAACTTTACAGTTTATCCATCTATGACTTTTACAGGCGAATTTAAGAATATTGAAAATTCGATAGCTAAAGTGATAGACCAAATAAAAGCAACGATGAAAGATATTAAAGGTACGGCTGTTGCTGTGCATGTAGAATCAAATCAATTTGCTGATGCTTCAAAACAACTTGCACAAGGTGCTGTAGACCAAGCAAGTGGTGTAGAAGAATTAGTGGCTACTGTAGAAACTATTACTGAAAAAGTTACAGAAAATGCAAAAAATGCCGAAAATGCTAATGCGTTAGGCTCAAATGTTACTACAATAATGACTGAAAGTTCAAATTATATGGACGAACTTTTAGAAGCAATTAATGATATTCAAGCAACATCTACTGATATAGAAGCTATCATAAAATCTATAGACGGGATTGCATTCCAAACAAATATTCTAGCTTTAAATGCTGCTGTAGAGGCATCTCGTGCAGGGCAAGCTGGTAAAGGATTTGCTGTTGTTGCAGATGAAGTACGTAATCTTGCACAAAAATCAACAGAGGCTGCAACTAGCACAAACGCATTAATTCAAGCAACTTTAGACGCTGTATCACGTGGTGCAAAACTTGCAAACGGAACAAGCGAATCATTTGTTAAAGCTAGCGAAAGTTCGCAACAAGTTTTAGAAATTATTTCGCATATCGCAGATGCTTCTAATGAGCAATCAGAAGGAATTAAGCAAATTTCACTTGGAATACACCAAATTTCTAGTGTTATCCAAAGTAATACAGCAACGTGTGAAGAAAGTGCTGCAATGAGTGTGGAATTATCGACTCACGCTGAAAGATTAAATGCACTAGTAGCAGAATTTAGCATAGACGAAAAAGTAGAAACAATGATATAAAAATATAACTGTAGCAGATTTTAAATTTGCTACAGTTTTTTTATTTTAATTGATAATAATGTGATTTATCTTTTTGCAATATTTGTATTAAAAAATCATTAAAAGTAAATTATTTCACTATTTTATAAAATTTAGTGAATTTTTTTATTTATTTATAGAAATTATGCTAGATAAGTTGCTTTGCAATGTCTATTTTTAACCTACCGATAATTCTTTTTTCTAGCCTTGAAATATAAGATTGCGAGATACCAAGAGTGTCAGCGACCTCTTTTTGCGTTCGTTCGGCGTATCCACAAAGTCCAAAACGCATGCAAATTATAACTTGCTCACGTTTTTTTAGTTTTTGCAAAGCAAGATTAATAATCCCACGGTCAGCTTCGTCTTCAATTGGTTTAACAACTATATTATTTTCTGTACCTAAAATATCCGACAGCATGAGTTCGTTTCCGTCCCAGTCCACATTTAGAGGTTCATCAAAAGAAATTTCAGACTTTATGTTAGAAGTTTTTCTAAGGTGCATTAAAATTTCATTTTCTATGCAACGAGAGCAGTAGGTTGCAAGTTTTGTATTTTTGTCTAATTTATATGTATTTACACCTTTAATAAGTCCAATTGTGCCGATAGAAATCAAATCCTCTATGTTTATTCCAGTGTTTTCGAATTTTTTAGCAATATATACCACAAGTCTTAGATTGTGTTCTATTAAAATTTGTCGAACTTCGCTATCGCCATTTGTGTATGAAATAAGCAGTTCGGTTTCTCTTTCTTTCGTTAAAGGTTCTGGAAGTCTTTGTGAACCTCCTATATAATATGTGCAATTTGTTACACTTTGAATGAGTTCTAGTAATTCTTTAATCATTTTATCCTCCCATAATTGCTTGACAACCTGCTAAATTAATATTTTCTATAGAAATTCCAACAAGTGCATCTATTTTTTTATCTTTTTTATCAAAAATTTCATCAGGCGTAAAAATAGTCATCATTCCACGATTATTTCCAAGCGAAGTAAAATTTATTAAGCGAATTTTCAAATTGTTTTCAATAAAAGAGGCAAATTCTATGCTATCTATTGGATTTTCCTTTAAAATAAACTGTAAATCATTAGGTATTATTTCAAAAAGTGCTGTCGCCTCGACAACAATAATAGGTTTTCCTGTGATATTATCAAAAAGAACGTTTCCACTATCGATAAAAGTGCTAAGTTTAGCCTGTTTTGTACCAATTTTTATGTAAATATCGGTAATATTATTCGAAATTACTTTGTTTTTACCAAGTCCTCTGTGAAAAATGCAAAGCCCTAAATAGCAAAAAATAAAAGCAGAAATGAGCAGATTAATGTTAATTTCGATATAAGGAATTCCGTTTATTAGCAAATAGGACGGATTTTTCGAAAGGTAAAAAATAGCGATAATTGCACCTGCAAACATGAAAGACACCATGAAAAACAAAATACAAGTTTTAAGGAAGTTTTTTTTGCCAAAAGCAATAAAAATCATTAAAAAACCTACTAAAACTTTTAAAATAAAACCTAAATTAATGAAAAAAACGCATAAAGCATACACAGCACCTATAAAAGCACTGAAAAAAATTTTTTTTCTTGGTGAGTATATACCACCAAAAATTGAGGTTACTATCAATATTATGTAATTCATTATTAAATTTATGAAAAACAGTATATCGAGATATACAACCATATAAAACCTCCTTTTATGTTATTATACAACACATGATATAGAAATTTTTGTAAAAAAAAGTCGCAATAAAAAATTTACTTTTCTTGCAATAGCAACATTAAAATGGTATAATGAATTTTGGAGGCTTTGATATGAATACAGATGATTTAATAGTTTCAAAAGTGATGGATAAAAGGAATATTTGCTTTAATAAAAATATTCAAACAAGCACTAAATTTTTAAATGGGCATGAACTTCTACTTTGCCTAAATAGTTTAAAAAATGAGTATAATTATGTTGCTTTTGGTGGTTTTTTGGACGCAGAAAGACAAATAATTTTATTTTATCCAGACTATATTGACGTTTTGGATATAGAATATCCTATTGATATTTTAAAAATAAGCTTAAAGCAAAAAATGTCGCATAGAGATATTTTAGGTAGCCTTATGGGTATCGGTATTAAGCGTGAAACGGTGGGAGATATTTTAGTTTTTGATGATTGTGCATATGTTTTTTGCTTAAAAGAGATTACCGATTATATATTATCAAATCTTTTTAAGATAGGAAGACAGACTGTGAGTATCGAAAAAGCGAATGTTGATGAGATTTTAAATAGGGAAGAGGATTTTAAAATAATTAAAGATACCGTTGCGAGCATTCGTTTAGACAGCGTGGTGTCTAGTGGTTTTTTAGTTTCTAGAAATAAAGCTAGTGAGTATATAAAATCATCAAATGTGTATGTAAATAACGTTATTTGCATGAAAATCGACCAAAAAGTTGAAATTTTAGATAAAATTTCGATAAGAGGGAAAGGGAAAATTGTTTTAAATAATATTTTAGGTAAATCTAAGAAAGATAGAATTTTTATAGAAATTAAAAAATTTGTCTAAAAAGTGATATTTATATTGACAAAAAACTTTGATTATCGTATAATAATACTACAAAGTATATACATGTGTATATACACTTAGGAGGATTATAAAATGTTAGCAATTGCATTATTATTCGTAGGAATAACTTTAATTACCAATGGTGTGCTATTTTTGCAAAAATGTGACGTTAAAAGTATCGCTTTTTTGAATATTATAACAGCAATCGTGTTAATTTTAGGGAATTTTATAGGTTTAGCACGTGCAGAAACAATGATGGACTATACAAACGCAGGAAGTGGGTTTTTATTTGGATTTACATATGCGTTCATCGCAGGAAATTTACTACTTAATTTAGACGGCAGAGTGTACGGTTGGTACTCTTTAATGGTTGCGATTTATGCAGTAATAATGGGATTTTCGGCATTGTCAGCAGGACTTATGAATTTTGTTTTCTTGTGGTTTACTTGGTCTGTTTTATGGGGTGCAGGGTTTGTAGAAAATGTACTTAAAAAACCTTTAGGCAAATTTATGTCTTATCTTTGTATTGGAGAGGGGATTTTCGCTGCATTTATTCCATCAATCTTACTTTTCTTTGAAATTTGGTAAAGAAAACTAATTAAATATTAAAAAAACACTGACTTTTGGTCGGTGTTTTTTTGTGCCTAAAATAGTTCTAAAAAAGGACAACACCTCATAAGATTTATCAAGGTGATGAAAATGAAGGAAATTAAAGCAGTTTTACCAGAAAAATTATGGCAAATTATACAAAAATATGAACAAAAAATTGAGGAGATACGTATACGTGAAAATCAGCAAATTATGCTAAGAATTGATGGGAAAATGGTATGTGTAAGCAATTATATTGCAGATATTGAAGAAATTCGTTTGATTTTAAATAAAGCTATGGGATTTTCACTACATTATTATATAAATGAACTGAAAAATGGATTTATTACAATGAAAAATGGACATAGAATTGGTGTATGTGGTGAGGGTATCGTTGAAAACGATGAAGTGGTGAATTTTAAGAAAATTTCTTCAATAAATATTCGTGTTGCTAGGGATAAAATATTGATGGATAATAGCATTTTTGATGAAATTTACGGAAATATACTTGTAATTTCACCACCAAACTATGGAAAAACAACTTTTTTACGTCAACTTTGTTATGATTTAGCAGAAAAAAACTATAATTTAGCTGTTATAGATGAGCGTTTTGAAATAAATCCAATTTTTTATAAAAATATAGATATACTTCGTGGTGTGAAAAAAGTTCAAGGAACGATGATAATGCTTCGTTCGATGTCCCCAGACTATATTATTTTAGATGAAATAACGGAAGAAACGGAGATTTTGAGTAAAATTTCGAACTGTGGAGTTAAAATTGTAGCATCTATTCATGCAAAGAATTTAGATGATATTATAAAAAATAAAAAACACGTTTTAAAGCACTTTGACACGGTAATAGAGATTGTTTTAGTAGAAAATAAACGAAAATATATACAAAAAAAGGTGAAAGACTATGTTTAAATTATTAGGTGCTATTTTAATAATTAGTACTTGTAGCTCTTTTGGATTTTACCGAAAAATGCAATTTTTAAGGCGTGTAAAAGCTCTGGAAAGTTCAATATATATGCTGAAAATAATACGCAGAGAAATCGGTTTTAACTGCATTAAGATGACCGAACTTGTTGAATTTTTGATGAAAAATACAAATGCTCCTTTAAATAAAATATTCATACAAATGAACGGAAAAATATGTAAAAGTAATTTTTGTAATTTCGAGCAAGAATGGAGAGAAAGTTTCGTAAATTTTGGAGAAAGTGTTGGTTTTTTACAAATAGACATAGAAATATTAAGTAATATTGGAAGTGTTTTAGGAAAATTTGATGTAAATGAACAGATTAATGCTTTAGATTATTTTGAAAAAATGCTTGAAGAAAATTTTTTAATAGCAAAAAATCAAAATACAATTGATGCAAATATAACACGTACTGTTGCTATTTGTTTAGGGATAATTATTGCTATTGTTTTAATTTAGAAAGGAAGTTTTAATGGATTTAGTGTTTCAAATAGCTGGAATTGGAATAATTGTCGCTGTTTTAAGTCAACTTTTGGTACGAGCTGGTAGGGAAGAACAGGCAATGCTTATGACGTTAGCTGCACTAATTGTTGTGTTAATGATAATAATAGAGGAGATAAGCAGACTTTTTGATTACATAAAGCTTGTTTTTGGTTTGTGATATGGAAGAAATTTTAAAAGTTTCAGTAATTTCGATAATTTCGGTGATTTTAGCATTAGTTTTAATTGAAAAGTCACCATTTTTTTCTATTTTTGTAGTTATTTCTGTTGGAATTATAATTGTTACACGCAGTTTTTTTCTTTTAGAAGTAGTTTTGCAAAATATAAACGAATTAATTATGCAGACTGGAATTTCTACGGAAATATTTCAGCCAGTTATGAAAGTTTGTGCTATAGCGATAATTGTGAAAATTTCTGGTGATATTTGCAAAGATGCTGGGTTTTCTGCTATTTCACAAAAAATACAATTAGCAGGGTCAATTTCTAGTATAATCGCAGTGTTTCCACTATTTTTTAAGATTTTTGACTTGCTAAAAGGAATTTTTTAATTACACTGAATGTGTAGAAAGGGACTGTGTGAAAAAATTTATTTGTTTTTTGTGTATTTTGAAAATATTCACTCAATTTACAGCTTTTTCTCTAGAATTATCAGAAATTGAAGAGAAAATAATTGCTGATAGTGATATAAATAGTCTTGTAACTGGAGAAGCCTACGATATTTTTGGGGATATAAAAATAGATAATAGCACAAATTTAGCTAAGGAAGCAATTGGCATTTTTGAGCGAGGTAAGGTGTATATAAATGAGATTTTTGCAAAAAGTACAGAAACGATGGTGAAAATTCTAGTAATTATCGTAATTTCATCTTTGGGAATAGGATTTTCTGTTGGGAATGATGTGAAAAATATAGAAATTTATATAAATATGGCAACTACACTATCTGTTGCATACATAATTTTACTTGATGTTAGGTCGATTTTGGCGTTGTGCATGCAAGCGATATTTGATATAGATATTTTGTCAAAAGGTATCATGCCTGTGATGGTGACGGCGATTTCGATGTCTGGAGCACCAACGACTGCTAGTTTGCATTATTTTGCGACGATGTTTGCATTTGATTTAGTAATTTCTCTTATATATAGGCTGATGTTTCCGTTAATTTACGTTTATATTGCAATTATTACAGTAAATTCTGCGATTTCGAATGATATTTTGATAAAACTCGCTGATTTTTTGAAATGGGGTGTAGTTGGAAGTTTAAAAATAATTATTACACTTTTTATAACGTATCTTACAATAAGTGGTGCGATTTCAGGAAATGCTGATATTTTTGCTGTTAAAACAACAAAATTATTGGTATCTTCGACAGTTCCTGTTGTCGGTTCTATTATTTCAGATGCGAGCGAAAGTATACTTATAGGTGCAAGTGTTATTAAAAATTCAATAGGTGTTTTTGGTATTTTTGCAGTTGTTTCAGTGTGTTTTATTCCTGTTTTATACATTTTAGTGAACTTTTTTATGTTTAAAGTCATGTCTGTGGTTGTGTCTGTGATAAGTACAAAAAATATTACGAAACTTTTAGAGGGGATTTCTGAAAGTTACAGCATGGCACTTGCAATGATTTGCTCGTGTGCATCTATTTTGTTTATAATGATGGTGATTTCGATTGTTTTTGTGGGTGGTTTATAGTGGAATTGTTTAGAGAATTGGTGTTTTCTGTGACTGTTGTAGCGATTTTTAGTACTATAATTTTAAGTATAGTGGGGGAAGACAATGCGTTGAGGGAAATTGTAAGGATTTCTTGTGGGCTTTTGATGATTATTGTTATTTTAACAGGTGTAAAAGGTGTGTATTTTGTTAAAATAATGGAATTTGAGAACTTTTACGAAGAATATGAGCAGATTACAGAAGAAGCATTAATAAATTATGCGAACTTAGAAAGAAATTTAGTGAAAAATAATCTTGAAATGCTAGTATTGAACCAAACGGGCGAAAGTTCTGAAGTTTTTTTAGATGAAAATTATGAAATTATAAAAATTATTGTAAATTCTACTGAAAAAATAACAGAAATATCTAAGCTTTTAGGAATAAGTGTGTCTAAAATCGAATATATAGAAAGTAGGTGATGTTTTGGAAAATTTTATGGGAAATATCACGCAAAATGTGCAGAAATATAAATATTTTGCAATATTTTTACTAGTTGGCATATGTTTTATGTTATTATCAGTGCCAATAAGTGATGAAACGGTGGTGACAGCTGAAGAAAATTACGATATTTATGAAATTGAAAGCAAATTTGAAGAGATTTTGCAAAAAATCGACAAGGTAGGGGAAGTTTCTGTGATGATTACAATCGAAAGTGGAACGAAAAATGTTTTTGCCACGAATGATGATACAGAAATTTTCCAAGATGGGACACAAATTGTGCAAAGCGAATATGTCATCGTTTCGCCGAGTGGTGGAACACAGCAACCGATTAAAGTTTATGAAATTTTTCCAGAAATTCGTGGTGTTTTGGTTGTTTGCGAGGGTGGTGACTTGCCAGAGGTAAAATTCGAAATTTTAAACGCTGTTCGTGCACTTTTTGGGGTTTCTAGTGAGAAAATAACAATATCAAAAATGAAAGGGTAGGTGTTTTATGAAAAAACCTGATAAAAAAGTTGGAGCAATTTATTCCGTCGTGGCGATTATGCTTTGTACAGCAGTTTACTTAAATTGGAGCTACACAAATTTTGCGAATGAAGAAATGGTGTCGCATGAGGAAAATTTTGGAGATGTGATTTTTGTTGACGAAATTTCAGACTCTGAGATTACTTCGGTTATCAAAGATGAGAGTGGAGATAGCTTTGCAACAGCAAAATTGACGAGAACTACGGCACGAGATGAGGCGATTTCGATACTTAATGAAACAATTAACAGCGAACTTGCAACGGAAGAAGCTAAAAATATGGCGAGTGAAAGTGTAGCTGTAATTTCAAATAATGCACTTGCAGAAGGAGCAATTGAAACGGTTATGTCAGCGAAAGGTTTTGATAAAAGTGTTGTTTTTATCAATAATGACGGCGTAAATGTTCTAGTTTCGAAGCTAGAAGGTGAATTTACTGCGACAGATGCTGCGATTATAAAGGATATTGTGCTTGCAGAAACGGAAACTACGGCTAATAAAATAAAAATCATCGAAACAAATTAAATTTTATATTTCTTTTAAAAAAAATACTTTATTTTTGTTTAAGGCTATGTTATAATTAAATTAATAATATAAAATAATAAACAAAAAGGAGAATAAAATGGCTGATAATAAAGAATACTGGGAAAAAAATACTGAGCAAGGAAATATTAAAATTTCTGAAGACGTGATAGCGACGATTGCGACGGTTTCTGCTTTGGAAACTGAGGGTGCTGAAAATGTAATAACAGGTTTAACTTCGGATATTGCAGGGCTTTTAGGAAAAAGAACGACACCTAAGGGTGTTCGTGTAACTTTTGACTACGATAATGTTGAAGTTGATATTTCATGTCAAGTGAAATTTGGTACATCGGTTTCTGATACTGCAGAAAAAATTCAAGTAAATGTAAAAAATTCGATAGAATCAATGACTGGTTTAAATTGTAGTGCTGTAAATATCGCTATAACTGGAATTTCTTTCGATAAAGAATAAAGCAAAAGGACTTCTCTTGAGAGTAAATCATAAGTGAAGTCCTTTTTTGTATAAAAATTAACGATAAAAACAAAAAGTCAAGCAAAAAACCTGACTTTTGTGAAAAGTTTATTCAATTATAAAGTATTTGCCAGTTTTTTCTACAATTCCACGAGGTTCAAGGTCGGTATAGCCCAAAGCGAGAACACCAAAAGCTAAGTGATTTTCTGGAATGCCAAGTTTTGTAAGTTCGGCACGAATTTCTGGAATATCAGAATTTCCGTTAGATAATTGGTTTATCCAAACAGAGCCAATTCCTAAGCTGTGACCAGCTAATTGCATATTTTGCATAGCACTAGAGTTGTCATCGTGACCATAATTGCTATCACGTTCGTTCGTTGTAATTATGATTGCAGTAGGTCCACACATTTTGTAGCCTGGCTTATTAAGAGCTTTTTCCATTACCTGTATAAGATTTTGGATTTTTTCTTTGTTTAAAACAGCAAAAAAGTTCCAAGTTTGCTTATTTGAACCACTCGGAGCGTAAATTGCAGTTTTTAAAAGCAATTCAATATCTTCTTTTGAAACAGGTTTGTCGTTAAAAGAACGCACGCTTCGGCGTGTTAAAATATTTTCGATAATTTCATTCATAATAATTCTCCTTTATAAACGTTGCATAAATTCGATACTTTCGCCACCAGGTCCTTTTATAAAAAACAGTTTTGCTCCATTTTCAAAAATTTTAGGGCTATGAGAAATTTCGTCTTTTACAGTTAGACCTAGATTTTTAAAATAGGCAAAGTCAGCTTCAATATCTGTCGAAGTATAAGCGACATGGGTGAAAGAACTGTCTGAAGCGTCAGAATTTTGAACTAATTCGTAAGTTACAAAGCCATCAGATACGAAAAAAAGCTCATTTACACTTTGAAAATGACCAACAAGTTTGAAACCTAGAGTTTTAGTGTAAAATTCTAAAGCTTCGTCGATATTTTTAACTTTAATGTTAACATGGTCGAGTGGTCGATTAAAAAAATTCATAAATAATATCTCCTTTTATTTTCTAGTATAACATAGAAAATATATTTAAACAATGGTGTAAGGATAAAAATAAAATTATATTTTTTGTGTAAAATGCTAAAATTTTATGAAAATAATGCAAACTATTGATTTATTTTGCTATATGTGATATAGTGATTTTATACATTCGTAAGGGAGGTTTTTTATGAAAACAGTAATTACAATAAGCCGTGCATTTGGCAGTGGTGGACGTGAAATCGGAAAAAGATTGTCAGATGAGCTTGATTATGCTTATTACGACAGAGAATTAATCAATGATATATCGCAAGAAACAGGACTTTCTAAAGATTATATCGAAAAATACAGCGAAGGTGGATTTACGCATTCGTATCCATTTCATTATTCGCAGTCGTTTGTTTTACCTACTCAACTTCCGAGTGATAGCTTACAAATTGCACAAACGAATATCGTTAAAAGGGTGGCAAAATCAGGAAATTGCATAATTGTCGGCAGACGTTCGGACTATATTTTGCGTGATGATAAACCGTTTAAAGTGTTTGTTTATGCATCTGATATGGGGCAACGTATCGAAAGATGTTATGATAAAGTTCCTGGTGACCGTGTAAAAAAACCGAAAGACATAGAAAAAGAAATTTTATCAATAGATAAAATGCGTGCAAAATATTATATGTATCATACTGACCAAAAATGGGGAGAAATGAAAAATTATAACCTTTGTATCGACACGTCGATGGTAGATATAAAAACAGCTGTAAAAATTATTGCAGAGGCTGTGCGTGCAAGAAATACATAAATTTTAGAAATTACAAGACGGATATTTTGAAATATTCGTCTTTTCTATATCTTTTAAATATTAATTAAAAATAAATAAATTTACAATTAAATGTGTTGAAATTATATCCACTTTTGTGGTATAATTATAAGTAATGTATAGTTAGAAAATATTATATACAAAATGTAATATTTTTATGAATTAATACTTTAAGTAACTATAAAATAATCTATGGAAAGGTCGTGACAAAGAATTGAACAATAAACTTGCTTTATACGGTTTTAATAATCTTACAAAAACGTTAAGTTTTAATATTTATGATATTTGCTACGCAAAAAGTGAGAGGGAACAAAGAGAATATATTTCGTATATAGATGAGCAGTATAATTCCGAGAGGCTTACAAAAATACTTTGTGATGTAACAGAATCAATCGGAGCAAGCGTTTTGAATATTTCAAAACAAGATTATGAGCCACAAGGTGCATCTGTTAATATTTTGATAGCAGAACAAAGAGTAAACTCTTGTCAAATAGATAAATCGTGTAATAGAGGCTTGTTACACGAAACTACGCATGCACATTTAGACAAAAGTCATGTAACTGTGCATACTTTTCCAGAGTCGCACCCAGAAAATTCAATATCAACGTTTCGTGTAGATATTGATGTAGCGACGTGTGGAGAGGTTTCACCTCTAAATGCTCTTGATTACTTAATCGGAAGCTTTGATTCTGATATTATAACGATAGATTATAGAGTTCGTGGTTTTACACGTGATGTTTTGGGTAAAAAATACTATTTAGACCATAATATTACGTCAATTCAAGACTATATTGATAAAAAAACACTAGAACTTTACGATTCGATAGATGTAAATGTGTATCAGTCGAATATTTTTCATACAAAAATGCTAATAAAAGATAGACCACTTCAAGATTACTTATTTAATCAAGATGAATATGAGTTGCCACCAAAAGAACGCTTGAAAATTACAAATAATTTGCGTAGCGAAATGATTGAAATTTTTAGTGGTGCGAACATTTATTAAAGGAGCGAAATATGAACCAAGAAAAAGTTCCAATTTTAGAAGCAATTGTTAAGCATAGAAAAAATCGTGTTGTAAGATTTGATGTGCCAGGACATAAAGGTGGGCGTGGAAATAAAGAAATTCGTGATTTTTTGGGTAAAGATTGCCTAGAAATCGATGTAAATTCCATGAAACCTTTAGATAATTTATGTCACCCGACATCTGTTATAAAAGAGGCTCAAGAGCTTGCTGCAAAGGCATTTCGTGCAGAACATTGCAAATTTATGGTAAATGGTAGCACGTCTGGCGTGCAGGCTATGATAATGTATGCATGCAAGCAGGGCGAAAAAATTATTATGCCTCGAAACGTGCATAGAAGTGCGATAAATGTGTTGGTAATGTGTGGGGCAATACCAGTTTACGTTAACCCTTCTGAAGACAAAAAATTGGGAATTTCGCTCGGAATGAGCATAGAAAATATTAAGACTGCGATAGCAGAAAATCCTGATGCAAAGGCAATTTTGGTAAATAATCCAACGTATTATGGAGTTTGTTCGAACCTGCGTGAAATTGTAAAAATTGCACACGAGGCGAATATGCTCGTTTTGTGCGATGAAGCACACGGAACGCATTTTTATTTTGGCGAAAATTCGCCAGTTTCTGGAATGGACGCAGGTGCTGATTTAGCGTCTTTGTCTGTGCATAAAACAGGAGGTTCATTAACGCAATCGGCAATGTTACTTGCAAATAAATCAATAAATATTGGATATTTACACCAAATTGTGAACTTAACGCAGACAACAAGTGCGTCATATCTTTTGATGGCGAGCCTTGATACTGCACGAAAAAATCTTAGCATAAACGGTAAAGAAATGGTCGCAAAAATGACTGAATTTGCAACTTATGCTCGTGATGAAATTAATAAAATTGGTGGTTTTCATGCATTTGCAGAGGACATTATAAATGGGGACTCGGTGTTCGATTTTGATAGAACGAAACTCTCAATTCACACTCGAGGAATGGGTCTTGCAGGTATCGAAGTTTACGATATTTTGCGAGATGAGTATGATATTCAAACTGAATTTGGAGATTTAGGGAACATTTTGGCTATAATTTCAGCTGGAGACCGTCATTTAGAGATTGAAAGGCTGGTTTCAGCACTTACAGAAATAAATCGTGAGTATGCAAAGAAGTCAGCTGGAATGTTTGACCACGAATATATTAAACCGATTGTTAAAATGTCGCCTAGTAAGGCGTTTTATGCAGAAAAAAAATCTGTCAAATTAGACAAATCTCAAGGGGAAATTTGTGCAGAATTTCTAATGTGTTATCCACCTGGAATACCTATTTTAGCACCTGGTGAAGAAATTACACAAGAAATTATAGATTATGTAAAATATGCAAAGGAAAAAGGTTGTCTTATAACTGGTCCTGAGGATATGGAAATTAGCTATTTAAATGTAGTTTTGGAGGTATAAATGGAGCTTTGGTTTACAGAACAACAAGATGAGGACGTAAGATTTTCTATAAAAGTTGATGAACCGTTGGTGTCAGCTACAAGTAAATATCAAAGAATTGATATTTTTAAGTCAAAAGAGTTTGGAAGAGTGCTAGTTTTAGATGGCTGTCTTATGGTTACAGAAAAAGATGAATATATCTACCATGAAATGATTACTCACACGGCACTTTCGGTAAAACCTGATATAAAATCGGTTTTAGTTATCGGTGGTGGCGATGGTGGAACAGTACGTGAGTTGTGCAAATATGACAAAATAGAACGTATAGATTTGGTAGAAATAGATAAAGAAGTTATTGAATATTCTAAAGAATTTTTGCCGTTTACTGCAAGTAAACTAGAAGACCCTCGTGTGAATATTTTTGTAGAAGACGGATTGCCGTTTGTTCGCAAAAAAACTGGCGAGTATGACCTTATAATTGTAGATTCGACCGACCCTTTTGGACCTGGCGAGAGTCTTTTTACTAAAGAATTTTACGGAAATTGTCATAACGCATTGACTGAAGATGGAATTTTGATAAATCAGCATGAAAGTACATTTTATAAGTCATATCGTGACGAAATGGAGCGAACACACAAGAAAATTTCGAGTATTTTTAAGATTGCAGAGGTTTTTCAAGCACATATACCGACTTATCCGTCTGGACATTGGCTTTTTGGCTTTGCATCTAAAAAACTACACCCTGTAAACGATTATAATCCAGAAAACTTCCTAAAAACAGGTATAAAAACACGATATTATAACGAAAAATTGCACATTGGAGCATTTTATTTGCCGAATAGCGTTAAGGAGAGTTTGGAAATTTATGAATAAAAATATACACACATTTATTGGTTGCGACGCTTGTTACGAAGAAAGCAAAATAGTAATTTTCGGAGCACCGTTTGATAGCACAACTTCATACCGTCCAGGCACTAGATTTGCATCTTCTGCTATGCGTCAGGAGAGTTTTGGTATAGAAACTTTCAGTTTTTATCAAGAAAAAGACCTTTTAGATACAAAAATCTTCGATGCAGGAGATTTGGAACTTGTTTTTGGCTCTCCAGACAGTGCATTAAATGATATATCAAAAATGACAACAAAAATTCTAAGTGACAACAAATTGCCCTTGATGATTGGTGGCGAACACCTTGTAACTTATGGTGCAGTACGCTCGGTTTTTGAGAAATATCCGAATTTGCATATAGTGCATTTTGATGCACACGCTGACCTTCGTGATGATTATTTAGGGCAAAAATTTTCGCATGCAACAGTTTTAAGACGCTGTTTTGACCTAGTTGGTGACGGTAAAATTCACCAATTTGGCATTCGTTCAGGCGATAGAGATGAATTCGAGTTTATGAAAAAACATACGGATACAACATGCTTTACATTAGATGGAGTTGAGCAACTTGCACAAAAAATAGGTGATAATCCTGTCTATTTTACCATTGATTTGGACGTGCTAGATTCATCAGTTTTTCCAGGAACGGGTACACCAGAGGCTGGTGGAATATCGTTTTTAGAACTACTTCGAGGAATAGATGAAGTATCAAAATTAAATGTAGTTGGTTGTGATGTCAACGAATTATCTCCAATTTATGACCAAACAGGAGCGTCAACAGCACTTGCATGCAAAATTTTAAGAGAAATTTTGTTGAAATTATATAAATAAGAGGTATTATTATGAAAATCTTAGAGCCAAGCTATTATAGAAAATTTTCGTGTATTGGAGATAAATGCAAAAGGAATTGTTGCAGTGTAAATTGGAACATAGTAATTGATAAAAAAACTTATGAATTATATCAAAACGCACAAAATATTACACCTGAACTAAAAGAAATTTTCGAAAATAATATTATAGAAAATGATGATGGAACTTACAAAATTAAACAAGATGCAACATCAGCAGAAATTAAAGCAAAAAATTCAATTGGTGAAGATGTGATGGTTCCACTGGCTGATACAGTATATCAAACAAAATGTCCTTTTATCGAAGAAAGTGGATTATGTAAAATACACAGCGAAATGGGTCATGAGGCGTTATCAACAATTTGCCGTGAGTATCCAAAAAGCACATATCAGCTTAATGAGGTTATACACAAGTCTTATGGAAATTCTTGTGAAGTAATCGTAAAGGAATTTATTGAAAACTTACAACCTATAAATTTTCAAACTCACAATGACATGACGGATATTTTAGGTACTAAAAGGATAGATTATACAAAAAAATTTAAAAAAAGTGTAGCGAATAGGTATGATAAGATACAAAAATTATGTTTTGATATACTGCAAACAAGAAGTATTTCTTTTGATAATCGTATGATTTTGCTCGGAGAGTTTATTTTTGCAATAAATGACCTAGTTTCACAAGAAAAAATGCTAGAAGTGGATAAAATAGTCGATGGATTTGCTGAAAATGTTGATAAATACATAACATTATTTACTTTAGATGTTAAAAATCACGATTTAGTGTGTAATTTATTTATGATAAATAATCAAAATATAAAACAAATAATAGATACAGTTGAATCGTCACGAAATTATTCTAAATATGTTCTCAAGATAAATGAAATTCGTGAAGCTAAAGATTTTACTAAATTTCAAGAATTTGCTTTAAATAGAGATGTTTTATTAGCAAATTATGAGCATTTATTTGAAAATTTATTTCTAAATCACATATATGCTAATTCAAGACCATTTGAAACTATTATCAACAACAAGCACGCAAATTTATTTGATGATTATAAAAAAATTGCGTGGTCATACTGTAATTATAAAATTTTAATAGCAAGTTGTTTAGCAGAACAAAAAGAAGTCGATTTTGATGAGTTAGTTGACATAACTGTACAATATTTTAGAAAAATTGAACATACTAAATCATATTTAACGGATACTTTAAATGCTTTAGAAAGTGCTGGTTTTAATAAGGTTTTACATTTTGCATTGCTAGTGAAAAGTAGCTAAATATGTACAATTAGGGGTGAAAATGGAAAAAAAAGCTTATTTAGATGAATTGCGTGTATTTGCAACGTTTTGTGTTATAGTTTTGCATGTTTCGGCAGGAAATTGGGGATATATTAGTGTAAATACAAACGAATGGATAGTTTTAACGATATTTAATAGCTTAGTACGATTTTCTGCACCTATTTTTGTAATGATTTCAGGAGCGTTGTTTTTGAATGAAAACTACGATTTTAGCTTAGAAAAATTATTTAAGAAGAATATATTAAAAATTATAACTGCTTTTGCCTTTTGGTCAACTTTTTATGCACTTTTAAGCTATGAAAACCCTGTAAATTTTGTAAAATCAATTATTTCAGGACACTTTCATATGTGGTTTTTGTATATGATAGTAGGATTGTATTTAGCTTTACCAATACTGAGAAAAATAGCAGAAAACAGACAAATTATGCTGTATTTTTTGATTTTATCTTTTGTTTTTGTTTATATTTTTAGATTTCTATCAATTTTTAATGGATTTTCTTATGTTATTGATGTGATTAATCAAAAATCAAGCATTAATTTATTTTTAGGATATAGTTCATATTTTTTAACAGGTCATTTTTTAGATACGCAAACTGTGAATAAAAAAAACATATACACACTTGGTGTAGCGTCAATGTTTTTTACTATATTTGCTACAATTGTTTTATCAAAAAACACAGGAGTTCCTAGTTCGGAATTTTTTAGTTATTTTATGCCGAATGTCTATTTTTCAAGTGTTTTCATCTTTGTTTTATTTAAAAATAAGGTAAAAAGAGTTGATATATCGAAAATAGTTCAACTTTCATTTGGAGTTTACTTGATACACCCTTATGTAAATTCACTAATTTACAATTATATAACAACATCGAATATGCACCCAATTTACTCGGTGATACTCATTTCGTGTGTTTCATTTATTTTAAGCAATTTAATTATCTTTATGATAAGCAAAGTACAAATTTTAAACAAATATATCATTTAATGGAGGAAAAAAATATGCCAAAAGCGTTAATTATCGGAGCAGGGGGAGTTTCTTCTGTGGTTGCACATAAATGTGCTCAAGTGTCGGAAGTTTTTTCTGAATTTATGATAGCAAGTCGTACAAAATCTAAGTGTGATGCTATCAAAGAAAGTATCGAAAAGTATGTTCCAGATAGCAAAAGTATAGTTACAACTGCTCAAGTTGATGCTAATAATGTACGTGAATTGGAAATGTTGATAAATTATTATAAACCTGAAGTTGTGATAAATGTTGCATTGCCATATCAAGATTTGAAAATAATGGACGCATGCCTTTCGTGTGGTGTCAATTATATGGATACTGCGAATTATGAGCCAGAAGATGAGGCGAAATTTGAGTATAAATGGCAGTGGGAATACAAAGAAAAGTTCGAAAAAGCAGGTCTAACGGCACTTTTAGGCAGTGGTTTTGACCCTGGAGTTACTGGAGTTTTTTCAGCTTATGCACAAAAACATTATTTCGACGAAATTCATGAAATTGATATTTTAGACTGTAATGGTGGCGATCACGGCTATCCTTTTGCAACGAATTTTAACCCTGAAATCAATATTCGTGAGGTTTCTGCAAAGGGTTCTTATTGGGAAAATGGAGAGTGGATTCATACAGAGCCTATGGAAATTAAGCGTGTTTATAATTTTAAAGAAGTTGGCGAAAAAAACATGTATTTATTGCACCATGAGGAGCTTGAAAGCCTTGCAATTAACATAAAAGGTATAAAAAGAATTAGATTTTTCATGACTTTTGGCGATGCATACCTAACTCATCTTAAATGTTTTGAAAATATTGGTTTAACTTCTATTGAACCGATGGAATATAACGGACAAACTATTATTCCAATGCAATTTTTGGCTCATTTATTACCAGATCCTGCGTCATTAGGCCCTAGAACTAAAGGAAAAACAAATATTGGTTGTATTTTTAAAGGAATTAAAGACGGAGAAGAAAAAACTTACTATGTTTACAATGTTTGCGACCACGAAGACTGCTATAAAGAAGTTGGTTCGCAAGCGATTTCATACACAACTGGAGTCCCTGCGATGATTGGAGCGATGATGCTTTTAACAAAAAAATGGGATAAAAAAGGTGTTTTGAATATAGAAGAATTTGACCCAGATCCTTTTATGGAGGCTTTAAACGAGTATGGGCTACCTTGGAAAGAGGATTTCAATCCAACTTTAGTAGATTAATTTATGAAAAGGGTGGTAATACACCCTTTTTTACGTATATTTTAGTATTTATAAGGAAAAAATAATGAAAAAACAAGATTTTGGCTTTGATTTACCAGAAAAACTTATTGCTCAAACACCTTTAGAACAAAGAGATAGTTCAAGGTTACTTGCTTTAAACAAAGAAAGTGGAGAAGTAAAGCATCATGGTTTTCGTGATATACTTGACTTTTTAAAAGCAGGTGATTGCTTAGTTTTAAATAATTCTAGAGTAATTCCAGCTAGACTTATTGGTGAAAAAAAAGATACAAAAGGTGCGATAGAACTAGTTTTACTGCGTGATTTAGGAGAAAATGTGTGGGAATGTCTTACAAAACCAGGGAAACGTGCGAAAATTGGTGCTAAATTTATATTTTCGCAAAAACTTGAAGCAGAAATAATTGATATAATTGACGGTGGAAATCGCCTTGTGAAATTTTCTTACGATGGAGTTTTTCTTGAGATTTTAGATGAACTTGGAACAATGCCATTGCCACATTATATAAAAGAAAAATTAGACGATAAAGAGCGTTATCAAACAGTTTACTCAAAAGATAACGGTTCGGCAGCAGCTCCAACAGCAGGTTTGCATTTTACTGAAGAATTGCTAAAGAAGATACAAAATAGAGGTATAAACATTGCTTTTATCACACTTCACGTAGGTTTGGGAACTTTTAGACCAGTTAAGGCAGATAATATTTTAGAACATACTATGCACAGTGAATTTTTTAGTTTAGATGAAGAAAATGCACAAATAATTAATGAAGCAAAAGCAAATGGTGGTAGAATTTTTGCAGTTGGGACTACATCTACTCGAACTTTAGAAAGTATTGCTGTTGAAAATGGAAAAATTTGTGCAAAATCAGGTTTTACGGATATTTTTATCTATCCATCGTATGAATTTCGTGTTGTTGACTGCTTGATAACGAATTTTCATTTGCCAGAAAGTACGTTAATAATGTTAATTTCTGCATTTGCAGGACGTGAAAAAATTATGAATGCATATCAAATTGCAATAGAAAATGACTATCGTTTCTTTAGTTTTGGCGATAGTATGTTGATTTATTGAGAAAAAAACTTGAAAAAGGAGAAAAAATGAAAACTGGAGATATAAATAAGCTTGATTTTTATTTTTCGGGCATGGAAACAAGATTTACAAATAATATTGATTATTTTTTAAATTTAGAAACTGTTTTTAAATCTGGAAAACAAACAATAAAAGGTGTTTTTTCTAAAAAAAATGATGAATTTCAGTTAAAATATAGTGGTACTACGCAAAATATGACTATTATAGAGCTTTTTGCATGGTTTAAAAAAGAATGTGAAAAATATGAGTCAGCAGAAATGTATTTAAATGAGCGTGGAAATACAATGCATATTTTATGCAATAATAAAGGGGTTGTAATGAAGCAATTTGAAACCCCAGTAGAAATAAAATCGGCAGGAAATCCATTATTAAAGGACAGAGATTACCTGATAAATATAGATAAAGCACACAATTTATTGAAAGCTATAGGTATATTAACTAAAGATGGTAAATTAAAAAACGATATGATTAGGAAATATAACCAAATAGACCGTTTTGTAGAACTAATAGCTCCTATGTATGAAAATGAAACTGATACAATTGTGATTTTGGACTGTGCATGTGGTAAATCATACTTAAGTTTTGTCATGAACTACTATTTACGTGAAGTTTTGAAGAAAAATTGCAAAATAATAGGTATAGACTACTCAGAACAAGTGATAAAAGAGAGTAATCGCATAAAAAATGAACTAAGATATAGCAATATGGAGTTTATACAAGCTGATTTGTATAATTATACACCATCTATGAATATTACAGGCGTAATTTCATTACATGCTTGCGATACAGCGACGGATTTAGCACTAGGTGTTGCTGTTCGAGGTGGTGCAAAATATATTGCATGTGTGCCGTGTTGTCATAGCGAACTTCTTGGAAAATATGAGATAGAAGAGTTCAAACCGATTTTAAAACATGGAATTTTGGCATCAAGATTTAATGATATTTTGACAGATGGTTTGAGAGTTTTGAAACTTGAGGCTTGTGGATATAATGTCAGCATGGTTGAGTATATTTCACCACTTGATACCCCTAAAAACATACTAATTCGTGCAGTTTTAGATGAAAAAGTGAACAAAAATGCACAAAATGATTTTGATAATATTGTAAATAAATTAGGAATTTATCCTGAGTTAATAGAGTTGTGTAAAAGTGATGAATATGAGTAAATTTATGTAGATATTACTTAATTTAGGAGAAGAAATGAACAAAAATAAATTTAGAACACCATATTATGTAGTACATGAAGAACTTTTGTTGAAAAATCTTAAAATTTTAGAAAAAGTAAAAAAAGAAACTGATTGCAAGATTTTATTAGCACAAAAAGCATTTTCTATGTACTATTTTTACCCACTAATTGCTGAGTTTTTAGATGGTGCGACAGCGAGTGGATTATTTGAAGCAAAGCTTGGTTTTGAGGAGATGAGGAAAGAAAATCATATTTTTTCACCAGCATATCAAGATGAAGATTTTGACGAAATTGTCCAAATTTGTGATCATATTGTTTTTAATTCTTTGGGGCAGTGGTGTAAATTTAGAGATAAAACACAAGGAAAAAGCTGTGGTTTACGTATAAATCCGGAAATTTCTACGCAAGAAGGGCATGAAATTTACGATCCATGTGCGAAAGGTTCACGCCTGGGAACAACTTTGGTGAATTTTGATGAAAATTTAATTGAGGGTTTAGAAGGACTTCATTTCCACACGTTATGTCAACAAAACTCAGATGATTTGGCTAAAACATTAGTGGAAGTTGAAAAAAATTTTGGTAAATTTCTACACGAAATGAAGTGGTTGAACTTTGGTGGTGGACACCATATAACTCGTGATGATTATAATTTAGAACTTCTAATAAGTGAAATTAAAAGAGTGAAAAATACGTATAATATTCAAGTTTATCTTGAACCAGGCGAAGCAATTGCTTTAAATGCTGGTTTTTTGGTGTCTAAAGTGTTGGATATTAGTAAAAATGATATAAATATTGCTATAATGGATACATCGGCAGCGTGCCATATGCCTGATGTTTTAGAGATGCCATATCGACCTATTATTATAGGAAGTGGAGTTGCAGGGGAAAAAATGCACACATATCGTTTAGGTGGACCTACATGCCTAGCAGGTGATATAATTGGTGAATATTCTTTTGATGAACCACTACAAGTAGGCGATGAGTTAGTTTTTACCGATATGGCGATTTATTCGATGGTGAAAAATAACACGTTTAATGGAATGCCACTACCGTCTATTATAGCTAAAAATTTAGATAATAAAATGACTATAGTAAAACAATTTTCGTATAACGATTTTAAGAGTAGAGTGTAAAATAGTATTAGTCAAATTGCACAAAAGATTTTAATGTTAAGATTGAAAAGCAGGGGAATTAAATCTCCTGCTTTAAATTATATACACATTATGTGTTATTATATTTGCTTCCAAGATAGCCACCGACTGCACCTATAGCACTGCTTGCGATTGTTTCTTGTTCAAAAAACAAACTTACTATAGCTACAACTATCATGCCGATAACAGCAAAAGTGTCATTGTTTATAAACATTATTTGCATATTTTTTTTATTTTTCATATATTTATAATTTACTTAAAAAAGTTCTGAAATTTGAGTTTTTAATTCAAAAACAGCACTTTCAATCTCTTGAGTAGTTACTTTTATGTTCAAATTACCCAAAAAATCAATAACATATTGCATTTTAACACTACCTTCATTAGATGAGTATAGTTGTTCGGCTGCAGTAACAGCTATCATGATCCATGTTTTTGCATAGGTGTGTTGTTTTTCGACAACTATAGTTTTTATAAGTGGTAATAAATAATATGTAAATATTGTTCCTAAAAATGCTATAAAAGCATTAAAAATTGGTGTTAAATCTATAAAATTTTGCATTTTTTCTCTCTTTCTTCTTTTTCAAAACCTTTTATTAATTCAATCTCCCAGTCGGCAAGTGGTGGCTGAGTTTTAGTAGGTGTATTTTTTTCATGCCACTCAAAAAGTTTACCTTGCCAATTAATAAATTTTCCAGCAAATGAAAAATTACGTTTATCGTAATAATTATAAAATTTATCTGCTTTTACATTAAGATTGTTTTCTAAAATAAAGTTTTCTATGATTATTTTTGTTGGTTTTGTATTAAATATATTTTTTTTATTAATATTTATATTATTATCTAGGAAATTTTTTTCACCATGACTTGACTCAAAATTTCCACAAGTTTGGTAAAAATTTTCACTTAGTTTAATGATTCTTTTAGATACAAATTTACAACCGTTTTTGTATCTAAGTTCAGTTTTTATAAATTTTTCATTTTCAAGCATTTTCAACCAATTTATAACAGAACGTGTACTTGAATTTAGTAAATTTGCTAGGTATTCATTGCTAGCAAAGCACTCGTTTGTGTTGCGACTAAGTCCAATTATATAACCAAGTAATAATTTTGCATTAGGTGCTAAATTGTTATTTTGAATGATTTTATTTGGAATTATAATGAAATTATCCAAAAAATCACCTCCTTTCTATTGAAAAATACAAATTATTATTTATTTGCCTCCTCTTCGAGTTTGTCAAGTCTTTTATGTGCTGACTTATTACTCTCAATAACTTTTATCAACTCTTCACGAGTTTGGTGGCTCATTATGTTCATTTGTCGAATTTCATCTTTAAGTTCTGTCACACAATCCTTAATAGGTTTAGTAACAACTCCGTAAAATGTTGCAATTCCTAGGATTATTGACATAATTTGAGTTAAAATATTGATAATCTCCAATGTGTTCCTTTCTGACCTATCTCACTATTAATAATACACGAAACGTGTGGATATGTCAAATTAATTATAAAATTAATTATTGTGCAATTTGACTATGAAAATAATTTTATTAGAAAAATAAGGATTTTATGGCATTAGATACATTATTTTTATACTTGATTTTAGAGAGAAAATGGTGTATAATATATTAAATTGTATATTTTAATGAATAAATTTATTTTACAAAATTTAAGGAGAGAAAAGTGGATTTTCGAGAATTATCATACATAATAGCTATTGCAGAAAATCAAAATATATCAAAAGCTGCAAATTCGCTCTATCTGTCACAGCCAACTTTGTCAAAATTTTTGCAGACAACCGAGAAAAATTTAGGTCAAAAATTGTTTAAAAGGATTGAAAATAAGCTTGTTCCAACTTATGCTGGTGAAAAATATTTGCAAACAGCACATGAAATTTTAAATCTAAAAAGGGAACTTGACACGGAGTTGAACGATATTATTAGGTCTGATGTTGGGACACTCGATGTTGCGTTTACCCCTATCCGAGGGTCGTATATTTTGCCAACGGTATTGCCGATTTTTAAAGAGCGTTTCCCAAATGTAATGTTGAGATTAGAAGAAACTTCTATGTCCGAAATTGAAAATTTGATACTAAAAGATGACGTTGAGATAGGTTTTTTTAATAAAACTAATCATATTAGCAATAAAATTAACTATGAAGTTGTTAAGAATGAGGAATTTGTTTTATTGATGTCTTCGAAAAATCCTTTAGTAAAAAAAGCTTCAAAAAATTCATTTGATGCACCGTGGTTTGATATTTCACTTCTAAAAGAGGAATTGTTTATTTTGCAAGACCCACACCAAAGTGTAAGGCAAATTACGGATAATTTATTACGAAAATATGATGTAAATATCGAAAAATCTATTACAACAAGCAATATTTTTGCATCTATTCAGCTTGCATCGAAAAATTACGGTGTTGCTTTTGCATATAAAACGCATCTAGAGTGCCTAGATTTGCAATCAGAGGTCATGTGCTTTTCAGTAGGTGAGCAGAATGTTATATCAGAATTTGTTGTAGCGTATAGAAAAGGCAGACGACTAAGCTTTCAGGCTCAGGAGTTTATTAACATAGTTAAAAAATTCACATAATGAATAATTATACATAAAAAGGGAGATTAATTTTGAAAAAAAAGATTAAAATTTTAATTACAGCATTAGTTTTTAGCATATTTTTATCACAAATAGCTTATGCAGAAACTACAGACATATTAGATTTTACAGGAACATTAGAAGGAAAAATAATAATTTTAGATGCTGGTCATGGTGCAGGTGACAACACATATAAGGACTACAGCGAAGGTGACACGGTATACATTATAGCTAAAAAGTTAGTGCCACTACTAGAGCAGGCAGGTGCAACAGTTTATGAAACTCGCCCTGATGAGGACAATATATTGCTTTCAGTTCGTACTGCAATAATTAATAAAATAAGCTTAGAATACTTAATTGAAGTTAAAAACAACCAAAAAACAGAGGTTTCATACCTAGAGTTGCTAAAAATCAATGCAGATATTGAGAGAATGTATGAGTTGATAGCTTGTATGGAGGAAATTATTGAAGATTCGAATAATGCGTCTAAATACTTAAACTATCCATACAGTGTGAACAATTCTATTAGTGATGAACTTTTAGAAATATTTGAATTTCAAGCAGATGAAGTATTAACAGAAAATATGTTGATGATTTCTTTGCACACAAATGCGTATTCAAACACAGCTATCGACGGAAGTTTGGTGCTTTTTGAGCCGTTTGATACGTCAGAAGATGTAGAATATTACTATAATGACTATTCTCACGTAGAATATGTAACGGTTTTTGCAGAAGAAATGCTATATGAGCTTGAATTGATTGGATTTAGAAATGGTGGAACTCGTGCACAAAATCTACATATGACTCGTGAAAATAATGTACCAGCTGCTTTAGTTGAAACTGGTTTTCACACAAATGATGAAGACCGTGAAAGACTTCAAGGCGATGAAAATTTAGAAAAATTAGCTAATGCATATTTTAACGCTATTGTGAGTTATTATACATATGATTTTACTGAAATAGAAAATCAAATTGAGAAAAATATTGATATTAAAGATGATGAAATAGATATTTTGATTAATTATGCAGATGTAGCTGTGTCGCTAGCAAGTGGTAATTTTACTGGTTTTGTTAGTTGTTTAGCAAATATTTTGTATATTTAGATTAATAAAAATAAGCAGATTCAGTTAGAAATTAAACTGTATCTGCTTTTATTTGGTAACTTTTGAGATTATTTTCATATAATATAGCAACTTGATTTTTAAGAGTATTACTATTAAGTTTGTAAATTTATTTACAAATATCGCACTTTAGTGCGAAAAAAGTTGTCTATTCAGCAATAACTTGACATATTTATGTGTCAAAAAGTATAGAAGATACTTTTTATATCTGTTGTAAATTGAGACATATATAAGTTAAATTGCTATATATAAGGAGTGATTATATGAGAGAAAATCCACAAAAATTATCGTTTTTATCACTTGCTGTGTCTAGTATTTTATCAGAAAATTTAAATGCTGATGAAATGAATACGCTAGGTTTATTTCTATCTTTAGTTGGGGACACTTTGCAGTTAAATTCATGGCAAAAATTACAAGAAATTGAAAAATAGAGGAATAATTATGAAAAGTGATTGGAATAAATTGCTAAAAAATGAATTAGAAAAAGAGTATTTTAAGAATTTGACTAATTTTTTAGATGAAGAATATGAAAAAAATACAATTTTTCCACCTAAAAATGAAATTTTTACAGCTTTTGAAAAAACTTCGTATGAAAATACGAAAATTGTTATTTTAGGTCAAGACCCATATCACAAAGTAGGGCAGGCGAACGGACTTGCTTTTTCAGTGAAAAAAGGAACAAAAATACCACCTTCGCTTAGAAATATTTATCAGGAAATTTGCAATGAATTTAATGAAAAAATGCCTTTAAATGGGGATTTATCATATCTTGCAAACCAAGGAGTTTTACTTTTGAATACAACACTCACAGTAGAAGAAGGGAAGCCGAATAGTCATCAAAATATTGGTTGGGAAATATTTACCGATTATGTAATAAAGGTTGTAAATGATAAGAAAACCCCAGTTGTTTTCATATTTTGGGGTAAAAATTCTATAAAAAAAGAAAAAATTATAGAAAATTCACACCATTTGATTTTAAATTCGTCGCATCCAAGTCCGTTATCTGCTTACCGAGGATTTTTTGGTTGCGACCATTTTAAATTAGCTAATGATTTTTTAAGGAAAAATAATTTATCGGAGATTAATTGGTTAAAGTAGTTTTAAATTATTAAAAGTACATAAAAAAATACTTAAGAAAATTTTGAAGCGAAATCTGAAAAGTTAACTCAGGTATTGCATATTTTGTAACTATATCTGCTGTTAAAAGTTCTTTTCCATCAGAAAAAAACTCAATTTGCCCAATTTTTTCACCAGAATTAACGGGAGCTTGCAAATATTCTTCAAGAGTTATCAAATGTGTGATTTCGCTATTATTTTTAAGTAAAACGTGTGACGTAGGATAAATAATTTCGACATCAACAAAATTTGATACACCTTTTACAACTTTTACTGGTGAAATGCTATTTTCGTATGTAATTTTCGTAATTTTATAGTTATTAAATGCATAATCAAGCATTTTACACACATCATTTGTGCGATTATCAATAGTTTCTGCACCCATCACTATCGCAATAAATTCTTGGCTATCACGATTTGCAACAGCTGAAATGCAGTACATCGACTGAGAAGTATAACCAGTTTTCAAACCAACAATGCCGTCGTATGATTTCAATAATTTATTTGTATTCGCAAGCTCAAAACTGCCATCACGTATGCTATCCATCCAAATTGTAGTATAAGCATAAATTTTTTCATGTTTTAACAGCTCGACAGACATTAAAGCAATGTCAAAAGCTGTAGTTAGGTGACCTTCGGTATGAAGTCCAGTAGGATTTTTAAAAGTTGTGTTATTCATCGAAAGTTCTTTAGCACGCTGATTCATTAAATCGACGAAAGCATCACGAGAGCCAGAAATATATTCGGCGAGTGCAGTAGCAGCATCATTTGCAGAGCTAACAGCAACGGATTTTATTAGTTCATCAACAGAAATTTGCTCGCCTTTTTCTAAATAAACTTGCGTGCCACCTTGAGATTGAGCCAATTCGCTGACTGTAACAATATCATCAAGTGAAATTTGCCCAATTTCGATTGCTTCAAAGGTTAAAAGCAGAGTCATAATTTTGGTGACGCTTGCAGGTTCACGAAGTTCGTGAGCGTTTTTTTCAAAAATGATATTACCATATTTATCAAGTAAAATTGCTGATGGAGAACTAAGCTCAATAGGACTAACCTCTGTTGCAAAAACTATATTTGACATTAAAATGTTAAAAACAACCAAAAAACATACAAAAATTCTCATAAAATTAACCTCTTTTCAAAAAAATATGGAAAAACAACAAATATCTCGCACAATTTTATGCAAGTAAAAAGCTGATATATAATACATTATATTAATTTTAAGTTGAAAATATGACTAATTTATAAAAAAAGTTTGCACAAAATGTACAAACTAAATTTTAATTTTTTGCATAAATTTTATTATTTTTAACGTCACTTACGGTTAATTTATAAAGCTTGCCACGCTCGAAATTTTCGCCAACACACTCTACAGGAAAATGATATTGACTATGCCCTGAAATAGAATTATTTTTAGGTAATTCTATAATTACATCAATTTCTTTGCCGATGAATGATGTTAAATACAAATTTTCCATAGAATTAGCAAGCGAAATTGCTTGTTTTGCTCTAGAATTTTTAATTTCAGTCGAAATATGTGATGACATTTTTTCAGCACTCGTTCCTTCTCGAATTGAATACGGAAAAATATGCATAGAAGAAAAATTGCATTTTTCGATAAATTCCAGAGTTTCCTGGAATTCATCGTTAGTTTCTTGTGGAAAACCTACTATTAAGTCAGTAGTTATTGATGGATTAATGAAATATTTACGTAATTTACAGCAGTTTTCATAAAAAAGTTCAGTATTGTATTTTCTGTTCATTCGTTTAAGAACAGCATCACAGCCAC
The DNA here is from genome assembly GCA_044426355.1 of Clostridia bacterium. GTDB lineage: Bacteria > Bacillota > Clostridia > Oscillospirales > Butyricicoccaceae > CAYJLC01. Next base: position 22,014 of record JAWXUO010000005.1, on the reverse strand, counting down.
TTTGAAGTGATAAATGAAAATGTGGTACTAAATTGTTGAAATTGCACAAAGTTTCACAAAAAATATCAGTTATAACTCTTGGTTCTAGTGAACCTAGGCGAAATCTTATATTAGGGAAATTTTTGCATAAATATGCAATCAATTCAGTTAAACTCGTATCAATATCAAGACCATAAGATGCGATTTCGATACCTGTTATGATGATTTCTTTTGTGCCAAGGTTAGAAAGTTGCTGTGTTTGATGTATTACATCATCAAATTTAAGTGAGCGACTACGACCTCTTGCGTAGGGGATTATGCAATATGAACAAAAGTTATTACAACCGTCTTGAATTTTTAAAAGTTCACGTGTTCGATTAGAATTTAGGCTAATTGGTAATACTTCAAACTCATTTTTGTCTGGATTTTCAGCTATTTGTGTATATTTTGTGTTACTTTCATAGCAGTCAATACACATATTAATTACATCAGCACGGTTACTTGTACCACAAATGATGTCAACACCGTCAATTTGACTAGCTTTTTCTGGTGAAACCTGAGCAAAACAACCACATACAGCAATAATTGCATTTTTATTAGCATTTTTTATTTTTTTTATTAGTTTTATGTTTTTTTTATCAGAAATAGCAGTTACAGTACAAGTATTTATAATAAAAACATCAGGTTTTTCATCACAGATAGTATAACCTTTGCTCAAAACGATTTCTTTTAATGAATTAGTTTCAAATTGATTTACTTTACAGCCCAATGTGTGAAAAGAAAAATTCATAAATATCCTTTCTTATGTATATTTATTAGTTTTATAAAAATTATCATATTTTAAGCTTTTGTGCATATTGCATAAAAGTTACTTATGCATTGCCATTGGCAATACTTTGACATTAGGTTTGTCGGTAGCCATCTTTATGTCATTGGTTAGAGATGCGATTTCTATGGAGTCTTTTCCAAAGCGATTTCGAATATTTTCCATAGTAATCTCTAATTTATCTTTTTTTTGCAGACTTTTTTCGTGATTTATGAGGTCAAGTTGAGCATTTTCGATAGTTTTTTGTAAATTTGTAGCCTTTATAGATATTGCACGAACTTTATTTGACCAAGTGTAGTTTTCTAAAAATAAATCAAAACATAAATTTGCAATTTCATTAAAACTTTGAGTAGTTTTGTTGAGAGAAATTTGAAATTCTTTGCTTTTTAATGCATTATCTTTTACGCTAATACCAACAGTTTTAGCATAAAGTTGATGTTTTCTTAGATTTTTTGCGACATCTTGCGATAATTTTAGTATGATTTTATACACTTCATAGTCATTTTCTAGATCACTTGTGCAAGTAATACCATTACTGATACTTTTTTGATCGCTGTGTAAAATATATTCACGAACTCTTGAGGTATCACGTCCGTTTGCATAATTCCACATTTGCAAACCATTTTTTCCAAAGATTTTCTTTAAAAAATCAGCATCTGCACAAGCTAAATCACCAATTGTTTGAATATTGTACTGCAAAAGCTTAGTATATGTTGAATTTCCGATACCAATTAGTTCGTTTGCGTTTAAACACCAAATTTTTTTGCGAAAATCATCACGAGTTATAATTGTAACAGCGTTTGGTTTTTGCATATCAGAACCAAGTTTTGCAAAAATTTTATTAAAAGAAACACCGACAGAAATAGTAAGCCCTAACTCATTTTTTATGTCATTTCGAATAGAATTCGCAATTTTTTCACCATCTCCGAATAGTTTTTGACTTAAAGTTACATCTAACCAGCACTCATCAAGCCCAAAAGGCTCAACCATATCAGTATATCTATAGTAAATTTCTTGAGCTTTTTTTGAATAAAAAGCATAATCATCATAGCTAGGAGGTACGACAATTAGGTCTGGGCATTTTTTTCGTGCTTGAAAAACAACATCGCCAGTTTGAATGCCAGCTTTTTTTGCAATTTCGCTTTTTGCCAACACAATTCCGTGTCTTTCTTCTACTTTTCCACATACAGCTATAGGTTTTCCTAAAAGTTTTGGATTTTTTGCGATTTCTACAGAGGCATAAAAATTATTCATATCACAGTGCAGTATAATTTTTTCCAAATTTTCATCTCCTAAATAGTTTATATTATTATGTTACTTTATTTTTTGTGAAAAAGCAAGATGTAAAATTTTCTAGTAGATTTAGCTATTTTTGATATTATCCCAGTAATTTTTTGATGCATTTTCTAATTTATTACTACCAAATTCGTAATAAACTTGATTTTCTAGCTCTTTTGGTAGATAATCTTGTTCTACATAGTGATTAGGATATGAATGTGCGTACTTGTAACCAACGCTATTTCCTAATTTTTTGCTACCTTCATAATGCCCATCTTTTAAATGAGCAGGAATATCCCCGACATTGATATTATCAATATCCATTAAGGCGAGGGCGATAGCATTATTTGCAGAGTTTGATTTTGGACTAGTCGCAAGCAGAATTACTGCTTGTGCAAGAGGGATTTTAGCCTCTGGAAAACCGACCATCAAGGCAGAATCCACGCACGCTTTCGTGATTGAAATGGCTTGAGGATAAGCAAGTCCTATATCTTCGCAAGCGATGACAAGTAGCCTACGGCAGATAGAATTTAAATCGCCTGCTTTTATCAGTCTTGCTAGGTAGTGAATTGACGCATCGGGGTCAGAACCACGAATAGATTTTTGAAAAGCTGACAAAATATTATAATGTTCATCACCATTTTTATCATATCGCATGCCAGAATTGCCGGTTAAAAGTTTAATATCATCGAAATCTATAATAAAATTTTCGCCACAAACTTTTGACGCATTTAGTAAAACCTCGCAAGTATTTATGGCACGACGAACATCACCGAGAGAAGAATTTGCGATATAATCGAAGTCTTTTTCGGTGGCATTGGTGTTTTTTAATGCTTTTTTAACAGCTTTTTTAATTTCTTCGCTCGAAACAGGCTTAAATTCGTAAATAACACTACGACTAAGGATTGCATTATAAACGTAGAAATACGGATTTTCAGTAGTAGAAGCAACGAGCGTTATTTTTCCATTTTCTATAAACTCTAGAAGAGATTGCTGTTGTTTTTTATTAAAATATTGAATTTCATCTAAATATAACAGAACACCCTCTGGAGCTAAAAAAGTATCAATTTCGTCAATTATTTGCTTAACATCTGAAATAGAGGATGTAGTTGCATTTAAATGAGCAAATTTTCTGTTGGTTTTGCTCGCAATAATCCTTGCGACGGTGGTTTTTCCAATTCCAGAAGGTCCGTAAAATATCATATTTGTGATATTTCCACTTTCGATAACACGTCGCAAAATTCCGTTTTTACCTAGAATATGAGTTTGACCAACTACGTCCTCAAGGCTTGTTGGACGCAGAATATCGGCTAATGGTTTGTACATAGTCCACCTTTTTGTAAAAATTTTAGTTATAAAGAGGATATTTTGATGTTAATCTCTCAACTTCTGAACGAATATTGTCGATTTGATTATCAAAATCTGCTGCAGCGTAATAAATACATTTTGCAATAGTAACCATGTCAGCCTCAATAAATCCACGGCTAGTCACGGCAGGCGTACCTACACGGATACCAGAAGTTACAAATGGGCTTTCAGGGTCATCTGGAATTGCATTTTTATTTACAGTGATGCCAACTTCGTCAAGTCTAGCTTGCATTACTTTACCAGTTACATTAAAATTACGTAAATCAATCAAAATTAGGTGATTATCACTGCCTCCAGACACCATTTGCATGCCAAGTTTTGAAAAAGCAGTAGCTAAAGCTTGAGTATTTTTGATTATTTGTTTTTGATATACTTTAAATTCTGGTTTTAAAGCTTCGCCAAAGCACACAGCTTTTGCAGCAATCATATGCATAAGTGGTCCACCTTGTGTACCAGGGAAAATCGCTTTGTCGATAGCTTTTGCGTGTTCTTCTTTACATAAAATTAGTCCACCACGAGGTCCACGAAGAGTTTTATGCGTAGTTGTAGTTACAACATCAGCGTAAGGAACAGGATTTATGTGTAGTCCACACGCAACTAGACCTGCGATATGAGCCATATCAACCATTAAAAGTGAATTTGTTTCTTTTGCGATTATAGAGAATTTTTCGAAATCAATTTCACGAGAGTAAGAAGACGCTCCAGCAACAATAAGTTTAGGGTTATTTGCTTTTGCAAGTCTATAAATCGCATTATAATCAAGTCTTTGGTCATCATTTAGTGAATAAGGAACGAAATTATATAATTTTCCAGAAGCATTAACAGGGCTACCGTGGGTTAAATGTCCACCATCGGCAAGACTCATGCCCAAAACTGTGTCGCCAACGTTAAGCAAGGCTTGATAAACTGCCATATTTGCTTGAGCACCACTATGTGGCTGAACATTTGCGTGGTCTGCACCAAAAATTCTGCAAGCTCTTGTTCTTGCGATATTTTCGACAACGTCTACACACTCGCAACCACCATAATAGCGTTTATCTGGGTAGCCTTCTGCGTATTTATTTGTAAGAACTGACCCCATAGCCGACATTACAGCAGGGGAAACGAAATTTTCTGAAGCGATAAGCTCTATATTATTACTTTGACGTTTGTATTCTGCTAAAACAGCACGACCAACCTCAGCGTCGTAGTCTGTAACTAATTGCATGTTTTCTAATATCATGATTTACTCCTTTTTATATGATAAATTTAGTTTTTTATTAAAATAAGTTAAAAATAATGCAAATATATCAAATTTATTTGCATATATAGTATAACATATCTAGAAAAATTTTTCAAGAAAAAAAACCTTCTGTAACATGTACAGAAGGTAAAATTTTATTTGCCTGCAACCGAAATACGGTTTAGAGCTTTTTTTAGTTTAAATTCTAAGTAATCAGGATTTGCATCAAGATCTTTTCTTGCAAGCTGTTCTTTAGCAAAAGTCATTGCTTTTTCAGCACGCTTAGCATCAATTTCGTCTTGCCACTCAAAAAAGTCTGTAAGTAGTGTAACATTTCCTTTAGAAACTGTTACAAAACCTTCAGCAAGTGCTGCAAAACGGAAATCGTCGTCATTATACAATGTAAATTTACCAATGCCAAGTGCAGAAACGTAATCTGTGTGGCCAGCGAGTACACCGACATCGCCTTCGGTAGTTCTAAGGATAATTTTATCAGCTGAGCCAGAATAAGCTTCTCTCTCAGGTGTTAAAATTTTTACATTAAAAGAGGCCATAATTATTCCCCTTTCGATGCTTTTTCAACTGCTTCTTCGATAGTACCAACCATTAAAAATGCTGATTCTGGAAGATCGTCATGTTTTCCTTCGATAATTTCTTTAAATCCACGAATAGTTTCTTTGATTGGTACATATTTACCTTCCATACTAGTAAATTGTTCTGCAACTGTGAATGGTTGAGATAGGAATCTTTGAACTTTTCTAGCACGAGAAACTATAATTTTATCTTCATCTGATAATTCGTCCATACCAAGGATTGCGATAATATCTTGAAGTTCTTTATATCTTTGTAGAATTTGTTGTACTGCTTGAGAAACATCATAGTGATCTTGACCTACGATTTCTGGTGTTAAAATTCTTGAAGTTGAATCAAGAGGGTCAACAGCAGGGTAGATACCCATAGATGCGATAGCACGAGAAAGTACAGTTTTTGCATCAAGATGGGCGAAAGTAGTAGCAGGAGCCGGGTCAGTTAAGTCATCGGCAGGTACATATACAGCTTGTACAGATGTAATAGAACCTTTTTTAGTCGATGTGATACGTTCTTGCAATTGTCCCATTTCGGTTGCAAGAGTTGGTTGATAACCAACGGCAGAAGGCATACGACCAAGTAAAGCCGAAACCTCAGAACCTGCTTGTGTAAATCTGAAGATATTATCAACAAATAGTAGTACGTCTTGGTTTTCTTGGTCTCTAAAGTATTCTGCCATAGTTAGACCAGAAAGAGCAACACGCATACGAGCTCCAGGAGGTTCATTCATTTGACCATAAACTAGAGCAGTTTTATCAATAACCCCAGAGTCAATCATTTCGTGGTAAAGGTCATTACCTTCACGAGTACGCTCACCAACACCAGCAAAAACCGATAAACCACCGTGTTCTTTTGCAATATTGTTGATAAGTTCCATGATGATAACTGTTTTACCAACACCAGCACCACCGAATAGACCGATTTTACCACCTTTAGAATAAGGAGCGATAAGGTCGATTACTTTGATACCAGTTTCAAGAATTTCAGTAGATGTTTCTTGTTCATCATAAGCTGGAGCTTCTCTGTGGATAGCCCATTTAGTACATTCAGGAGCTGGTTTATTATCAACAACTTCACCTAAAACGTTGAAAATTCTACCAAGAGTTTCACGTCCTACAGGAACGGAAATTGCAGCACCAGTATCAAGACCTTCAGCACCACGCACTAAACCATCAGTAGATGACATAGCTATACAACGAACTGTATCGCCACCGATATGTTGTGCTACTTCGGCAACAATTTTTGTGTCGCCATTTGCAAGTTCAATTGCATTTAACAGGTTTGGTAGATTATCGTGGCCGAATTTAACGTCGACAACTGGACCGATAATCTGAACAACTGTTCCAATATTTTTCATAAATATACTCCTCTAATTTTGTGATCCAGAACCTGCTACAATTTCTGAAATTTCTTGAGTGATAGCACCTTGTCTTGCTCTATTATAAAGAAGACTAAGATCATCTATCATATCAGATGCATTGTCGCTAGCAGATTCCATTGCAACACGGCGTGCTGCTTGTTCTGAAGCATAAGACTCAATTATTGCACCATATAAAATTCCTGAAATGTATTTTGGTATGATTAAATCAAAAACAACTTCTGGCGAAGGGTCGTATTCTGTAAGAGAATTTGATTTTACAGGCTCTGCCTCAAGTCCTTCTACAGGTAATACACGAATAAGCGACGGAGTTTGAATCAAAGGAGATACAAACTGCGTATATGCAACATAAACTTCGTCTATTTCACCCTTTTTGTATAAATCTGTTACATTTGAAATTATTTCATTTACAGCAATTAAATCTACATTTTCAGCAAAATTATCATGCGAAGAAACGATTTCTACGTCTGATTTACTAAAGAAATCAGTAGATTTTTTACCGATTGTTATAACACGAGCGTTTTTATCTGCCATTTTTGAAGTAGCTGATTTTAAAACATTTGTGTTATATCCACCTGCGAGACCACGGTCGCCTGCGATAACTATTACAAGAGAATTTTTCACCTCACGCATTTGCATAAAAGTTGAAGAAAAATCTCTATTAGACGCAACAATATCTGACATTGTAGCATACAATGTTTCGAAATATGGTGCAGATTGAATAGCTCTTTCTTTTGCATGGCGAAGTTTTGAAGACGCAACAAGTTCCATAGCTTTTGTAATTTGCATTGTGCTACTTACACTTTTAATACGGTTTTTTATTTCCTTCATATTAGCCATATTAAAGCCTCCTAAGCTATGAATTTAGTTTTAAATTCATTAATAGCAGATACTAATCTATCAGTATCTAAAATTTCTTTTTTAGTACGAATTTCTTCAAAAATTTCAGGGTGCACAGAATCCATGTACTCTAAAAGTTCTGCTTCGAAACGAACGATATTTGCTACATCTACATCTTTTAGTAAATTATTGATTACAGCATAGATAACTACAACTTGGTGTTCTACAGAAAGTGGAGAAGAAAGTTTTTGTTTTAAAATTTCAACGATACGTTCACCTTGTGCAAGTCTATTTTTTGTGTCAGCATCAAGGTCAGAACCAAATTGAGCAAACGCTTGTAATTCTTTATATTGAGAGTAAGCTTGTTTTAATGTACCAGACATTTTTTTCATAGCTTTAATTTGAGCATTACCACCAACACGAGATACCGAAATACCAGGGTCAACAGCAGGACGAATACCAGAGTTGAAAAGTTCAGACTCAAGGAAAATTTGTCCGTCAGTGATTGAGATTACGTTAGTTGGGATATAAGCAGAAACGTCACCTGCTTGTGTTTCGATAATTGGAAGTGCAGTTATCGAGCCACCTTTTTCAAGGTTTGCAGCACGTTCTAAAAGTCTTGAGTGAATGTAGAATACATCACCAGGGTATGCTTCACGTCCTGGAGGTCTTTTAAGTAGAAGTGACAGTGCACGATAAGCAACAGCGTGTTTTGATAAATCATCATAAACGATTAAAACATCTTTGCCTTGGTGCATGAAATATTCTGCTATAGAGCAACCAGAGTATGGAGCAATATATTGTAGTGGAGCAAGTTCTGAAGCTGTTGCCGAAACTACACAAGTATAGTCCATAGCACCTGCTTTAGAAAGTTCTTCAACAAGTCCTGCAACAGTCGAACGTTTTTGTCCGATTGCAACATAAACACAAATAACGCCTGAGCCTTTTTGGTTTATAATTGTATCAATAGCGATAGTAGTTTTACCAGTTTGTCTATCACCGATGATAAGTTCACGTTGACCACGGCCAACAGGAATCATAGCGTCAATCGCTTTTATACCTGTTTGCATAGGAGTATCAACAGATTTTCTTTCAATGATACCAGGAGCTACCGTTTCGATAGGTCTTGTTTTATTTGTTTCGATAGGACCTTTCCCATCAATTGCTTGTCCTAGTGCGTTTACAACACGACCTAGAACGTTGTCGCCAACAGGTACTTCAACGATTTTCCCTGTACGACGAACTGTATCGCCTTCTCTGATATTTTCTTCAGAACCTAGCATAACAGCACCTATGAAGTCTTCTTCAAGGTTAAGTGCCATAGCGTATACGCCACCGTCGAACTCTAAAAGTTCGCCTGCCATACATTTTTCTAAACCATATATTTTTGCGATACCATCACCAACTTGAATTACAGTACCGATGTCAGAAAGAACGATTTTATTTTCATAATTCTTGATTTGATCACGAATTATCGTACTTATTTCTTCTGGACGTAGTTCCATTTATACACCTACTTCTTTAATTTCTTTGTTAAGATTTAAAAGTCTAGTTTTAACGCTTCCATCTACTAATTTATTGTCATATGTAAGTATAATTCCACCTAAAATTTCAGGTTTTACAATACATTCTAAGTCAACATTTTTGCCAGTATTGTCTTTGATTTTACGAAGAACAATATCGGACATTGTTTTAGTCATAGGGACAGCTGTTATAGCTTGAGCTTTTATGATATTTTTTTCGTCATTATAAATTGCGATAAACTCGTCTTTTACTTCAAAAAATAAGTCTATGCGTTTTTTTTCTATTAAAATTGCGAAAAAATTAAATAAAATTGTATTAATTTTATCTTTAAACAATTTTGTTATAATAGCGATTTTGTCATCATTATTAATATTAGGAGCAGACAAAATGCTATAAAGGTCTTTTTCTGTAGTGAAAAGCTCAGAAATTTCTAGAATTTCTGTGTGTACTTCATCTAAAATACCTTCTTCTAAAGCAATAGAAAAAAGAGACGATGCGTATCTATTACAAACAACCATACTTACCACCTACACACTTTCTACAAAATCTTGTATAAGTTTTTTGTGGTCGTCTGCATTTAGTTCTTTTTCGATTACTTTTGAAGCTGTCATAGTTACAAGATCTGAAATATCAGAGCGAAGTTCTGATAAAACTTTTTTGCGTTCTAGGTCAATTGCAACAGTAGCTTTTTGCTTCATTGCATTTGATTCTTCGATAGCTTCAGCCATAATAATGTCTGAACGTCTTGTAGCTGTTGTAGTAGCTTCCATAATAATTTCTGCTGCTTTGTCTTTAGATTGTGCTATATTGTGTTCATATTCAGCTCTTAGCTGAAATGCCTCTTGGCGTGCTTTGTCAGCGTCTTTTAAATTTGTTTGTATTTCACGTTCTCTAGTATCGATAGCGTTTTTAACTTTTTCAAATAAAAGCTTTTTCAAAATAGAGTAGAGAATTAAAACGTTACAAATTGCAACTGTTAAATACCAAATATCAAGACCAATTATTGCATCATTACCCAATTTTAAAATCCTCCTTTCAGGATTCGGATTTTATTTTTAGCCTACAAATAAGCTTGTAGCTGTTGAAACTAGTGGATTTGCAAATAATAAAATCATTGCAACAACTAGACCGTAGATACCTGTTGATTCTGCAACACCACAACCTAATAGCATAGTTTGGATAACGTCACCTTTAGCTTCTGGTTGACGACCTACTGCTTCTGCTGCTTTACCTGCTGCATATCCTTGACCAATACCAGAACCGATACCTGATATCATTGCTAAACCTGCACCTACTGCTGATGCTGCTAATACTGTTCCCATTGCTTCCATTGTTTTTCCTCCTAAAGTTATGTAAATTAAATTTATTATTCAAGCGAAATTCGCTCTACTTGTTTGTTTTTGTTTTTTTTGATTAATCTGCTGCCATTTTAACGAAAACCATCGTTAGCATACAGAATATAAATGCTTGTAAACCAGATGTAAATAAGTCAAAATAAATTGACAGTATCGCAGGGATACCAATCTGGAATATAGCTGGCATACTAGGTGCAAATGATGTTATAGACGCTAATGCTGAAAGTAAAAGCGATGTTATAAGCATACCTGCAAAAATGTTACCGAAGTGACGAAATGCCATAGAAATTGGGGTCGATAATTCACCAAGTAGGTTTATTGGCAGTAACAAAGGCGATGGTTCTGCAAAACTTTTAAGTCTTTTGCCAAGTCCATTTGCACGTAGCCCGTTATATTGAATCATAACGAATGTTATAAGAGCCCATGCTGCCGTTGTGTTTAAATCTGCTGTGGGTGGTCTAAAAGTTAATAAGCTTGATAAACTTGAAACTAATGACAACATAAATAAAGTTCCGATGTATGGAGCATATTTATCTTTTCCAGGACCCATAGACTGTTCTACTAAGTTGTAAAAAGTTTGAACTAGGGTTTCAGCCACAACCTGCTTGCCTTTTGGAATTCTTTCTAGTCTGCTTGTTAGATACAGACTAAGTAATATTATAAAAGCCATCATAATCCAAGTGTTTACCATGGTTTCGTTAATAGGTAGACCACCTAAAATTGGTATTTCATAATATATTTTAGCACCTTCCAAACTATTCTCTCCTCCTTTTCTTAATTACTTTTTATACTTCTTAAAACTAAAATTACTTTTGGATAAAACAAAGGTATTACAAATGCTAAAGCGTTTATAGAAGGTAGAATGATAGAATAATACACCAAACTTCCTGTTATAATGTAGCGAATAAAAAATTGCATCGCCATATACATTTGTGCCCCTGAGGGTGACTTTGTAAGAGCTAATGAAATAGCACTACCAAGCATGAAAAAATTTACAAAATTATACAGCACAGACATAATTATCGTAATAAATACGCCGATGCTACCATATCCATTAAAAGCGAAAAGTGCGAAGGTTATAAAAGCGAGTATAAAAGATGGAACTATAAGTTTTTTAAGTTCACCTAATACAATGTTCATTTTTTAGTAATTCCTCCGAATGCAATTTTACAAAAAGAATAAACACCCGTGGTTATTCCAAAAAATATACCAAAGATAATTATGTAATCAGGCAAATTATATCTGTTTTTAAGCCAAATTGACCCATAGACCGATAAAATAAGTGGTGTGATTATTGCAAAACCTAAGTTTGCAAGTAACATAACATCTTTCATAAATTTTCCTTAAATCACGTTTGTGCAAAAAAGCACACGTATTTATTTTTTTTAGATGGATAAGCATATGTAAATCCCTTTTTAAAAGCATTTTTTGTAAAATACAAAGCTCTTAAAATATTTAAACATAAGCCTTTAGTTTAAGCTTAATCAATATTATAGCACTATTTAAAACATTTTGCAACTGTTGTTTATAGATAAATTTGTTTTTTTGTCACATATAAGCAATTTTAGTTATATGCATAAAAAACATACAAATAACCATATGTATTTAGTTAAAAAGACTAAATGTAAATAGCTGTTTTTATAAATTTCATAGAATGTTAATATAAAGCACATAGAATAAGTACGAAAAATTAGTTTCTTTTGCGAAAAATATTAAAAAAATAATCTAAAGTTTGAAAAAAATAAGAACAACTTGTATAATTATGCAGGATAAACATGTATATTTATGCATTGATTTCGTTTGCTATATATATAATAGGTGTAAATCAAATTCTATTTTAGCTAAAAATATTGACGTTTTTTATAAAATAGTGTATGATATAATTCAAAGAATATGCAGTTTTTTGGCATATGGAGGTAATTTATGATAGTAAAAGACATACTTAATAGGGAATTTTCACATTTAAACGATGTGCAAAAACAAGCAGTTTTTACAACGGAAGGACCACTTTTAATACTTGCTGGAGCAGGTTCTGGAAAAACTACTGTTTTGATAAACAGAATAGAGAATATATTAAATTATGGTGATGCGTATAACCAAGAAACACCACAAAATGCAGAAGTTTTAGAGCAATATTTAGAAACTTTTGACGAAAATTTAAAAAACGATGTTAGATTTTGTCTTAATACAAAACGTGTAAAACCTTGGGAAATTTTAGCGATAACTTTTACAAACAAAGCAGCAAAAGAACTAAAAGAGCGTTTAGAAAAAGCTATTGGCGAAAATGCAAAATACATATGGGCGAAAACTTTTCATGCTACATGTACACGTATTTTGCGTGAAAATGCTGAAGTTTTAGGATATTCTAGCAGTTTTACAATTTATGATGAAACGGATAAAAAACGTATTATCACGGATATTTTAAAAACAAATAATTTAGACGAAAAGAAATTTGACCCACGAGTTATAGGCTCTGCAATTTCACGAGCGAAAGACAGTTTAACCTCTAGTGCATCTTATAAAAAAGAGGTAGCAGGGGACTATTTTAAAGAAACTATCGCAGAAATTTATTCGCAATATGAAAAACGTCTGTATCAAAGTAATGCGATGGATTTTGATGATATTATAGCGAAAACGGTATTACTTTTTGATAAAAACGAAGATGTTTTACTAAAATATCAAGAAAAATTTAGATATATCATGGTAGACGAATACCAAGATACAAACCACGCTCAATATAAATTGGTATATATGTTAGCTCAAAAACATAAAAATATTTGCGTTGTAGGTGATGATGACCAAAGTATTTATAAATTCCGTGGGGCGACTATAACTAATATATTAGAGTTTGAAAAAGACTATACAAACGCAAAAACTATACGTTTAGAGCAAAATTATCGTTCTACATCGAATATTTTAACTTGTGCGAATGGTTTAATTTCTAAAAACACGCTAAGAAAAGGCAAAAAGCTTTGGACAGAGGACGAAACCGACAAAAAAGTGCGTATACACCGTGTAGAAAACCAAGAGGCAGAGGCGAGATATATCGCAGGGAAAATTTTAGCAGGTGTCGGGCAGGGGTTAAATTTTTCGGATTACGCAATTTTATATAGAAATCATGCTTTAGCAAATGCTATCGAAAATGCGTTAAAAAGACAAGCAGTTCCGTATCAAATTTTCGGAGGACATCGCTTTTTTGACCGTGCAGAAGTACGTGATATAATCGCTTATATGTGGGTTATAAACAATGTTACAGATGATTTAAGACTTAAAAGAATAGTTAATACTCCAGCTCGAAAAATTACAGCAAAAACAATCGACCTTGTAGAATATTTAGCTGTAGAAGATGGGCTTTCTATTTTCGGCGTAATGGAAACTACAGAAAATTATGCAGATTTACAAAGAGTGTCAAGTGCTTTAGGAAATTTTGTGAATATAGTTCGTAGTCTGCAAGACGATTTGAAAACAAATTCGCTAGACGCATGGTATGATTTACTTTTACAAAAAACAGGCTATGAAGATATGCTAAAAGCCAAGGCTTCGGACATAGAAGTGCAAACACGCTTAGAAAATATCTACGAGCTTAAATCAAGTATTGTTGAATATATGGTGCGTGCAGAGGACGAAGAGCCATCTTTAAGTGGATTTTTAGAAGAAATTTCGTTGTTTACAGAGCTTGATAGGGCAGATGACGAACAATCGGCTGTAACTATGCTTACAATTCATAGTGCAAAGGGACTTGAGTTTAAAAATGTGTTTATATGTGGAATGGAAGACGGAATTTTCCCAAGTTTTCGTTCGCTAGACGACCCAGCTGAGATAGAAGAAGAGCGTAGACTTGCGTATGTTGCAGTTACTCGTGCAAAAGAAAGACTGACTTTAACGTGTGTTGAAAGCAGACTGCTTTATGGGCAAACTAAGCATTACAAACCGTCGATATTTATTACAGAAATTCCAGAAGAAACAACGGATTCTAATATATCAAAAGGTCAAATTCGTGTTATAAATAATGAAAGACAGCAAAATTTACAGTCTAAGCAAACTTTTTCGCAAAATCAAAATTCAATTTCGGTAAAACCAAAAGTACAAACTATTTCTGTGTCATATGACGTAGGCGAGCAGATTTCGCATAATAGTTTTGGAAAAGGAATGATTGCTAGTGTAAAACCTATGGCAGGTGGCGATTTACTTTTAGAAATTGCTTTTGAAGAAAAAGGAACTAAGCGTTTGCTTGCAAAAAGTGCATCGCAGTTTATTACAAAATTATAAATATATAAAAGGTGGTTTTGTGCCACCTTTTTGCTTTTGTGAGGATATAAAAATAGGTGTTTTAAATTTATATAATTTATATAGAAACGTTTTTATGTTACTTGTCTACAGATACAAGTAACCAAACTCCGAAATTTTTTAGAAAAAATTTAGTAAAATCTTGTGTTATTTTAAATCGAAAATTTAAGGTTAGGTGATGGAGATGTCCTAAGATTATTAGCACAAAATCCGTTATCACTATAAAAAAGTAATTTTAAGATATTCCGTTTGGAATAAAAATATCACCTATTGCGAGGTTAAAGGCAGTGTTTTGGTTTATGCAGTGTTTTAATAATAGACAAGTAACGTAAAAATTTAAATTAACCTAAATAAACGCAAATAAACATAAATGAGCAATATATAAAAAGCACAGTTTAGAAAATAAAAAATTTAACAACCGAGATAGGTGATTTTTTATTACAGACATAAAGTTTAAAAAACCAGTGACAACGGAGATTGAACACAAAGCCTTA
>JAWXUO010000005.1:0-6865 GCA_044426355.1 Clostridia bacterium | reverse complement strand
AGCAATATATAAAAAGCACAGTTTAGAAAATAAAAAATTTAACAACCGAGATAGGTGATTTTTTATTACAGACATAAAGTTTAAAAAACCAGTGACAACGGAGATTGAACACAAAGCCTTAAAATTAGTACCATCACCGAACTTTGAAAGTACAAATAAAAAGTACAGAAGTTTTACTAAATTTTTATAAAAAAATTTCGGCTCTTGGTTACTTGTAGCTGTAGACAAGTAACGTAAAAACGTATAAAAATGCAAATAAACCTAAATTAACCTAAATTAACCTAAAAAATAAAAAAGGTAGCCTAAACCACCTTTTTATATTTACATATAGTAATCATTACAGATAAATATACTAAAAGTATATTAAAATTAAAACGGACGCAATGTCGAAAGCGTTTCCATTGTAATGCCATTTTTCTCAAAATCTCTTAAATCTGGGCGATTTACAAGCTCTATGCGAGTACCCTCAGGGTCTGGAAAACTTACAGTTAAACCAGTTTTAATTCCAGCAGGTTTGATTATATCGCTTGGTAAATCTATACCTCTTTCACGAAGTAAAGTGCAAGTTTCTTCGATATTTTCAACACGGAAACATAGATGTGCATGTGGATTTTCCGAAGCCCCACCGTTGCCTTGAACAACTTCTAAAGCAGATGAGCCACTTTCTAAATACATAATTTCTCGTTTGTTTTCGCCGATTACAAAATGGGCTAAATTTCCAAAACCGATATGCTCGTGATAAATTTTATGAGCTAGTTTAAAATCAACACAACGAATAGCGTAGTGGTCAAAATTGCACACAAGTGGCGAAAAAAGAGCATCACGATGAATTTCTCGTTCTCTCTCTAAAAGCTCAACGATAACTCCATTAGGGTCTTTGAAAAATGCGTTTCTACCATTTTTATAAGGACTTTTTTGTGGTAAAACATGAAATTCATAGCCTAAATCAACAAGATATTTATGAGCCTCATCTAAATTATCTGTAGCAAAAGAAAGGTAGCTAAGTCCGTATGCAGATACATCTTTAGATGGCTGTACAAGTTTTAATAAATGCTCGCAAATTTGCACAAAAGCACATTTTTCGTCGTCGAAAATCTCATATTGAACAACTTGCCCACCTAAAACATTTGTATAAAATTTAATCGTAGTGTCCATATCACGAACAACACTACACATATGGTCGAGTTTAAAAGTCAAAATAATTCCTCCGTTTTGGTTTCTATAAAATTTTGATAAAAGAAAGTTATGCATAAAACACAACTCTCTTTGGTTTACAATAAGTGTAATATTTTATATATAACACTAAATGTTTATTATAATGTAACTTTAAATTCTTTTCCATTATTTACAAAAGTAGCAATATTATTTTCAAGAGTTGCTGTAAAGTTTGGTACATCACCTTTTTTGAATGGTACATAATAAGAAACTAAAGTATGTTTCATAGCTTTGCCAGTTTTTAGAGTGTAATGCCACTGCTTGTCTAAACCTGCATATTCTTCAGGGTTTACACATTCAGGGAACTCGTTTGTTAAGTGCAAATCAGCAATACCAGACGAAATATGTAAAAGTTCAACGTCTAAATTTGCATGCTCTCCACGGATAGAGTATTTATTTTCGCTGTATTCTGGTTTATAAATCGAGTGAAGTAAAAATGAAACATCAAGCTCTTTTGTAAGTTCTACATTATCTTTAATTACAAAATAACTGTCGTCTACAAAGTAAATTTCACGAGTGAAGTTTTTAGTTTCAGGAACATTTTCTAAATATGCGTTTGTAGCATTTTCTTTAACATATACATATTTTTCAGTTTCTAAAAATTCTTCTACAACACCGAAAGATGCTAGTTGAGTATCTCTATCGTAGCCTGCATATTGACCTTTACCGTCGATTAATAAACAGTTTTTAGAGGCTGTTTGTCTTCTCCAATAAGAGTGCATATCGCTCCAAAAAGCAACATAATAGCCTGTTTCTACTAAAAGTGGGTCGCCGTATGCGAAAAGTAAAAATGCGTTTTGGTCGCCATGGCTATGAGATACACTTCCGTATTTACTAGATTTTGTTAGGAAATATAGGTGGTTTTCTTCGTCTGCCATATCGCAGTGCATAGAAACCCAGCCGACATCGCTAAAGTATTTAACATTTCTGCCACTAGCAGGAGCTTTCGCCTCTACAGCTTTGTTTGTTGCAAGGAAAAATGTTTCGTCAAAGAAGAAATTCCAAGAACGAACATCGTAAGATTTGTTGCTGTCAAAGTCACATCTTTTTGCGATTTGTTCAAAATACCACTGATGAAGTTGATTTCCTGTAGGACCTGCAAGGCTACGAACATTAAATCCAGTTTTTAAAATAGGTTTTTCGCCAAGGTTTGATTGGTCGCCAAAAGAGGCTCTGTAGGTATCATGTGGCCAGCAATAAACAGGGAAATCTGCTGTATGCTTGAAAAATGGACGTTTAAAAATATCTACGCCAGTAAAGCTTTTCACTAAATTTAGGGCATCAATTAAGAAAGCAAGACCTGTTGTCCAATATGATGCACCCTCAGACCAGCCACCGTCTTTGCCACCCCAAGGAGAATATAAAACGTTTACATAGTCTATAGCACAATGCACCCAATTTTCTGCCTCTTCGCATTCGTTGTATAAAGCAATACCACAAGGGATTAAAACAGATGAAACCGAGCGAATAGCATGGCTATCAAATAATGCATATTGTATTTTCGAATCATAGAAAACATGTGTTATAATTTCTCTTGCACGAATAACTAAAACATCATATACAGTTTTTCTTTCGTCTTCTGTAAGGTAGTTATATAACCAGTCGTAACCCCAAACTAAGCCACTTAAAACACGGAAAGAAGCTTCGTCGTGATAGCTACGTTTAGTAGTTCCGTTATAGTCCCAAGAAGCAAGGTGTAGCAAAGTTTCTTTTGCCTCGTCGATATATCCTTGATTATCAGTTATAACGCCTGCGATAGCTAAAAAGCGTATTCTGCAATAAATATCTTGACAATCTGCCATAGATTTACGCCATTGTGTGCGATACTGAGGAGGAAGTGGACGCAAAACTTCTAGTTTTGGTGTATATTCTAGTGGTTCTTGAACCATAGGAATACCAGTATATTTAGATACGGTTTTTTCTAAAAAAACGTCAAATTTACAATGAGTAGGGTCGTTTTTAACAGCAGTTTTAAATTCTTGTAATTTATCGCCACCAAGCCATAATCTAGGGTGTGATAAGTCCGAATTTACAAATCTTTCTTTTGTAGAAGGCATAGGGGTTTCTGGCAAGCCTGCGTTTAGTTCAAATTCACGAACAGTGCTAAAAGTATGAGTAGCACCTGTTAAAGTATATCGCCAAAAATATTTTCCAGGCTCTAGAGTGTGACCTGGAGCAAAAAAGTTATACATTATATCAGTATAGCTATATACGATATTTTCGAAGTTTTTGTCTGTAGAAATTTCAAGGTCATAAGGTCCGTTTTCATCATTTGTAGGTAACCACGAAAACCTTGGTGGGTTTTCCATAATTTCAGTATTATTTGGTAGATACTGAACTGTAAAAAGGTCGCTTTCTTGTTCAAAAAGTTTTATCATTTTATTTCCTCCTAAAGATAAAAGTTATACAAATTACTAAAGGCAACAAGTCTAAGCTCACGGCTCACGCCTTAATAGTCAACTTTTTTGCAAATTTTCCGTAACGTCGCACAAAAATCACTTGCAAGACGAAAGTATTACTGCGTTATTTTTGCACAAATTAAAAAATTTAACTATTATAGCTATGAGGAGTTGCCTAAATACGATATGTATTTTCTAATTACTATGATAACATAAAATTAAAAATTTGTAAACTAAAGGCAATACCTCAGGGCTACCATCTATGATTTTGCACATAATTTATTTACATATTTCTCGTCATATTTCACAAAAATACTCGCAAATAAATAAATTGTTTGCTGTGTTTTTTAGTTTATATGATAAAAAATCTAGCTAAATAACTTAATTACGATAGTTATGAGGAATTGCCTAAATAAGGATATGATATTAATTTATATGAGTAGATACTAAACTTTTGTAGAGTGTCTTTATTATAAGATTTCGATATAAATTTCAAAGACTGCACCGTTATCATTTGATACAGATATACTTCCGTTCATCATTTCTATAGATGTTTTTGCGATAGACAGACCTAAACCAAAATTTCCGTCTTCGCCTTTAGAAAATTTTTCGAAATTTACGCAATATAAGTGATTTTAAAACTTGACAGAAAATTTAAGACACCTTATAATAGGTATACAAATTAATTATTGAAAGAGAGTATTTTATGACGATACAAGAACTGGATTTACGTTTATTAAACGAGCATAAAATTGATATAATGAGGCTAATTCGACAGGTCATGAACCGTAGTTTTCCTATTTCAAAAATACCACATGACTATGAGCAAAAGACCTTACAAGAACTTCACGCAGGACTTTCAAACGATAAAATAGCTGTTTTTTTAGCTATATCTAATAATAAATTAGTGGGCCTTATTTGGGTATGTATCATAAAAAAATTACTTGAAGAACGCTTGCATGTAGTTCAGCTGGTTATAGATGATGATTTTCAAAATTTAGGTGTTGGCACAAAACTTATGGCAAAAGCCGAAGACTATGCACTTTCGAAAAATGTAGGAGTTATCGAATTATTTGTCACAGAAGATAATACTTCTGCTGTAAATTTCTACGAAAAACACGATTTTAATGTCGAACGTAAGCTTTTGAGGAAAGAAATTTTAAAAAAGTAATTTTTAACATAAAGTGGGTGTATTGACATTTTTTATCATACATGATAAACTATTTTAGATAGGTTATATTAAATGATAGCCATTAAATTTTGTAAAAGGTGGTTTTATTATGGCTTTTATTTTCGATTTAGACGGAACGTTAATAGATTCTATGCAAGTTTGGAAGACTATAGGCTCAACTTATTTAAAAAATCGTGGAATTACACCCGAAGATGATGTTGATAAAAGAATTGTTACATACAGCCAAGAAGAGGTTGCAGAGCATTTTATCGAAACATATAATATACAAGATGATAAAGAGTTTTTAATGGAAGATATTTTTAATTTTGTTAAAGAACTACTACGAAATAACGCACCACCAAAAGACGGAATTTTAGAGTTTTTAGAGGCAAATCGTGATAAAAAAATGTGTATCGCTACTGCTTCTGACCGTATTTTAACTGAAATGTCGCTTAAAACGCACGGAATGGAGCATTATTTTTCTGAAATTTTTACATGTATAGAAGTTGGAGCGGGAAAAGATAAAGCAGATATTTACGAAATTGCTTTAGAGCATTTAGGCACAAAAAAAGAAGAAACTTATGTTTTTGAAGACGCTTTACACGCAATGAAAACTGCTAAAAATGCAAATTTTCGTGTAATTGGAATTTATGACCTATCGGCGGAAAAAGACACCGAAGAAATTAAACAATTAACCGATATTTATATCGAAAATTATAGCGAACTTTTGACTATAATTAAATAAAACTAACATAAAATTTGATAAAAAAGGCTTGGTATCTTAGTGGACCAAGCCTTTAAGTTTTGATTTAATTTAATAATAATATTTTAGCTACAAAACGATTATTTTCATGCGAAATACTAAAAATTCCATCGTCTTGCTCTACAATTTGCTTAACAGACGACAACCCAAAACCGTGCAAATGTGCATCTTTTTTTGTGGAAATTGGTAGACCATTTTCGAGCATAATTTCGCCTGTAAATTCATTTTCAACCAATATAAATAAATTAGAATTTTGGTTTGAAATACGAATGTTTATTTCTTCTTTGCAACATTCCCTTGCATTATCTAAAAGATTTCCTAAAATTATAGAAACGATTTTAGGGTCGGTTTTGATATTTAAATTTGGGTCAATTTTTATGGAAAATTTTACGTTTGGTGCTTTGTGTAATTGATAATTTAAAATTATGTCAAGCCACGAATATTTTGAAAAATATCGGTAATCTTCAAGCAAAACTTTATCAAAAAGAGAGTTAAATTCGCTTAAAATTTCGTCATTAGTGTGTGGAATTTTTGACAAAATTGGCAAAATCTCGTGCCTTATATTATGCTTTAAAATTGATAATTCTTTCAAATATTCGCCGATAATTTGATGTTCACGGCTATAATGCTCCATTTCTTTGTCTAAAACGATAGCTTTTGTGCGATATTCTTCTAGTTCTTGGTTTTTTATGTAGCTTAGAAGATTTATAATAACAAAACCAAAAACTAAAAGCATAAGAATGATTACAAGATTTTCTTCGCTTTGATTAAGAAGTGGACTTACTGTAAAACATAAAATCATCAATATAATTTGTGCTAAAATCGGCGATAATAGGTTGAAAATGTCAATTTTCGTACTAAATTTCAAGGTTTTGTTGTGTATATACATTTTGAAACAATAGACAATGAAAAATAATGTAACTCTTGAAAATAACATCATAAATATCGAAGTTGTTCCATACGGATTGATGTTTTGTTCTGAAATTTCAGTGTTTAATAGCCAAAGTGTTGTATGTACAGCAAAATATTCGGTAAATGTCGTAAAAGTCAGAAAAAATAGCGTGGATAAAATTTTGTGTTTAAACGTGGTTTTTATAGATGAACTTGATAAAAATATGCAAAAGAAATATGTGCAAATATTTAATGATGGTGGTAAAGTAAAAGTTAGTGCAGTGAAACTTTGCAAAAATATCGCAAAATAGCATAAAAATCTTGCTTTTTTTGTACCTTTATCTAAATTTATAAAATAAGCGTCGTGAAAAATTTTCGCACAATATGCAAGCATAATAGATTGAAGAATAAAGATGCATTGGTAAA
>JAWXUO010000047.1:0-15001 GCA_044426355.1 Clostridia bacterium | reverse complement strand
GGTTTAAAAATCGCACTCGAAGAGAACATAACTCTTGAAGCAACTGCATTTTTATGCGATAACACGCACAATTTAAAGATTGATATACCAAACGTAAACGCCTATATTCTTCGAAATGATGTAGCCGAGGGTATAGAAGAAGGAAAAGTTCGTGATATTGCAATAATATCAAAAGTAGGGCTTCCAGTGTGCTTTAAAGTTTTAAAAATAGACCAAAGCACAAAAATTCCCACCGTTTATCTATCCCGAAAAAAAGCACAAATGGAGTGCCGAGAAAATTTTATAAATCGCTTAAAAATCGGCGATGTCGTATCTGGAAAAATCACGCATATAGAAAGTTTTGGAGCTTTTGTTGATTTAGGTTGTGGCATAATTTCTTTTATAGGCATCGAAAATATTTCTGTATCACGAATAAACCACCCAAGCGACCGTTTTGATACTGGTCAAGAAATTTTCGGTGTAGTTATCGAAAAAACTGAAGAAAAAATCACTCTGTCACACAAAGAACTTCTTGGCACATGGCAAGAAAACGTAGATATGATACAACCAGACACTACAATGACTGGAATTGTTCGCAGTGTCGAGCATTATGGTATTTTTATCGAGCTTTTTCCAAATTTATCAGGACTTGCCGAAATTAAAGATGATATTTCTGTTTCAGACGTGGTTTCTGTGCATATTAAATCCATAAACACTGAGAAAATGAAGATAAAACTAAATATTATTAAAAAAGTTCCTACAGCGTGTAGAAAATCTTTTAATTATTTTATAACTAGTGGCAGGTTAAAAACTTTTACATATTCTCCGAAAACTTGTTCTAGTCGCACTATTTCAAAAGATTTTTATTAAAGCAAAATGCAAGATTACTAAGTCACATGACAAAGTAGTCTTGCCTTTTATTTTTTTAGAGATATTTTTACCGTAGTACCTTTATTTTCTGCACTTTTAACGTCAATTAATCCATCATGTACCATCATTCCGTGTTTCACGATAGATAAACCAAGTCCTGTACCGACAATTTCGCTAGAGTGACTTGTATCTGCCCTATAAAATCTTTCAAAAATTCTATCAAGCGATTTTTCAGGTATGCCTATCCCAGTATCTTTTACGATTATTTCTACATAATTTTGTGTATCATTCATCGAAATTTCGATTTCTCCGTCTTTTTTATTATATTTTATAGCATTATCAATAATATTATAAAAAATTTCAGCGATTATATTTTCTACTATCAAAATTTCGTTATCATAAAGGCTTGTCTTAATATTAACGTCTAAATTTCGAGCTTTTTCATCTAGCCTTGAAACGATATTTTCAACAACATCTTTTATATTGCGAGGCACAAACTGAAATTCGCTACTATTTTCATCAAGCTTAGATAATTTCATTATATCATCTATAAGACCCATCAAATGCGATGTTTCATTCCATATATTTTCTGCGAAACGCACAATATCATTTTCGTGTGCAATACCTGTTTTAATCAGCTCTGCATAGCCATAAATCGAAGTTAATGGCGTTCGTAATTCATGCGATACATTCGCAGAAAATTCTCTACGCATTTGGTCTGCTAAAGTTTTCGCTGTAGTATCTACTATCAAAACAACAACGCCTAGCACATTTTTTTCTACTAAAACAGGAGAAAACCTAAATTCGTAATATTTGCTTAAAATTTGTGTATTCGCATCTACTGTTTTACCTTTAAACGCTTTTTTTACGCAATTTTGTAGTTCTATAATCCTAGTTAAATCAATAAACGGTTTGTTTATATAGTTTATACTCGAATTTCCTAAAACTTCTATCGCTTTTTCATTGATAGATAAAATATTTTCTTTTGTGTCAACAAGAATTAAACCGTCTGCAATATTTTTCGAAATAGCATTAAATTCTACAATTCTACGTTCTAAATCTTGCTTTTGTTCATCTATATATGCTTGTTGGCTCTTAATTTTATTAACAAACGGAAGTAATTCATCATACAAATCCTCGTTTTTAGGGTCTATAGGTTCTACAATACGTTTTGATATGACATTTGCTAAAAATATCGAAACCCCAATAATTAAAACACTAACTATCATAAACCACGGCATAGCGTCAAGCATCATAGCGTAAATGCTTGATTTAGAAAAGGAAACCCTTAATATATAGTCATCATTAACCACAGTTGCATAGTAAAAATACTGCTCGCCTAGAGTTTTAGAAAATCTAGTGTCGCTACCTTCACCATAAAGCAAAGCATCGTTAATTTCTACTCGGTCTGCATGATTTTCCATGTCTTCAAAATAGAAATCAGAATCATACACGATTTCTCCGTCGTGCGTTAGCAAAGTTATTCTATTCATAGAACGAAAGTATATTAAATAATTATGCACATTCCCGCTATAATTATTTATAGATTGTGCTACATGCATAGCCTCAAGTTTTAATGTATCTATTTCGTTTTCTATAGTTTTATCATACATGAAATACGCTACAAAAATATTAAAAAACAGTATTAGACAAATCGTTGTTCCTGCAAGACTTATAAAAATCTTCTTTTTCATTACTCTCCACCAATTTTATAGCCTACATTTCTAATAGTCTGTACTATATTCAAATTTTCGCCTAGTTTTTGTCTTAAAGTTCTAATATGTACATCTACAGTTCTGTTTTCTCCGTCATAGTCATATCCCCAAATGCTGTTTAGTATTTGGTCACGAGTTAAAACA
Organism: Clostridia bacterium; assembly: GCA_044426355.1. GTDB lineage: Bacteria > Bacillota > Clostridia > Oscillospirales > Butyricicoccaceae > CAYJLC01. Next base: position 12,293 of record JAWXUO010000047.1, on the reverse strand, counting down.
ATGCCTTTATTTTCTAAAAGCAAGTTTAGTAGTTCGTATTCCTTAAAAGAAAGCGTGATTTCTGTGTCATCTGCATATACTTCATGCTTTTTGCGATTTACCTTTATGTTTTTGTACTCTATTATGTCGGTATCTTCGCTTTTACTTCGTCTTAAAACAGCTTTTATACGAGATACGAGTTCCATCATTCCAAAAGGTTTTGGGATATAGTCATCTGCCCCAAAGTCTAGCCCCGTTACTTTGTCAAATTCGCTACCTTTAGCCGACACCATAATTACAGGTACATCTTTAGTTTTTGTATCAGTTTTAAGTTTTTTTAGTATTTCTAAACCGTCTTGCCCTTGTAGCATAACATCTAGCAACACAATGTCTGGTAAATTTTCTCTCACTCTTTCAAAAAAAGTTTCAGAATTTACAAACCCTTCGCACTCAAAATCCAGACTTTTTAAAGTATATAAAATAAGTTCTCGTATATTTTTATCATCTTCTACGCAATATATCAAAAATTTTCTCCTTTATTCCTCGTGTGAGCCTGTTATGTGAAAAACAACCCACTCTGCAATATTCATAGAGTGGTCTGCTATTCTTTCAAAATATTTCGCTATCATTAAAATATACATAGCTTCTAGTGTTTTCGACACATCTTTAGACACCATATCTACAACATCTGCTTGCATTTGCTCATAAAAATCATCAATAACATTATCAAACAAAACTACGCTGTGACAATCCTCAAGGTTTTGTGAAACGTAGCAGTCAATGCTATCTGTAAGCATTTTTATAGTTGCCTCTGCCATATTTTGCAATTTCTCATTATATTGTATAGGTGTTGATAACACAATTTCCGAAATATCACGTGCTTGGTCTGCAATTCTTTCCATATCAGTTATCATTTTTAGTGTAGAAGATAAATTTCTAAGGTCTTTTGCTACTGGGTGTTGCTTTAAAATTATCTTCATGCACAAATTTTCTATCTCTCGCTCTTTTTTATTAGTTTCTCGTTCTAGTTCTATAACACTTTCTGCCATTTGCTTGTCGTTTTTTGCAAGAGAAATGCTCGCATTAGTTACAGCAAGTTCGCAAAGTGCCCCAAATTCTACAACGTGTTTATGCAACAAATCAAGTTCTTTGTCTAATCTATTTTCCATTATACGCACCTCTATATATTATTATTGTGCATATTATATGTTATAATTGTTAAATTTAGATTATAACTTTTGTTAAATCTATGTTAAGTGATTTTTTAAACCACAAATCCACCATTAACAGATACGACTTGACCTGTTATAAAACTTGCGTCTTCGCTTGCTAAAAAATACACTGAGTTTGCGATATCTTCTGGTTTGCCTATGCAATTTAACGGAGTTTCCTCGCATAAATTTTCTAAGTCTTCTTTTGTAAAGTCTTTAAGCATATCTGTTTTTATAACTCCAGCTGATACGCAATTTACACGTATTCCAGATAAACCCATTTCTTTCGCTAAAGCTTTTGTAAAAGCTATTATCGCACCTTTTGAGCTAGAATATAAAACCTCCATAGACGCACCTACTTGACCCCACATAGACGATATATTTATTATAGCTCCGTTTTTTTGCTGTGTCATATTTTTTAAAAACGCATTCGTAACATTAAAAGTTCCCTTAACGTTTACATCAAAAACTTTATTGTAATCTTCTTCGTTATAGTCGCAAAACATTTGATATTTCGAAATCCCTGCATTATTCACTACAACATCTATCTTTTTATATTCTAAAACAATTTGTTCAGCAAGACTTAAAACTTTTTTATAATTTGTAACGTCGCACTGATACATTTTTATATTAGGATATTTTTTTTCGATATTTTCTGCATTTTCTACAGAATTTTCATAAATCCCTACTACATTATAGTTGTTTTTTGCAAATTTTTCGGCTATCGCACGACCTATTCCACGTGTTGCTCCTGTAATTACAACTGTTTTAGAATTAGTCATAAAGTCCACTTTCCGTCATTTTTGCAATAGCTTCTACAATTTGTTCTTTGTCTTCTTTATATGTTATTCCATACCATTTATCCCCAGTTTTTAAAACTTTTACAGTAGCTTTTTTTTCAAGATTTAGCTCCCCTACAACCAAAGGAAGATAACATTCTGCTTTTTCTGGGTCTTTTTTATATGTCGTGTCTAAAAATTCATAAAATTTGCTTTCTAGCATATTCGTAAAACCATCACAAAAAGCCCACATATTCATAGAAACTACAGTACCTTTTGGAATATTTACAAATGTTTTTTCATCTTCTGTATAAACTATCTCACCATCTTTTTCGCAAATTTTAGTTCTTTCTACAATTTCTGTAAGCATGGAATTTTCATCTACCGAGCATACCCCACGAGAAACATAACCATTTTCTGTAAGCGTATTTTCTATTTCATATCCAACTAAAGCAAACTCAAGTTTTTCTAAAGCTTTCTCTTTAGTTAAAAATTTATAAGCATACTCAAACGCTTTAGCACCATAAAAATCATCTGCGTTTATCGCAACAAAAGGACCTTTTATATTGTCTTTTGCACACAAAACAGCATGAGCTGTGCCTAAAGGTTTTTCTCTAAGGCTACCACATTTTCCTTGCGTATATTTTTCTGTATTTTGGTAAACATAAGATACATTCATAATGTTTCTTGCACGTTTGCCAACAGTTTCTTCAAAAACACTAAGATTTTCTTCTTTTATAATAAATATAACTTCCTCAAATCCAGCTTTGTGTGCATCATACACCGAATAATCTATTATAATTTTTCCATTTTCACCTACAGGGTCTATTTGTTTTAACCCACCATATCTCGAGCCAAGCCCTGCTGCCATTACTACTAATACAGGTTTTTGCATGTTTTTTCCTCCTAAATAATGTTTGTTAATTATCGTTATTTTAGCATAAGATATAAAAATAGTCTAGTAAATTTTAAAAATCCTGCAACATTTACCGTTATTTAATGTCTAAACAAATAGCATCAAATTCAGATATTTTTGAATTTTTTGTTAATAAAAGTAATATTATAATATGTTTTTTGTTTAAAACATACAAATATTCAAACCGTACATAGTCAAAATTTTTATATTGCAAAAAAATATATGCTGTGATATACTAATATAGTATGAAAGACGAAAGATGAAAGAGGTAAATTATATGCGTAGAACTAAAATAATATGTACTTTAGGGCCTGCCACAGATGGACCAGGCGTATTAAAATCAATGATGGAAGCTGGTATGAACGTTGCACGTTGCAACTTTAGCCATGCAGACCACAGCGAACATTTACGTCGTTTTAACGAAGTTCGTGCACTTCGTGATGAGCTTTCTTTGCCAATAGGCATAATGCTTGATACCAAAGGTCCAGAAATACGTATTAAAACGTTTAAAGATGATGCATTTGTTGATGGTAAAATAGACCTTGTAGAAAATCAAACTTTTACACTTACAACACGTGATATAGTTGGTGATTCTACAATAGTTTCTGTAACATATGAAAATATGCCTAATGATGTTAAACCTGGCACTAAAATATTAATAGACGATGGTTTAATCGCTTTAGAAGTTCAAAAAATAGAAAATTCAGATATTATCTGTACTGTTTTAAACTCTGGTAAATTATCTAATAGAAAATCTATTAATATCCCTGAGGTTAAAACTTCGATGAAATATGTAAGTGAAAAAGATGCAGCTGATATTATTTTCGGTTGTGAGCAAAAAGTTGATTATATTGCAGCATCTTTTGTTAGAACAAAACAAGATGTTCTAGATTTAAGAGCAATACTAGAAGCTCATGATGGTAATGATATTCAAATTATCGCAAAAATCGAAAACATGGAAGGAATTGATAATATTGATTCTATCCTTGAAGTAGCAGATGGCGTGATGGTTGCTCGTGGTGATTTAGGTGTTGAAGTACAATTTTCTTTACTTCCAAAATTACAAAAAGCACTTATCAAAAAATGTATTTCTGCTGGCAAACGTGTTATTACTGCAACACAAATGTTAGAAAGCATGCAATTTAATCCTCGTCCTACTCGTGCAGAAGTTTCAGACGTTGCAAATGCTGTTTATGATGGTACAAGCTGTATCATGCTATCTGGCGAAACTGCAAATGGTAAATACCCTGTAGAAGCTGTTAAAACTATGTCTGAAATTGCATTATGCACAGAATCTGATATAGACTACCCTTCTCGTCGTGTTGCTCGTTCAGAATATAAAGATTTAACAACTACAAATCTTACTTCTATTAATAAAAACCACGTAACAGGTGCTATAGCACACGCTACTTGTACTACAACAGAAGCTTTAAATTCGAAAGCTATCGTTGCATTTACAAGTTCAGGACTTACAGCTCGTGCTGTTTCTGCTTATAGACCAAATTCACCTATAATTGGTGCTACTCCTTCAGTACGTTCGTACCATCAGCTTTCTATGGCTTGGGGTGTTGCTCCTATTTTATGTTCTGCTTCTAATTCTTCTGACGAAGAAGTTACTCTTGAAGCAGGAAAATGTGCGTTAGCTTCAGGTTTTTGCGAAGTTGGCGATACTATCACTATAACGACTGGTATGCCTTTTGGACAATCTGTAGATACAAATGCTATTAGAATTTATAAAATCAAATAAATAAATATTCTACCACTTAAATTTCTAAGTGGTAGTTTTTTTAGTGCGTTTATAACTGAGTGAAAATTCATTTATAAATGCACTTTTTTCTACGCAAAAAAACTGCAACCATGAAAATCATGATTACAGTTTACTTTACATAACAATTTGTGCACAATATACTACAATTGGTAGTGATATTATAGATAATAACGTACATAACGTCATAATTTGTATTGAATAATCTGTATCTATCCCAAATCTTTCGCACATTATACTAACAATTCCTGCAGTCGGTGCTCCTGTTGATATAAGCAAGCACGTTGCAACCATTGGCTCTATAGGAAAAACTAACGAAATCGCTTTCATAGCTCCTAAAAACAGCATTGGCATAACAAAAAGTTTTGCAAAACATACTTTATATACTTTTAGATTGGTAAATGCTTTTAAAATATTTGTTTTTGATACAAACACACCTAATAAAATCATAGCAAGAGGTGTATTTAATCCTGCTACATAGCCTACTGTTACAGAAATAGGTTCTGGCAATTTTATTTTTAAAGCATACATACATATAGATGCTACAACAGCTATTATAACTGGGTTTTTCGATATTATTTTAAAAAACTGTTTCAAATTTTGTTTTGGTTCATCACTTAATAATGGAACTAAATGAATCCATACAAAAACATTAAACACAGCTATGTAAATTGCTCCATAGAATAGTCCTTCTGATGGAAACACTGCCGATAATAACGGAAACGCCATAAATCCACTGTTTGGATATACTGTCGATAGCAACGAAATTTTAGCTTCCATATTTTTTTTAGTATAAATAATATTACTCAAAAATATTACTACTATATTATACAAAATAGCGAGTACTAAAGTTACGCATAAATTTTTCATTCGCTCTGTGCTATATTCAGAGGTTGTAAAAGGGTCTATAACAGCTGCCATTACAACAACTACTACCACAAAATTATTTAAGTCTTTTACCGTTTGGTCAGAAAAAAATTTAAGTTTATATAGAGCTACCCCTACTCCCATTAAAAGGAACATTATAAGTATTTGGTTTGCAACGGTTAATGCGAGTTCCATTTTAGTTACCTCTTAACATATCAAATTTTATATCCCACAGTTTTTGCGATAAATCTACAAAATATAATTGTGGGTTTTCAAAACGAGATACTTCTTCCCACAAAGTTTCTGTTTGCTCTTTACAATAATCACGTATTTCAGAAATTCCTGGTGATTCGTACACGCATTTTCCGTTTAAAAATATTGGTTCTAACAGTTTTTTTGCTGTATAATCCGTAACTGTTTGACTTTTCCAAACATGTGTAGGGTCAAAAAGCTTATACGGTTTGCTATCGTCTATAACTTCGTCAAATATAGTAATAACGTCAGCGATTGCCTTGCCTGTTTTGTTATCAAAAAATCTATAAAGTTGTTTTACGTGTGGAGTTGTGATTTTTTCTACATTTTCCGAAACTTTTATTTTAGGTATAATTTCGCCTTGTTTATTTTTTACAGCACATAGTTTATATACCCCACCGAAAACAGGGTCGCTTTTTGCAGTTATCAGTCTTTCTCCTATGCCAAAAGAGTCTATTTTTGCACCTTGGTTTAGCAAATCACGAATTAAATATTCATCTAGCGAATTAGATGCCATGATAGTTACATCTTCATAGCCTGCTTCATCTAGCATTATTCTAGCTTTTTTAGAAAGATACGCAATATCTCCACTGTCTAATCTAATTGATTTTGGACGCAAACCTCTTGGTTTTAAATATTCGTCAAAAACTTTTATAGCAGTTGGCACGCCAGATTTTAATACATTATATGTGTCTACTAAAAAAACGCACTCATTAGGGTAAATTTTTGCATATGCCGTAAACGCATCATATTCATTATCAAACATTTGCACCCAGCTATGAGCCATTGTTCCACCTGCAGGAACTCCATAATCTCTATCCGTCATTACACACGAAGTGCCTTTACAACCACCGATATATGCAGACCTAGCACCCAAAACAGCACTATCATATCCTTGGGCTCTTCTTGCACCAAATTCTATAACAGCTCGACCATCTGAAGCTTTTACAATTCTGTTTGCTTTAGTTGCAATAAGCGATTGGTGGTTTATAGTTACAAGCAAAGCTGTTTCTATAAATTGTGCTTGAATCATAGGTCCACTAACCGTTATAATCGGTTCACCTGGAAAAATAGGCGTACCTTCTTTTACAGCGTATACATCACACGCAAATTCAAAATTTCTTAAATATTCTAAAAATCCTTTAGAAAAAATATTTTTCCCCTCAAGGTATTTTATATCATCATCTGTAAATTTAATGTTTTTTAGATAGTCTATAAGCTGTTCTAAACCTGCCATTATAGCATATCCACCATCATCAGGAACTTTTCTAAAAAACATATCAAAATACGCAGTTTGATTTGACATATCATTTTCAAAATAACCATTTGCCATTGTTAATTCGTAAAAATCCGTAAGCATCGTCAAATTTCTTATATCTTTCATTATTTACTCCTTATAAAAACATAATATAATATAATATATTGTATTTTACCATAAACACAATAATTATACAACACTTTTTAAAATAAAAACTTTTATGTATTTTTTAGAAAATTTCGACTTATAATATTAACTAAAGCAACTTTTAATTTAAGTTTTTACGTTATAAATCGTATATTTATAATTTTTAATATTACCAAAAAATTATTTGACATATATCATTTATTTATGTTATACTATTTATATTCGGCAATTATGTTAATGAGTAGGGGTTATGTGTGTTTTTGTGTCCTCTATTTTTAACCACAAACAATGAAAATGAGGAAAAAATGAATTTTAATGAATTAATAACAAACCAATCTATTCTAAAAGCTATCGAAGTAATCGGATATGAATCTGCTACAGAAATACAAGAAAAAGCTATCCCTTTGATAAAAACTGGCGTAGATATTATCGGTAAATCTCAAACAGGAACAGGAAAAACTATGGCTTTCTCTATTCCTATGGTAGAAATGATTGATACTGACGAAGCAAAAAGAACAACACAAGCTCTAATACTTTGTCCTACTCGTGAACTTGCAATGCAAGTAGCAGACGAAATTAAAAAAATAACACAATTTGCAGAGGGCATCAAAACTTGCGTAGTATACGGTGGTGCTGCTATGGACAGACAAATTTTAAACCTAAAAAAAGCTAATGTTGTAATCGGAACTCCAGGTCGTGTTATGGACCATTTAAGACGTAGAACTTTAAAGCTTTCAAATCTTAAAATGATTATCCTAGACGAAGCAGACGAAATGCTTTCAATGGGATTTAAAGAAGATATTCAAACAATTTTACAAGATGCACCTGAAACACGTCAAACAATTTTATTTTCTGCAACAATGCCTCCATCTATAATGGACATTACTCGTGAATTTCAAACAGAACCTGTTACTATCGAAGTTGCTAGAAAACAAACAGTAGCACAAATAGCTCAAAAATATGTTGATGTTCCAATGGGCAGAAAAATGGACGTTTTAAAACTATTTTTGCACATGTACGCTAATGATTTAACTATGATTTTCTGTAATACCAAAAAAATGGTTGACGAAATCGAAGAAACACTTAATAAATCTGGATTTAAAGTTTTAGGTCTTCACGGTGACATGAAACAAGAACAACGCACAAAAGTTATGAATGCTTACAAAAACGGTAGTGCAAAAATTCTTGTAGCTACAGACGTTGCAGCTCGTGGTATCGATGTTGACAATATAAACTATGTTATAAACTACGATATTCCACAAAATAGTGAATACTATGTGCATAGAATCGGACGTACAGGACGTGCTGGAAAAGCAGGTACTGCTATTACAATTTTAAGTGGTAGACGTCAACAATTTGAGCTTCGTGATATGCAACGTGAACTAAAAATCACTATAGAACAAACTGCTATCCCTAATTTCGAAGATATTAAAGACCAAAATACTTTAAGAAATATCGAACGTGTTGCAGAAATTTTAGAAAATGCACCACAAGAAACTTATACTAACATGGTAACAAAACTTGTAGAAAAAGGTTTCCCTTTAGAACAAATTGCAGCAGCAGGCTTGCAAATGCATTTCCAAAAACTAGACCATGCATTAAACACTATCGAACAAATTAAACATCGTTCGCACGCAAATAATAACGATTTCCAAAAACTAAAAATAGACATAGGTAGAAGCAAACGTGTAGCACCTAACCATTTAGTAGGAGCTATTACAGAACGCACAGGAATAACTAGCAAAAACATTGGTAAAATCGAAATTTTTGATGGCTTTTCTATCGTTTCAATTCTTAAAAGCGATGTAGATAATGTTTTAAAAGCTATGGTAGGTTGTACTATTTGTGGTTTCGAAACAAAAACTATTATAGATACAAAGAAAGATTCTCCTCGTTCTGGCTCATCTCGCCGTGATTCTTCTCCTCGTTCTGATAGACGTCGTGATTTCTCTCGTGATAATAACAGACGTAATTTCCGTGATAATAAAAAATCACAACCAAAATCTAAAGAATAATTCAATGAGGTTTTTAGGTGATTAATTTCTTAACTATTTTTGCGAAAAATTATTTTAAATTTGGAGTTTCACGAAGTAGTGCTTGTTTATCCTACTATCTTGTTTTCTCTTTCTTTCCACTAGTTTTATTTTTACATTCAATTATAGGAATTATAGATGCAGAGATTATAAGTCTGTATGCATATATAGATATTTTTCCTGAGCAATTGCAGTTTTTAGTTACAGATTACCTAAATTTCTTGTCAACATCAGATAATTTCGTCCCTTTTTTCGTAGGTCTTGGGTTAACGCTATATTCTTTTACGAGATATGTTAACAGCTTGTATCACATAATAAATAATATTTATGGATATGAGCGACCTCGCCTATCGTTGGTAAAATCGTTTTTCTTTACAGTATCACTCATGTTTTCTGTATATTTAATGCTATTTTTAACTATAATTGGTGGCGAAATTGTAAATTTTCTTTCTAAGTATATAATTTTTTCTACTGCTTCAGAAATTTTTTTGACAAACTTTAGAGTTTGGCTTCCTGCTATATATTTTTTCTTAATATTAGTCCTTTTATATAGATTTATCCCAAGCCAAAAAATCACATACAAAGATGCTTTACCTGGTGCATTTTGTGCTATAATTGCACTTTTTATATTGTCTTACGGATTTTCTATCTATATTTCAAATTTTTCAAATTATAGCATAATTTATGGCTCGCTTAGTGCTATTATGCTTTTAATGTTGTGGCTATATTTTGCATCTATGGTTATTGTTCAAGGAAGTATTCTAAATAAAATGTTAATAGATTTCCCTAATATTTAAACTTTATGTTTATGTTAGGGAAATATTTTTTTGTCGACAAAATTCGACATTTTTCAACAATTTATAATTAAGAATTAATACTATATAGATTTTAAACTCATTAAGTTTTAAAAATTTCACCACTTCATAAGCTGACAAAAAACATCAATAAACAAGGGTATAATCAAGTTTTCTCGACTATACCCTTTATTTTGTTTTATTTTAAAATTCGCTTTAAATCCACTTTTTCGCCTTGTGGATAAAATTGTGGAAATAGTGGATAACTTTAAGTACACAAGCTTTAATTTTAAACTAGATGTTTAAATCTTAGCAACAACAAGGGTTGTAATCATGTTTAGGACAGCAATTAGAACCTGTGTTCATTCCACCAAAGCAAAATAAAATGATTATTACAAGTAGTATTATCCAAATCATATCTTGATTTGAATCACAGCAATTATTATACATAAAAGTTCCTCCTTTCCACAAATTTTTTAGTTTTTTAACAACAGTTATTAGAACAACAGTCGTTTCCTGTGTTCATTCCACCAAAGCAGAATAAAATAATTATTACAACTAAAATTATCCAGATATAATCTTGACCAAAACCTGAATTGTTGCAATCTGCATTACAGTAGTTTGAGCCTCCACATTTATTACACATGTGATTTCCCCCTTTCTATCTTTCTTTTCCATACTATACAAAAGACAGCCTTTGTGTTACGAATTTATTTTTAATTAATTTCCACTTCCTAAAAATAGTATATTATCTTTTTTACAAAATGTTACAATTTGTTCAAAAAGTGCTTTACAAAAGAAAGAAAACATGTTATACTTTAAGAAATTATATCAATTGAAAGCGAGGACACCTTATGGTTGAATTAACAAACATTATGGAATCATTGGTTTACGACAAGTTGACTTACTTACTGAAAAAGAACGGGGACTGTTGTATGTGTGATCAATGCGTATCTGATATGATGTGTATTATATTAAACAAACTTCCTGCAAAATATGTTAATACTAAAGCTGGCGAAGTTTTAAGTAAAATCAAACCTCTTAGCACTCAGGAAGAAATTGATATGCTAAACAGAATTATGGAAAGCTACAATATAGTAAAATCATCACCTCGACACTAATAAAAAACAAAAGCTACTTTTATGGTAGCTTTTTTAGACTTTAAAATTAAGAAGGATTAAAAAATGATATTCAACTCTATAGAATTTGCAATATTTATGCCAGTAGTATTTTTATTATACTATGCAATACCACATAGCAAAAGGTGGTTATTTTTACTTATCTCTAGCTATTATTTTTACATGAGTTTTAAACCAGAACTAATAGTTTTAATACTTATTTCAACTTTAATTGACTATTACGCATCAATTTCTATGGTAAAATACGAAAAATACAAGAAATATTTTTTATCACTCAGTATATGCTCAAATTTAGGGCTTTTATTTTTCTTTAAATATTTCAATTTTTTCAATAATGCAATCGGAGATTTACTTAAATCTATAAGTATCCCTTTTACACCAACTGTGCTGAATATCATTCTTCCTGTTGGTATTTCATTCTATACTTTTCAAACTTTAAGTTATACAATTGATGTTTATAGAGGAAAAATTGCACCCGAACGACATTTAGGATACTTCGCTCTATATGTTTGTTTTTTCCCTCAGCTAGTTGCAGGACCTATTGAACGTGCCGAAAAACTTCTTCCACAATTTCGAGAAGAACACACGTTTAATTATGACAATGTTACCTACGGACTAAAGCTTATGGCTTGGGGATTTTTCAAAAAATTAGCTGTTGCTGATGTAGTTGCTCCATATGTAAATATAGCATATACCGATGTGTATAAACACGCTGGTCTAGCTCTTATAGTTGCCACTTTACTTTTTTCGGTACAAATTTACTGTGATTTTTCAGGATATTCTGATATTGCACGTGGTTGCTCAAAAATGCTTGGTTTTGAGCTAATGGAAAATTTCAAATCTCCTTACTTAGCTACAAATATACAAAACTTTTGGCAAAGATGGCATATTTCTCTTTCAAAATGGTTTACAGACTATGTATATATTCCTTTAGGTGGTAAACACCGTTATGTTTTATGCACTTTAGTCGCTTTCGCACTTAGTGGATTATGGCACGGTGCAAATTATACTTATGTAATTTGGGGCTTAATTAATGGTATTTGTATAATTTTTTATCGAAAATTTATAAAAAAGCCTACAAACATTGTAGAAACTACTAAAAAACCATATATATATATATATATATATATATATACGCTACTTAAAATTGGGA
>JAWXUO010000046.1:0-15226 GCA_044426355.1 Clostridia bacterium | reverse complement strand
CAACCTCAAGTGGAATGAAGTTATGAAACAAGCAGAATATGGCGATATTGTATCTATGAGTATTCAAACAAAAGAATTTGGAAGAATAGCAGCACAAACTGCAAAACAAGTTATAATTCAAGCAATACGTGAAGCAGAACGTGGAATGATAGCTGAGAGTTTTTCTTCTAAAGAACACGAAATTTTACAAGCTACAGTTTTAAGAGTAGACCCACGCTCGGGTAATGCTATTATCGAAATGATAACAGAGGGCGAAAAAGTAGAGGGAATTTTAACAATAGGCGAGCAAGTAAGAAACGAAACTTTAGATGATGGCGACCACATAAAAGTATATGTTGTAGAAGTTAAAAAAGCTACAAAAGGACCACAAGTTATAATTTCTAGAACACACCCAGGACTAGTTAAAAGACTATTTGAAATAGAAGTTCCAGAAATTTCAGATGGTATAGTAGAAATAAAATCTATTGCACGTGAAGCAGGAAACAGAACTAAAATGGCTGTATATTCAAATGATACATCTATAGACCCTATCGGGGCATGCGTTGGTAATTCGGGTACTCGTGTAGCAGGCGTTGTAGATGAAATTAACGGAGAAAAAATTGATATTATAAAATATTCTGATGATATTGCAGAATATGTATCAGCAGCACTAGCACCTGCAACAATCGTTGCTTGTAAATCTTTTGAAGAAACAAAAAATTGTATAGCTATAGTGCCAGATGACCAACTTTCTCTTGCGATAGGCAAGGGTGGACAAAACGCAAGACTTGCAGCAAAACTAACAGGTTGCAAAATAGATATAAAACCACAATCGCAAGTTGATTTAGCAGATTTTTAAGGAGGCAATATGAAATCCAGAAAAGTACCTATACGCCAATGTTTAGGTTGCAGAGAGCATTTTGAAAAAAGGTCGCTTATTAGAGTAGTAAAAAGCCCTACAAATGAAATTTCGCTAGACTTTACAGGCAAAAGTGCTGGACGTGGAGCATATGTTTGTAATAACATAAACTGCCTTAACAAAGCTATAAAATCAAGAGCAATTTCTCGTGCTTTTGCAAGTTCAATACCAGAAGAAATATATGAGGCTCTTACAAAAGAGATGGAAGGGAAAACTGATTGATAAAAAATATTTTAGGAACAATTAGCATATGTAAAAAAGCATCAAAACTAATTGCAGGCTCTGATGTTGTTTTAACTGCTATAGAAGATAATAAAGCAAGGCTAATACTTGCCTCTAGCGATTGTTCTCAAAAAACCTTAAAACCGATTTTGCAAGTAGCGAAAAATAATGGTGTTGCAGTGATGATAATTCCTTGTACTAAAGAAGAACTAGGGGTTGCGTGTTCAAAATCTGTTTGTGCAGTTGTTGCGATAACGGATATAGGACTTGCAAATTCTTTAGGAAAAAAATTGTCGCAAACATCAAAAGAAAATGAAGAAGTATCTAAGGTTTTAGATTTGAAATTAAAGCGTAAAATGGAAAGAGTAGAAAGAAATGCTGACCCTTTACGTGAGAGAGTAAAAAAACCAAGACCAAAAAAAGAAGAAAAACCATCGTTTAAAAATACGAAAGAACCAAGAAAAGAAAGCGAAGAGAAATCATCGTTTAAAAATAAAAAAGAACATAAAGAGTTTTATAATAAGTAATATGGGGGTGTAAATATATGAAACAAAAAATACAAGACGTAGCTAAAGATTTGAAAATGACAAAAAAAGAAATTTTAGAAATTTTAAAAGATGTAAGTCCTAATGCACAAACGCTAGACTCAGATGTTTTAAATTATTTGTTAGAAAAAGTAACAAAGGAAAACCAAGTCGAAGACATTACGTCGGTGCTAGATAGTCAAAAAGAACAGAAAAAACCACAACCTAAAGCAGAAAAACCTGTTGTTAAAGAAGAAAAACCTGTGAAAAAAGCAGAAGTTGAAAATAAAAAGCAAAAACCAAAACCAAAACAACAAATTTTAAAACCAACGCCTAAGGATAATGACGAAAAAATTACAATAAAAACAGATGAAGAAGTGCAAACTCCAAATGTTCGTGTAATAGACACACGTTCTAGTGGTGATACAAACCTTGCAAAATATGATGATAAAATGGATAGTTTAGTTCCAGATAAAGCATCAAAAATGCAACAAGGTAAGCAAAAAATCACGAAAAAATCTGATTCTCGTAAACCTTATGGACAAAATAAAAAACGTCAAGAAGACCAAGAACGCTTAAAACGTTTAGCTGCAATGCAAGCTAAAACAAAAGCTACAAAAGTGCGTGTTCAAATACCAGAAGAAATTTCTGTAGGGGAACTTGCTTCTCGTTTAAAAAGAACAGCAGCAGACGTTATAAAAGAGCTTATGAAACTTGGTGTTATGGCTAGTATTTCTCAAGTTATCGACTTTGATACAGCATCTATAGTAGCTGAAGAAATGAACGGAATTGTAGAAAAAGAAGTTTTTGTAACAATAGAAGAACGTTTGTTTGACGAAACAGACGACAACCAAGAAGATTTAATCGCTCGTGACCCTGTTGTAGTTGTAATGGGACACGTAGACCATGGTAAAACATCGCTACTAGATGCAGTTCGTAAAGCAAAAGTTGCAGATGATGAAGCTGGTGGTATCACGCAACATATCGGTGCATATCAAACTGAAATCAATGGTAATAAAATAACATTTTTAGATACTCCAGGACACGCAGCGTTTACTTCTATGCGTGCTCGTGGTGCACAAGTAACGGATATTGCAATACTTGTTGTTGCAGCAGATGACGGAATTATGCCACAAACTATAGAGGCTATAAACCATGCAAAAGCTGCTGAAGTGCCTATTATCGTAGCTGTAAACAAAATAGATAAAGACGGTGCAAATCCTGACCGTATTATGCAACAATTAACAGAATATGAACTTGTTCCAGAAGAATGGGGTGGCTCTACAACTGTATGTAAAATTTCTGCAAAATTTGGTAAAGGTATCGAAGATTTACTAGAAATGGTACTTTTAACTGCAGAAGTAGAAGAACTAAAAGCAAATCCAAACCGTCTAGGTAAAGGTACTGTTATCGAAGCAAAACTAGACAAAGGACGTGGACCAGTTGCAACACTTTTAGTGCAAAATGGTACTTTAAAATCAGGCGATATTATCATCGCAGGAACGTCTGTAGGTCGTGTTCGTGCTATGACAGATGATTTAGGAAATAAGCTAGAAGAAGCAGGACCATCTATGCCTGTAGAAATTATCGGTTTATCAGAAGTTCCATCGTCTGGCGAATTATTCTATTGCGTAGAAGACGAAAGAATGGCAAGAGAACTTGTAGAGCAACGTAAAGAAGACATGAAAACTGCGAAAAACAATGCACTTCAAAAAGTAACGCTTGACAACCTATTCTCGCAAATAGAACAAGGCTCTATCAAAAACTTAAATATAATTGTAAAAGCAGACGTTCATGGTTCTGCCGAAGCACTAAAAGCATCTTTAGAAAAATTACACCAAGAAGACGTGCGTGTTCGTGTAATTCACTCAGGTGTTGGTGCAATATCTGAATCAGATGTTATGCTTGCAGCAGCTTCTGGAGCGATTATCGTAGGGTTCAATGTTCGTCCTGAAAGAACAGCTTATGATGTAGCAAGTGCACAAGATGTTGATATGAGAATGTATAGCATAATTTATGACTGTATCGGTGAAATCGAAACAGCGATGAAAGGTATGCTTGAAATTAAATATAAAGAAGTTATTTTAGGTCATGCAGAAGTGCGTCAAGTATTTAGAGTAACTGGTGTCGGAACAATTGCAGGTGCATATGTACAAGATGGTAAACTATCTCGTAATGCAGAAGTGCGTGTTGTTCGTGATGGTATAGTATTCCACGAAGGTAAATTAAACTCGTTAAAACGTTTTAAAGATGATGCTCGTGATGTAGCTTCTGGCTACGAATGTGGTCTTGGTGTAGAAGATTACAATGACATTAAAGAAGGCGATATTATTGAGTGTTATATCATGGAAGAAATAGCAAGATAATAAAAAACACAGAGACGGCCTTTGTGGTTGCCTTAGTGCAATCTAAAAGGTCGCTCTAATATTTTAAGAAGGAGTTAATCATGGCAAAAAGAATAGATAGAATAAATGAAGAAGTTTTAAAAGCTTTATCCGAACTTTTAAGAACAGTTAAAGACCCACGTATGCAAAACGGTTTAGTGTCTATAACGCATTGCGAAGTAACAAACGATTTAAGTTTTGCTACAGTATATATAAGCGTTTTAGGTTCAGAATCTGATGGAAAAGAAGTTATGAAAGCTTTAAATTCTGCAAATGGATATTTACGCCGTGAACTAGGCAGAAAAATTAAACTACGTCACACTCCTGAACTTATTTTAAAGCTTGATGACTCGATAACGTATGGTGCACATATATCTAAACTTATAAACGATTTAGATATTAAACCATATGAGGAAGGAGAACAAGAAGATGACGAAAACTAAGCAATTTTTACTAGAAAACGATAATTATTTAATACTAACACACAAAAAACCTGATGGAGATACAACGGGTACTGCGTCGGCTTTGTGTCAGGTTTTAAGAGCGATAAACAAAACAGCATATATTTTGCCGAATGAAGATATAACGCCAAGATATGAGGGGCTTATTAGTCCATATCTTGCACCAAGTGATTTTAAATTTGATAAAATTATATCTGCAGACCTTGCAACTACAGAATTACTTCCTGAAAGTGCGAAAAAATATGAAAAAGATATAGATTTATGCATAGACCACCATTTTTTGTCTAATGATGGATATGCAAAAAATAATTTAATTGTAGATGTTGCAGCTTGTGCAGAAATTATTTATGACCTAGCGTTAGAACTAGAAGTTGAATTAAATGCAGATTTAGCAAAATCTTTATATGTTGCAATTTCTACAGATACAGGCTGTTTTAAATATTCTAATACAACAGCTCACACGCATAAAATCGCAGGGGAATGTTTAACATATATAGACGCAGGACCTATAAATCGTGAGCTATTTGATGTTAAAACACGTCAAAGAATAGAAGTAGAAAAAGTAGTATACCAACATATCGAATATTATTTTAATAATGAAGTAGCAATCGTTTGCATATTGCAAAAAGATGTACAGGAGATAGGAGCAACTCCAGACGATTTAGACTCTATAGCAAGTTTGCCACGAGCTATAGAAGGTGTTTTGATAGGACTTACCATTTTCGAGCAAGAAAATGGCGATATAAAAGTATCTTGTAGATCAAGTGGCGACTTTAGTGCTTCAGAAATTTGTGGAGTATATGGAGGTGGTGGACATCTTCGTGCAGGTGGAGTTACCTTTAAAAACACAAAAGTAGAAGATGCAAAGAAAAAAATTATAGAAGCTGTAACTAAGGTTTGCAACTATGTATAACGGCATAATTATCATAGATAAACCACAGGATTTCACATCACACGATGTTATTGCAAAATTGCGTGGAATGTTAAAAATGCGAAAAATGGGTCATTCGGGAACGCTTGACCCCATGGCTACGGGCATTTTGCCTATATTTTTAGGAAATGCTACAAAAGCGTCGGATTTTCATGGTGTAACGTGTAAAGAATATGTAGCAACTTTTAAACTTGGTATAGAAACAACTACCGAGGATATTTGGGGAGAAATTATAAATACACAGCCTGTGGAAACTTCTGTGGAAACTGTGTGTAATGTTGTGGATAACTTTAAAGGCAAGATTTTACAGACACCACCGATGTACTCTGCTGTTAAAATAAACGGTCAAAGACTGTATGATATTGCACGAAATGGTGGTGTAGTTGAGCGAAAAGCTCGTGAAATTGAAATTTTTGAAATAGAAATGCTAGATTTAGACAATTTAGAAGAAAATGAATATGCAATACGTGTTTTATGCTCTAGAGGTACATATGTTAGAACTTTATGTGTTGATATTGGCAAAAAATTAGGAAATATTGCAACTTTAACGTCACTTAGACGAACAAAATCTGGAGGATATACCAAAGGATATACTTTAGATGAAATTCAAAAACTTGCAAACGATGGCGAAATAGAGAGTATTTTAATGCCGACGGACTCAGTTTTTGCAAATTATCACAAGGTTTTTGTAAATGAAACTGGTTATACAAGGCTTAAAAATGGGACTTTTGCACGAGATGTAGATTGCGAAAGTTTTCCACAGGAGTTTTCAACAGAGGTTGCAGTATATTTTAATAATGAATTTTTTATATTAGGGGAAAGTCGCTCACTTTTTGATGGTGGACGAGCAATTTTTCCTACAAAGGCATTTTTTTAAAGGAATATTATGAAAAAACGTGTTATAGCTGTCGGTTTTTTTGATGGTGTCCACAAGGGACACAAAGCTTTGACTGACAAAGTGCTTGAAAAAGCAAAAGAAAAAAACTGCATATCAACAGTTTTTACTTTTAGTAAACACCCAGATACGGTAGTTTTAAAAAAAGAAATACCAATGCTTTGTAGCATTGATGCAAGAGAAGACCATATAAAACAATATAGTGGTGTAGACGAAGTTATTTTTTGGGATTTTAACGAAGAACATGCAAAAATAATTTGGGATACTTTTGTAAAAGATGTATTGATAAACGAATTTAACGCATGCCATATTGTTACAGGAGCAGATTTTATATTTGGATATAAAGGCTGTGGGAATGCAGAAAAGCTTGAGAAGTTGTGTATGGAGCAGAATATTGGATATGATAAAATAGACGAAGTATTTATAGAAAATGAGCGAGTAAGCTCGACGAATATTCGAAAATTCATTGAAAAAGGCGATATTAAAAAAGCAAATCACTTGCTTGGACATAATTTTCTAGTTTCTGGAGAAGTTAAGCATGGACGAAAAATTGGAAGAACTATCGGCGTTCGAACTATCAATTTAGATTTTCCAAAAAATATGCAAAAACCTGCAAATGGCGTGTATGTTAGCTGTGTAACTATAGACGAAAAAAAATATAAAGCAGTGACGAATGTAGGAACTGTACCTACTTTTTTAGAAGATGAAAACATAGTAGTAGAAGCACATATCTTAGATTTTGACGAAGATGTTTACGGCAAAATTGCAACGGTGGAATTTTTAGATTTTCTACGATATGAGAAAAAATTTGCAGATATTGATGATTTAAAAAATACTATAAATGAAAATATAAACCAAACTATAGAATATTTTAAGGAGCATAAGTTATGATAGAAAATTTAGTAGAAGCGATAAAAATACAAACAACACGTGATGTAAATGAAGAAAATATGCCAAAACTACACAAGTTTTTAGAAAAAGCTTTTCCTTTAGTGCATAAAAACATGGAAAAAACGGTTGTAAATGGCAGTTTGCTTTTCAAAATTCACGGAACAGGCAAAACTATCATGTTTTGTGGACATATGGACGTGGTTTCTGTTAACGAAGAAAGCTGGGATTACCCTCCTTATGGTGGCGTTATAGAAGATGGTTTTTTATATGGACGAGGTGCAATTGACTGCAAAAACGTGGTTATAGGGCTACTAAGTGCGATGGAAAACCTATTTGCAGAGGGT
The DNA here is from genome assembly GCA_044426355.1 of Clostridia bacterium. GTDB lineage: Bacteria > Bacillota > Clostridia > Oscillospirales > Butyricicoccaceae > CAYJLC01. Next base: position 7,676 of record JAWXUO010000046.1, on the reverse strand, counting down.
TTTACTCCGAAAAATACAATTTATTTTGCTTTTGGGCATGATGAAGAAATCGGTGGGGCAAATGGAGCAAATAAAATTGTAGAAATGTTGAAAGCACAAGGTGTAAAACTAGATTTAGTTTTAGACGAGGGTGGACATGTAGACACAGATTTTTTACCTGATAGAAAATATGCAACAATTGCTCTTGCAGAAAAAAATATTTTAAGATTAAAGCTAATTGCTCCTGATAAAGGTGGTCACGCTGCTGGAATTTCTTCAAAAACAGGTTTATATCGCATAGCAAAAGCTATTATCGCTATTGAAGAAAACCCTATGCCTACAAAAATGATACCTTTAGTTTCGCAGTATAAAGCAGTTTTAGGCGAAAGTTATCCAAAGCTTGTGGAAAATTTTGAGGAAAAATATATTCCACTAGTAAGAAATACAATCGCACCGACTATGACTGAAGCGTCATCTGCACCGAATATTTTACCGAATAAAGCGAGCGTAACTTGCGATATTCGACTTTTACCGGGCGAAGAAAAAGAAAGTGTTATAAACTACATCAAAGAATTGACAAAAGGTCTTGATTTGCAGTTTGAAATTGTATCAGCAAAATTTAACAATGGATTAGTTACAGATTTTAATTCTTTTTACTACAAGGAAATAGAAAAATTAATCAAAGAAAAATTTGATGATGCTATAGTTGTTCCAACGCTAATGGCAGGGGGAACAGATGCATCATATTATCAAGAAATTTGTGATGTTGTTCTTCGCTTTATGCCAATGGAGCTAGAAACAAAAATAGCTAAAAGAATGCACACGGATAACGAGTGTATCAGCGTAAAATCATTTGAAAAAGCAGTGGATTTTTATAAAACTTTTATAAAAATGCACGGTTAAAAATAAAATCACCTTATAAACTGTTGTAAAATGTTTAAAATAAGCATTTTGGGAAATAATCAGTTTGTGAGGTGATTTTTTGGTTAAATTTTTAATAATTGGTGGACTTTCAGGGCTTGCAAATGGATTTTTTGGAGCAGGTGGTGGAATGATTTTAGTACCACTTTTTACAAAATGGGCAAAAATAGAAGATGATATTGCAATGGCGACATCGGTTTCAATAATTTTGCCACTTTCGATAGTTTCTGCGATAATTTATGCAATAAACGATACCTTAGATATAGCTTTAGCTGTGCCTTTTTTGATAGGTGGGTTTGTAGGTGGCATTATTTCGGGAAAAATCTTTAAAAAAATGCCTATGATATGGCTTAAAAGATTTTTAGGTGTAATGATAGTATACAGTGGGGTTAGGAGTTTATTTTTAATATGATAAATGCACTTATAGGAGCAGTTTTAGGGATAATTTCAGGTTTTGGCATAGGTGGAGGCACTTTTTTAATAATTTATCTTACAGCTTTTTTATCAAAAGAGCAAATTATAGCACAGGGTGTGAATTTAATTTATTTTATAAGCTGTGCGATACCTGCTGTATATTTTCACGTAAAAAATCGCCTAATTGATAAAAAGGCGATGATATTTTGCACTATTTCAGGAATTGTTACAAGTATTCTGTCATCAATTCTTGCAAATTCGATAAATATTGATATTTTACAGCGAATTTTTGGTGCATTTTTGATTTATGTTGGAGCAAAGCTCGTTTTTGCAAAAAGTTAACGATTAAGCTCTTTAAAACGTAAATATCCCTCTAAAATAAGAGAAGCTGCAACTGCATCTACAGTTTTTATGTGGTTTTTGCGTTTTTTGCCGTTGTTTGATAAAATTTGGTGAGCAGATACCGTAGTTGCTCTTTCGTCCCATAAAATTACAGGAAGTTTTGTTTTTTCTTCTAAAATATCACGGAGTTCTATTGATAGTTTTGAACGTTCGCTTTCGTCATTGTTCATGTGTTTTGGCATACCTAAAACAATTTCGGAAGGTTTTTCGAGAGAAATTGTGTCTAAAAGTTTTTCCACAAGCTTTGGAAAATATTTTTCGTGGATAACAAAAGACCTACCTGCCATGAAACCAAGTGGGTCAGAAATTGCAATACCTGTACGGCTGTCGCCAAAATCTATAGCTAAAATTTTCATAAAAATCTCCTTTTTTTAATTATACTACATAAACTAAAAAAGTCAAACATATATTTGCTTGAATAAATTTTCGTGTTATGCTAAACTAATAAAGTAAGATTGGTTTTAATGAATAGGAGGACATATGAATTTTACAAAAATGCACGGTGCAGGGAACGACTATGTATATGTAAATTGCTTTGTAGAAGAAGTGACAAACCCTGAAAAACTAGCGATAGATATAAGCGACAGACACTTTGGTGTAGGTTCTGATGGTTTGGTTTTAATTTTGCCATCAAAAATAGCAGATGCGAAAATGAGAATGTTTAATGCTGATGGTTCTGAGGGTGAAATGTGTGGAAATGCAATTCGTTGTGTCGGAAAATATTTATATGACAATGCAATTTGCAAAAAAGAAGATATATCTATAGAAACTTTAGCAGGAACAAAATTACTTAAAATGACTGTAGAAAACGGTATTGCAACGCATGCTTTAGTTGATATGGGCATTGCAAATTTTATAGCACAAGAAATACCTGTCGATGTAGATTCTGTTGAGTGTATCGACCACGAGATAACGGTTTTAGGAAAAACATATCAAGGAACAGCTGTTTCTATGGGAAATCCACATTTTGTGATTGTAACGCAAGATGTAGCAAATTTAGACCTTTTAACTATAGGTACACATTTTGAAAATCACAAAATATTTCCAAAAAGAATAAATACAGAATTTGTTGAAATTATAGATAAAACAACTGTATCAATGCGAGTTTGGGAGCGTGGCTCTGGAGAAACTTTAGCATGTGGGACAGGTGCATGTGCAACAGTTGCAGGGTTAGTTAAAAAGGGAATTTTGCAATTTGACACAGAAAATACCGTAAAACTTTTAGGTGGAGAACTTGTTATAAGAATAACTAAGGATTTTCGAGTATTTATGACAGGAAAAGCAACAAAAGTGTTCGATGGAGTATATAAAAGTTATGATTTTTAATAGTATTAAAAAAGGTATTTTGAAATAAAAAAGCATTTTTTTAGTAAAAATATGTAAAATTTAAAGTTGATTTAAGGTTCACATGTTAGACTAAACTAACTATGAAAAGTGAGGTTATTTTTTTTATGGAAATAAATGAAACTACAAAAGAATTTTTTAGAGAATATTACCCAAATTTAACACAAGCACAGTCTATAGCAATAAATCTTATAAGTTCTATGTGTGATGACAAAATAGAATACATCAAAACACGAATAAAATCGAGAGAAAGTACTGTGGAAAAACTAGAAAAACTAGGATTTTTACCAACAGTGCAAAGTTCTATGGACAATTTAACAGATCTTGTAGGCATTAGAATAGTATGTAATTTTTTTGCAGATGTTTTTGAAATCGCAGAAAAAATAGAAAATTGCAACCAAATTAAACATATAATTAGTAAAGACTACATAAATAATCCTAAGGAAAGTGGATATAGAAGCTACCATATCATAGTATCTGTTATGGTAAATTACATATATGTTCCTGTAGAAATACAAATTCGTACAATTTCGCAGGACTCATGGGCATGCCTAGAACATCAAATGAAATATAAAAAGAATTTGCAAAACGCAGACGTTATAACTGTTGAGTTAAAACGTATAGCAGATGAAATGGCATCTACTGATATGTGCATGCAAACAATTCGTGATTTAATTAACGAAAAAAATATGTAGAATTTAGTGTTAGTATAAGGACAGAGGTTTATAAAAGGAAATAAAACGAAAGGGAAATAAAATATTTTAGATTTATAAAGAGAAATAAAAATCGGAAGGTAGAACAAAAAAATTATGGCACAAAATATTTTCGAAAGATATGAAGTGAAATACAAAATGTCTAAAGAAGATTACAAACAGTTGCTACAACATATGCAAAAACATATGCAAATTGATAAATTTAAAAGACACACAATACGAAATGTATATTTTGATACTGATGACTATAGAATTATAAGACATTCTATAGAAAAACCACTGTATAAAGAAAAATTGCGAATTAGAATGTATGGTGAGCCGTCGGAAGATAAAATAGTTTTTGTAGAACTTAAAAAGAAATTTAAAGGGATTGTTTATAAAAGGCGTGTGGATATGAAATATAGTGACGCTATATCATATTTTTGGAATGACGATAAGAGCCTAGAAAACACACAAATTTTAAAAGAAGTAGACTATTTTATAAAATGCAATGAGGGAATAAAGCCGAAAACATATATAGAATATGAAAGAGAAGCTTTTTTTTCACAAGAAGATAACGATTTTCGTATAACATTTGATTTTAATTTAAAATATCGTGATATTGATGTAGATTTAAACTCAAGTGAGCAAGATTTAAGCGTTATAGATGAAGATATAGTTTTAATGGAGGTTAAAACTGTGTCTGGAATGCCGTTTTGGCTGATAGAGTTTTTAAATGAAAAACATATCTATAAACAATCATTTTCTAAATACGCAACAGCATATAGTAAATTTATTCTGCCGAATTTTTTACAATTAATAAGGAGAACAGTAAATGATTGATAGTTTATTTTCAAGTGTTTTTGACTTAACAGGCGTAGTAACTATAGATTTAACTGGTTTTATAGTATGTTTATTAACAGCTATAGGATTAGGGATATTTATGGCGAAAATGTACCTTGTAAAATCAAAAAGCACAAAAGGATTTATTGTAACTTTAGCAATGCTACCAGTAGCAGTTGCAATGGTTATTTTAATGGTAAATGGTAATATAGGGACGGGTGTAGCAGTGGCAGGTGCGTTTAGCTTGATACGTTTTCGCTCAGTTCCAGGAACAGCAAAAGAAATTTCGGCTATCTTTTCTGCGATGTGTGCAGGTCTTACTGTAGGTATGGGTTATATAGCGTTTGCAATTTTGTTTTCTATAATAATATGTGCGTTTTCTATATTTTTAGACGCTGTGTGTTTTGCAGATGACAAAAATGCAAAATTACTAATCGTTACAATTCCTGAAGACCTAAATTACACAAATGTTTTTGATGATATTTTCGAAAATTTTACAAATAATGCAGAACTACTTTCGGTAAAAACGACTAATATGGGTAGTTTATTTAAAGTGAAATACGAAATAAAACTAAAAGCAGATAAAAATGAAAAAGATTTTATAAATGAGATAAGATGCAGAAATGCCAATTTAGAAATAGTTATTGCGAGCAAAGATTTAAGCAATGACGCATTATAGGAGCAAAGTAATGAAAAAAATAATTTTAATGCTACTTACAGTAAGCTTAATGTCAGGTTGTAGTGATGCTGAAATTATAGCAACTTTAAAGGGTGAAAGTAGCCCAAATATGCAAATGTCTAGTGGAAATAATAACAATAATAATTCAAACACTACTGTAACTGAACTTAAAGAACAAAGCGACGAAATTCCTACGGTCGAGTTTCCAAACTATAAAAGTGGTAAAAACGTAGGCGAACCAGTATTACAAGAAGAAAATACTGATATTGTAATAACGCAAAGTGGTACTTATGAGTTTGTGGGAAATTATCAAACTTTAATGGTAAATGTAGATAAAGAAGTAGATAGCGAAGCTGTTTATTTAATTTTAAATAATGCACATTTTTCTAGCGAAACAGGAACTCCGATACACATAGAAGAGGCGAAAGACGTTGTATTTATTTTAGAAGAAGGCTCTTTTAACACAGTAAATCAAGGAAAAATAGTAACAACTGATGAAGATTTTCCAAGTGGTGCTATCTATTCTAGAGCAGATACTGTAATAACAGGAAAAGGAACTTTAACGGTTACAACGGAGTATAATGACGGTATAAATTCTCGTGATGACCTTGTTATAATTGATGCAAATATTGTTGTAAATTCAATAGATGATGGTATTGTAGGTAAAGATATAGTAGCTATAAATGGTGCGAATATCGAAGTTATAACTGGAAATGATGGTATAAAATCTACAAATGCAGATGATGCTGACCGTGGAAATGTAATTATTCAAAGTGTAAATTTCTTAATCAATGCAGGTGGCGACTGTTTAGTAGCAGAAAAATGTTTGCAAATAGACTCAGGGACATTTGAGCTAACTAGTGGTGGTGGATTTACAGAGGTTTTAAATGTTATAACTAAAGGCGAAGGTCCTGGAAATACTGTTCAAACAACGGATACTTTAGAATACAGCATGAAAGCTTTAAAAGGCTATGACATTATTTTAAATGATGGTACTTTTAATATTTCGGCTTATGATGATGCTATTAATGCTAAAAATAATTTAGTAGTAAGTGCAGGAACATATAATATCTACACTGGTGATGATGGTTTAACAGCAGATAATATTTTAAATATATATGCAGGAACAATTAATGTTTTTGAAGGATATGAGGGTATAGAAGCACCATATCTTAGCATATATGGTGGTAAAATATATGTAAACGTACTTGATGATGCTATGAATACAAATGGAGTAGCAGGTCATATGTATATTGCAGGTGGTGATATTCATCTTGTGAGTAACGGCGATGGTGTAGACTCAAACCACAGTTTCACAATGGACGGAGGAAATCTTGTAATAGATTGTAATCCAATGAATACTGGTGGCGATAGTGCTATTGATATAGACGGAACTATCGTAATTGCTGGAGGAACTATTACAGATGCTAATGGAAATGCAATTGATGCAACGGTTAGCACTGGTGGTAAAGGAACTAGAAGATAGATTATATAACTATTTTAAATAAAGTAAAACCACTGACGATGTCGGTGGTTTTTGCTTGCCACACGCAAAATATAAATAGAGAAAGTCTTAAGGCAATAATAAAGTGAAACACCACTTGAATTTTGAAAAATCTACTAAAATACGAAAAGTGTTGTGAAATAAACTGAAAAATGCACTTTTTAGACAAACAAACCCCACTGACTATATCAGTGGGGTTATTTATGATTAAAACTCGGTTTTACAAAAGTTTTGATATGCACAAAAGTTGTTAATACTTGATTCTTTTGCCACATCTCACGCAATATCGTTGCTCTAAAGCAAGAATATGACCACATCTGTTACAAACTTTGCCAATAACGTTTGAATCATAATTCATAGCAGGGTAGTATTTTGGTTTTTTAGGTTTTGGTTCTTTTTTAGGTTTAGATGCTTTTAGGTTTTGTTTTTTTGGCTTAGAAGTTTCATCTTCCATAGAAACAATAACTCCGATTAAACAAGCACATATTACGATAGCTATAAATATAATGATAGCACCGATTGATTTAAACAAAGCAGGTGGCGAATTTGATGTGTCAGAGTCTGCATTATAATTGTTATTTTGTGGGAAAAGTTCTTCTAGTGGGAATTTTGGTACATATCCACCAGTTTCTTCTTCGGTTTCTGCTTCTTCGACTAAATCGTCAAGTTCTTCGTCAAGCTCTTCGTCAAGTTCTTCGTCGAGTTCTTCGTCAAGTTCTTCGTCGAGTTCTTCGTCAAGTTCTTCGTCAAGTTCTTCGTCAAGTTCTTCGTCGAGTTCTTCGTCAAGTTCTTCTTCTGGAACTTCTTCAGGTTCGACAGTATCGTTTGGGGTGGTATCAACTTCAGCGTTAGGAGTAACTGTTGTAACCGTAAAATAAGTTGTAGCCGAAGAAAGCGA
>JAWXUO010000045.1:0-15554 GCA_044426355.1 Clostridia bacterium | reverse complement strand
ATGTAGATCTTCTCGATGCAATCTCCCCTAGCAAAACTGTGTCTACACAAAGATGTGTATTTCGTGCAAATTTGCTAATTAATATAATCGCTATTGAGAAAAGCAAAGGAAAAATTATTGATATAGACGAATCTTTTGTAACAATTTTAGACGAAACAAGTAATTCTGTAAGCCACACAGTAAAAACGCCTGTGATAGTTGCAAAAACCAGCAAAAGTGGTGATTTCAAGTCGTTTGTAATAAGAAAAGCAATAACTATACCAAGAAGTATTGTATGAGTTATCGAGTCTATTATCATCGTCATACCTCTAAGCATTAGAAAAACACCTAAAATAGAGCATGCAACAGATGTAATTATAGCAATAATTTGAATTTCAAGACCAAAAGACATCTTATTTTACTCCTAACTTTAAAAAATTTCGCTTATTTTTTCTTCTTTGAATGATAACTGCAAAAACACCTCTTTTTGGTGCAAATAACACACTAAATGCTGTGATAATTGATGCACAAATAACAATTACAGGTCCTGTTGCAAGATTTTTCGTAGATGAACTAATCATTGTCCCCATAATGCTCGAAAAAGCTCCAAAAGTTGCCGATAGAATTACCATCGTAGACAGTTTATCTGTCCATTGCCTTGCAGAAACTGCAGGAGAAACCAACAAAGCACTCATTAAAATAACTCCTACCGTTTGTATTCCAAGAACTATAGCGATAACTATCATTGTTAGAAGTAAAATATTAAGTTTTTTAGTAGAAAAACCTATAGTTTGTAAATATTCAGGGTCAAAACTAAGCAATTTAAACTCTTTCCACAAAAGAAACACAATAAATAGCAACACGCAACCTGTAATTAACAGCACATACACATCTTTTTTTAGCATAGATGCAGACTGCCCAAAAATAAAATTGCTAAGCCCTGCTTGATTTGAATTAGGTATTTTTTGAGAATATGATAGCAACGCCATACCAAACCCAAAGAAAACCGATAAAGTCGCCGATAGTGCTGAGTCGAATTTAATTTTAGAATATTTAGTTATCCCATTTATAACAAGCGTTGAAATCAAGCCAGATATAAACGCACCTATTAAAAGCACAGAATTATCTTTAGAATTTGTTAAAATAAACGCTAAAACGACTCCTGGCAAAGTAGCATGCGACACGCCATCGCCGAGTAGGCTCTGTTTTTGTAGCACTGTAAAACAACCTAGCGTACCACTAATAATTCCAAGTAGAGTTGAGCCTATAACTACTATTTGAAAAGTATAATCGTTTAACAAAGCAAAATTTAAATTCATTTATACAAAGTCCTTTCTTCAAAAAGTTTTCTCTCACCAAAAGTTTTTTGTATATTTTCATCTGTAAAAACATCAGAAGTTAGCCCGTTTTTGATAATTCTAAGGTTTACAAGAGTTACCCAGTCAAAATATTCTTTGACAGTGCTTAAATTATGATGGACTACAATTACAGTTTTACCTTTCGACTTTAAATCTTTTAAAATTTCGATTATAGCTTTTTCAGTTTTTACATCAACACCTTTAAAAGGTTCGTCTAAAAAGTATATTTTCGCTTCTTGAGCTAACGCACGAGCTAAAAAAACACGTTGTTTTTGTCCCCCAGAAAGTTTGTTTATTTGGCGAGAAGAATAATCTTGCATACCAACTAATTTCAATGCGTTTAGTGCAATTTTTTTGTCATTTTCTTTAGGTCTTTTAAACAAACCAAGATGACCATATCGCCCCATTAAAACTATATCTAGTACAGAAGCTGGAAAATCCCAGTCAACACTACTGCTTTGTGGAACATAGGCAATATCAGTAGTATTAACTTCTAAACTCGGAAAATGAACATGCCCTGTAACTGGTTTAATAAGCCCCAACGCAGTTTTTATAAGAGTAGTTTTCCCTGCTCCATTTGGACCTACTATGCACGCAAGACTACCTGTAGGAATTTCCATATCTATATCCCATAAAACAGGGTTAGAATTATACGCAACGGTTAAATCATGCACTTTAAATGCAATATTTGTATGCTCCATGTGTATCCTTTCTAAATTTCACTTTTTATTTTAAAGCGTCAACTATACTGTCAATATTATGTTTAAAAGTTTTGATATATGTTTCTGTATCGGTCGTTTCATCGCCTAAATAGTCAGAATATAGTGGTTTTTCTACTAATATGACATCAAAACCACGAGATTTTACTGCTTCTTGTAGTGCTTCTAAAGTTTTTATATTTATCGCACTTTCTGTAAAAATAGCTGGCACATTGTTTTCTACAATAAAATCAGCAAGCAAGATAACATCAAGCGTACTCGCTTCTACTTCTGTGTTAATTCCTTGAAGCCCTGCAACTGTGTATCCATAGGCATTTCCTAAATACCCAAAAGCATCGTGTGCACTAACAATAATGCGTTTTTCTTCGGAAATTTCAAGAGTGCGATTTATAACATACTCCTCTAGTTCATAAAGTTCGTTTACAAAATTTTCTGCGTTTGCATTGTAAATATCCGAATTTGTAGGGTCTATATTAGATAAACTTTCTGCAACATGCATAGAAACTTTAATCCAAAGGCTAATATCGTTCCAAACGTGTGGGTCGATAGCGTCTTGCTCCTCGGCATCATATAGAATATCGTCAGCATCTAAAGCATTTTCGACACATATAATATTTTTTCCTTGACTTTCAAGATTTAATATAACGCTTTCAAGTTTTGCTTCTAAATTAAAGCCGTTGTACAAAATAACATCAGCATTATTCATTTTTTCAACATCTAAAGCAGTCGCTTGATATGTGTGTGGGTCTACAGCTGTCGCAAGTAGCGACACAGCGTGAACTTTATCACCACCGATGATTGTCGCCATGTCATTTAGCATTGTAGTTGTAGACAAAACATTGATTTTCGTATCTGCTGTGGTGCTTGTTTTTTCAGAAACACTCTCACTTTCACAGCCCACAATCATAGATATTATCAAAATAAGTGTTAATATAATGTGTTTTTTTGATTTATTCATTTTAAAATCTCCTTTTTATAGTAATTTAAGTTACTTCGTTTATAGTTAAGTTTGTTTATTAAATAATTAAGGTCGTAAAACCTAAATCTAATAATTATTATATGCAAAAATAATCAAAATGTTAATATATAACTTTATTTATACGAAAACAAAGCTCAAAATTAACGATTAGCATATGCTAACTTATTCATATGATACATCATAAAGCTATGTATTGTCAAGTGTTTATTCATGAATTGACAAAGTTTTTGAAATGTGATAGAATATCGTTAGGTACTGCTAACTAAATTTTAAGCAGTTTATAAAGGAGTAATTATGTCAATTGAAAAAGCATACAAAAAATCTAAAAATATTTATGATGATATACTAACACAAAAAAGTTTTTTAGGAAAAATTTACATGAAAATATTTTGGGGTGGTGGCGATGATAACGAAATCGCAAAAAAGGTTTTAAATTACATTCCAGATAATTTTGATGGGAAAATTTTAGATGTTCCTGTTGGAACAGCAGTTTTTACACACGAAAAATGGAAAAAGTTATCGAATGCACAAATTACATGCCTTGATTACAGCACTGACATGTTAAATCAAGCAAAAGAAAGATTTTTAAACTGCGAGCATATAAACTGTGTTCAAGGCGATGTTTCTAATTTAGAATTTTCTGAAGAATCTTTCGATATTGTGTTTAGTATGAACGGTTTTCATGCTTTTCCAGATAAACCAAAAGCATATGAAGAAATATTTCGAGTTTTAAAAAAAGATGGAATGTTTATATCTACCTTTTATATAGAAGGCCAAAGTAAAATTACAGATTTGTGGGTAGATAAATTTTTAGCTAAAAAAGGTTGGTTTACGAAGCCTTTTGAATCGCTAGATGACGTAAAAAACAATTTAAGTGAAATGTATAAATCAGTCGAAATTCGAGTAGAAGGTTCTATGATTTATTTTATGTGCAAGAAATAATAGATTTGTGTTTTTTATGCGTAATAAATGTAATTTTATAACTCGTGCTAATTAAACTTTTTACTAAAAGTGATATTTTTTCTTTTAACACTCGCCGTTTGGCAGTTACTTTTTATTTGTGCTAATTAAACTTTTTACTAAAAGTGATATTTTTTCTTTTAACACTCGCCGTTTGGCAGTTCTTGGGTTTCCAAGAACTCAAGAAAAAAACTTTTTAGAAAAGTTTTACCAAATTTATTGTTAAGAGTTGTTTTATATAAAATAATTCGGCTCGAGTGGAGCTTAATAGGCTTGCTTTTTTCACCACTATCGTTTAAATTTGCCATATTTTAACTTTGTAAACAGCACGAAACAGCCTGAATTTAAGTAATTTTATTACTTTACTACAAATTTTAACCTCTGCACAGATTAAAAACGCATATTGAAGATAAACGGAATGTTAGGTGGTTTTTTCGACTGTAAAATGTAAATTAAATATTAAATTGCATGAGCGATAGCGTATTTTGAGAGGAAAAGCCTTAAAATCAATCCACCACCGAACCAAAATACCAAAAATATCTCTTGATAATAAATTTGGTAAAACTTTTCTAAAAAGTTTTTCGCTTGAGTTCTTGTCGATACAAGAACTGCCAAACGGCGAGTGTTAAAAGAAAAAACACTACTTTTAGTAAAAAGTTTAATTAGCACAAATAAAAAAACAAGTACGCCAAACGGCGAGTGTTAAAAGAAAAAACACTACTTTTAGTAAAAAGTTTAATTAGCACAAATAAAAAAACAAGTACGCCAAACAGCGAGTGTTTGAAATAAAAACATTACTTTTAGTGATAAATTTTATTAGTACAAATCGTAAAACAAAAACTAGCTAATACCCCATTTTAATTATGAATATTTTATTAACAATGTGTTAAAAAATAAAATTTATTTTTTCTAAAACTATTGCATTTTTTTATTATATATGTTAACATATACTTTGATATAGTCTATTTTTAGATATAATTTATGAACACGAAAAGGGGGTATATTACTTTGAATATAAAAGAAAGTATTAGTAATTTTATAGAAAATTACGGAAATTCCTTTTTTGTATTAGATATAAAAACCGAAAAAGTTTTATTTGCAAATAAACGAGCTATCGAAATATTTAACGTTACCTTAGAAAATTGTGATTTAAAAAAAATTCTCGCAACTGAGGTAGACCCTTTTACAATTGATATAAAAAAAATATTAAACGAAAAATCTACAACAATGTTTTACAACGTTAAAGCTTGTATCCCAAATAGAGATTCAATTCAAGTTGATTTGCAAGTCGGATATTTTAACGATGATAAAACAGCTGTTTTTTTAGAAGTTATCCCTATGAACGATTTGCGTTTAGACATGTCTGTGCATCACGTAAAAGAATCTTTTAAAGCAGAAGCTATAGTAAATTTTGATAAAAACCTTAGTATTGTGTATTGTAACGACGCTTTTTGTACTGTTTTTGACTCAAATCAAGATACAATAAATCATCACTTAAAAGAAGATTTTATTAACGGTTTTATACTAGACGGCAGAGAACGATTAGTAAATGAAATTTTATCTAATTTAAATAAAAAACCGAATTATACTACAAAAATCGAAATTTTAACTGCAAAAGGCGAAAAAACATGGTATTTAATAGACTTCGAGAGAAGAACTTTAGATAGTTCTGGTGTAGATAAAATTTTAATTTGCATGACAAATATTGAATCCCAAATTGAGATTGCCGAACATTACTCTGATATTCAGCAATACCTATCAGTTATGCAAGAAGTTACGGAAAATATTTTGTATCACACTGATATAACAACAAAAACAATGTATTTATACAGTGATATTGGAGAAAAAAGTGGAATAGAAAGAATAATTCCTAATTATATAGATATTTTTATGGAGAGTGACTTAATTCACCCAGATGATAAAGAACTATATATGGAAAATCATCGAGATTTTCACGAAAGAGATATTCCACCAAAACACCCTATTCGTTTTGCTTTTGCGAATGATGAATATCTGTGGTATGAAATAAACGCAAGAAAAATATACGATAGCCAAGGAAATGTAAAAGATATTTTTGGAATACTCGTAAATATACAAGACGAACTTGAAATAAAAGAGCAAAATTCTACATTAAATCAATATTTAAAAGCCATGCAAGAAATATCAGATGATGTTCTTTTCCGTATTGATGTAGAAACTGTGACTATGCACCATTTAACAGACGACGGTGAGGCTGGCACTTTTTCTAGTGTACCAAATTTTATAGATAATCTACTTACCAATAAAATTATTCACCCAGACGATGCGAAAAAATATGAACAATACGCACAAGACTGGTACGATGACAAAATTGACGGTTGTTCATTAAGATTTTTAGTTGATAATGATACATACGAATGGTTTGACGTACAAGTTAAAAAAATATTTGACGACCAAGGTAATTTGAAAGAAGTTTTCGGAAAATTAGTTAATATTCAAGAAAATAAAGAACTAAAACAAAACCTAGATTTTGCAAATAAATATCTTTCGGTTATGCAAGAATTGTCAGATGATATTTTATATAGAGTAGACGTTAAAACTTCTACATTGTATCATTCACACAAAGGAAAAATGTTAATCCCTTACGTTTCTGGTATTCCAGACCATATAAACACTATTATAAAAGATGAATTAGTACACCCAGATGATGCTAAAAAATATAAAAAAGATGTTGATGATTGGTATGCCGATAAAATAGATATTATCACTGCTCGTTTTAAGTTTGATGATGAATATTTATGGTATGATATTCACAGCCAAAAAATACTTGACGAACATGGTGAATTAGTTGAAATATATGCAAAAATGACTAATATTGATGACAAAGTGACTATAAAAAAAGAGTTTTCTGCGTTAAATCAATATTTCTTAGCTATGCAAACGTTATCAAACAAAATATTATTTCGTATAGATTTAAAAACAAAAACATTCTATCACACAGACACAAACGGCGAAGGTTTTGGCGTTAGTACGGAAATAGTAAATTTTGTGGATACTTTTATAGAAAACGAATTTATACACCCCGAAGATTGCGAAATTTATCGCAAATATACAGATGATTTATTTAATGGAATTTGTAAAGAGATAGATATTCGTTCTGCTATTGATGTTGGTGTTTTTGAATATTTTAATATAAAAAGTCAATTTATCTATGACGAAAATGGTATCCCTTCTGAAGTTTTTGGAACAATGGAAAATATTCAGTGGAAAAAAGAATTAGAGCAAAAAGCAACTATTGACCTTATGACACAAGTGTATAACAAGGTTAGTTTTGAAAACAAAACTTGCGAAATTTTAAATGACTATCCTACCGATCAACACGCACTGATATTTATAGATTTAGATGATTTTAAAGGCGTTAATGATACTTTAGGGCATCGTTTTGGAGATTATTTACTTACTTCTGTAGGTAAAAGACTAAAACGTGTAACTCGTGATACAGATATTGTAGGACGCATTGGTGGAGATGAATTTGCCGTTCTTTTAAAAGGTGTTTCAAGCGATATATCAGCTATGAAACGTTCGGAAGTCTTGCTCGAAGCTTTAAAACGTGAGTTTTCTTTTGAGGGCAAAACAAGAAAAATCAAAGCAAGTATAGGTATCGCAATTTATCCAATTGATGGTAGCGAATATGCAAAATTAATACATAATGCAGATATTGCGTTGTATTTTTCTAAAGAAAAAGGCAAGGACACAGCTACTTTATACAATGACGATATGCAAAAAAATTAATAAAAAGGCTTGGTATCTGTTTAGTTACCAAGCCTTGTATTTTTATTTATTAAATTTTGCCTAAAAATATAATTTATAAATGCTAAACCATATAAACGCATTAATATTTTCAACTTTTAATATAAAAACTCCCAAAATACAACTTCATCACCCTCACAATAAGTAAATTCTATTCCATTTCTGTCTTCAATATAAAAACCTATATACGTAAATGTTAGCTGAGATGGCGAGTACAACATTCCATCTTTTATTAAAGTTTGTGGGCGACAAGTTAACAGATACAAATCATCTTTTGTAACTTCATAGCGTGGAATATACGAATTTATCCCTACAATTTCGCCATTTTCATCAAATTCATAAATTTGCTCACTTGACATTTCATGCAAACCTACGATGTAACCATTTTCTATGCTATATTCTACGTAGCTTTCAAGCTCAGTTTGCGTTATACCAAATTCGCTCATACTTAAAAATTGTTTTATCGCCTCATCACCACGATAAATATCATAAGTCCCCTCGTAATAATTATCTTCTAAATTCCCAATAAATCCGTAATAGCGATAATGTCTTTCATCTTCTAGCGAAATAAAAGCACCACTTCGAGTACTATAAAAACAACTCTTATAAAGTTTATTTGTATTAATATCATCAGAATTCGAGTTATTTTCATCTTCTATGTAATATTGTTGTGCGTTTTTTTCTTCTTCTAGTAATTGGTTTTTAATTTCGTCAAAAACAACTATATTCGTAATTAACGAAGTTATAGGAGCAAAAAAAGTCATTAAAAACACAATAAATATAAATGTTCTAACTTTTTTAGCTGGATTTGTCTGCTTTGGTATATTATTATTTTTATAATCTTGGATTTTTTGTGCAGGGTCTGATGTCACAGGAGTATAAACTTTCTCCTCTACTTCGAGATATTCATTGGTTAAAATCTTCGCTTGCAATTCTCTAATACTTCCAGATTCGAGCTTTACAATTGTTTTAGACGAATTACTGCTTGAATTTGAAAAAATTTCTAAGCACTCGACTTGTTTTCCACAGCTTCCACATTGGTATAGCTTTACATATGCTCCATTATATCCACTTGGTATTTGGTATGTATCGTTAATCGCAATAGCATTTTTTGCAAAATAATCTATTTTCGTGTCAAAATTTCCATCAGTTGCTCTGTTCATAGGCAGTGCATATAAACTTTTTGTTCTTTCTTCCATTTCTTGATTACAATCCTTGCAGTAATCATAACTAAAACGTTTTAAAAAATTATTTATAAAATCCATTTTACTCCTAATATAAGCCTTAAATTTTTGTTTCACTAATATTAAAATTATAACATATATATTAAATCTTTACAAGTCTAATAATTGACACAAGAGCTATAATATGCTAAAATATTCATAAATATTAGCTTATATTAAAGGAGAAAAATATGAATACACTTCCACCTTGCCCTGTCGAAACCACGCTAACTCTCATTAGCGATAAATGGAAAATTTTAATAATTCGTGATTTACTTAGTGGCACAAAACGTTTTGGAGAACTAAAAAAATCCATCGAATTTATTTCTCAAAAAGTTTTAACTTCAAATCTTCGACAAATGGAAGAAAGTGGTTTAGTTGCTAGAAAAATATACGCAGAAGTTCCACCTAAAGTAGAATATTCGCTAACAGAACTTGGGTATAGTTTGCAACCAATTTTAACAGCTTTAGAAGTTTGGGGCAAAGATTATAAGGAAAAAGTTGAAAATAATATTCCACAAAATGCAACAGAGTAAAAGAACTGACTAAATGTCAGTTTTTTTATGCATAAAGTAATTTTTTTATTTTAACACTCGCCGTTTGGCGTGACTTATTTTATGATTTGTGCTAATTAAATTTATTGATTAAATCTAATTTATTATTTTTGACTCTCGCCGTTTGGCAGTTCTTGGGTCGCCAAGAACTCAAGCGAAAAACTTTTTAGAAAAGTTTTACCAAATTTATTTATAGATTTGTTTTATGTAAAATAATTCGGCTAGAGTAGAGCTTAATAGGCGTGCTTTTTTCACCACTATCGTTCACTTTTGCTATATTTTTACTGTGATAACAGCACAAAACAGCCTAAATTTAAGTAGTTTTATCATTTTACTACAAAGTTTCAAACTCTGCACAGATTAAAACAACGCATATTGAAGATAAACGGAACGCTAGGTGTTTTTTCGTCTGTAAAATGCAAATTTTATGTAATATAGCACGAGCGTTAGCGTAGTCTAAAACTCAAAGCCTTAAAATAACTTTACACCTAACCGTCAAAACATAAAACAACAATAAACAATAGATTTTGTAAAACTTTTCTAAAAAGTTTTTCGATTGAGTTCTTATCGATATAAGAACTGCCAAACGGCGAGTGTTCAAAGAAAAAATACTACTTTAATTAATAAATTTAACTGGTACAAGTTATTAACTAAGTAAATCCAAACGGCGAGTGTTAAAAGAAAAAACACTACTTTAATTAATAAATTCACCTGATACAAGTTATAAAAACGTACTTATTATAAAATTCACTTAAATAAACAAAAGAACTGACGAAATATCAGTTCTTTTTATTATCAATCGTTAAATTTAATTACAAATTTACGATGCTTTTTTCATTTCTAAGCGTAATTTATCAGCTAATATAGAGATAAACTCAGAATTTGTAGGTTTTCCTTTTGAATTTGATATAGTATATCCAAAAATTTGTTGTAATTTTTCTACATCGCCTCTGTCCCACGCAATTTCTACTGCATGTCTAATAGCTCTTTCTACTCGTGAAGACGTTGTTTTAAAATGCTTTGCAACATCAGGATACAAAATTTTCGTCACAGAATTTATGATAGTTATATCTTTTATCGCAAGAGTAATTGCTTCTCTAAGATAATGA
This sequence comes from Clostridia bacterium, assembly GCA_044426355.1. GTDB lineage: Bacteria > Bacillota > Clostridia > Oscillospirales > Butyricicoccaceae > CAYJLC01. The sequence continues at coordinate 4,884 of JAWXUO010000045.1, read as the reverse complement.
TACCCCTTGATATGTGCAGGAATTCCTATATCGTGTATTAAATTTGTTACACGAATTTCTATATCAAGCTCTGTTGATGATGCAGATTCGAAATTTTCTTTTAAAATAATATTATTACTAGTATTTATTTTATCTGCTAAATTTTCTGGATTAAAAGGTTTTAGCATAAAATAATCTACCCCAAGATTTGTACATTCATTTAAAATATCAGTACTTGAAAACGAAGAAATTATAAATGCTTTGGCTTTTTTAGGTAGTGCTAAAGCATTTAGAGATTTTATTGCCGAAAGACCATCTATTCTAGGTAAAACTGCATCAGTTATTATCACATCTGGCGATAATTCGACAGCTTTTTCTAGTAATTCCTCCCCATTTGATACACTTGCTATTATTTCTATATTTTTAGAAAGTTTTAATTCTTTCTCTATTTGTAAACGGAATGCTATATTTTCATCTGCTAGAAGAACGGTTGTAATCTTATTCATATTCTGTGACTCCTTTAAAATTTTTTATTTGTCTTGGGTGCCCATAAAGTTAACTTACATATATTTTACCATTACCTTACAAAAAATTCAACATTTTTTCATTAAAAAACATAAAAACTTTTCTATTTTTTACCACTTTTTATCACTTTAAAAACTATTTTTTTACTTTTTTCGACATAATTTTGTACTTTTAAGTGTTTTATTGTCAAACAATGTCGAATTATGCTTTTTTATATTTTTTGTAAAAACTTTTAGCGATAAGTATAGCAAATATAATAGACACAACTATAGAAAGTGGATTAGTATGCGACCCGTGTGCCTCTATATGTGTTTGGCTCATAATATTTATATCAAAAGCTATTAAAATATAATCTAATATAATACCGAATAACATTGAGCAAAATACAACTACTAAAGTGTACATAGCTGTTATTTTTTTACCTAATGTTTTACTCAAAACCACCATAGATGCAATATTCGTTACTGGTCCTGTGAACAAAAATACAAACGCACTACCTGCTGATAATCCTTTTGCCATAAGTGCTAGAGCGATTGGAATAGATGACGATGAGCAAATATACATTGGAAGTCCTACTAATACCATGGCTACCATGCCAAGAATACCACTATCAAAGCCAAGCGAAACAAAAAAGTCTGCTGGTAAAAACGTTGCAATTAATGTTGCAAGCACCATTCCTACCATAAAATGTCCTGCTATTTCATCTAAAAATTTTCCATACGAATATTGCATCGCTAATTTAAATTTAGGTACAGATTTATCTATCGGCTCACTTGAGCAACAGCACGCACTCTCTACTGGCTCACTTGAACATGAACACGCACTCTCTACTGGCTCGCTTGAACATGAACACGCACTCTCTACTGGCTCACTTGAACATGAACACTCACTCTCTACTGGCTCGCTTGAGCTACAACACGTACTTTCGACTGGTTCACTTGAGCAACAGCATGAAAGTTCAACTTCGCCCATGATTTCAGTATCTTTTGCGAACATATTTACAAAAGCACCACCGAGCAATCCCGAGCAAAACGCTGCAAGTGGTCTAAATATTGCCATAACAGCACCCATCATAGAATATGTAGCAAGTATGCTATCTACCCCAGTTTGTGGAGTCGATATTAAAAACGAAATAACTGCTCCGTTTGATGCTCCACCACGTTTTAACTCTACTGCCGTAGGTACAACTCCACACGAACACAGTGGAAGTGGTACACCAGCTGCTGATGCTTTTAATACAGCCGAGAAGTTTTTTGCACCAAAATGTTTTAAAATATTCTCACGATTTACGTAAACATTTAAAATACCTACAAAAAACAATCCTAGCATTATATAAAAAGACATTCCTATAAACATCTCTAAAAAATTTAAGCAAAATGCTTTTAAAATTTCCATCTATTTCTCCTTTATTCTTCTAAAATATGTGTAAGGCCTATATCTAGCAATTGAAAAATATGCTCATCAGTAAGTGAGTAAAAAGCTTGTCTACCCTCTCGTCGAACCTTTACTACTTTGTATTGTCTAAGCGTTTTTAACTGGTGTGACACAGAAGACTGTTTCATACTAACCTTTTCACTGATGTGAAAAACGCAATGCTCTCCCTCTCGTAAAACAAATAATATTTTAAGACGTGTATCATCTGATAAAATTTTAAACAAATATGACAACTCTGTAGTTGGGATATTTTTTCCTGAAAACAGGGTTTCGTTATAGATATTTTCATGTTGCAACATATACAAACCTCCTTTATATGCTTATATGTTCATTATACCATATATACATATATTAGTCAATAAAAATACGCACTTTTTTATGATTTTTTCAAAATTTTTTCTTAATAATTCAAACTATAATTTACAATTTTATCCCACCTTTTATTTATAAAAAAGCTTGTATTTTATTAGTTTTTTTGATATAGTATGTATAGGCAATTCCTCACAACTAACAGCTCACGCCTTAATAGTCAACTTTTTTGCAAATTTTTTCGTAACGTCGCACAAAAATCACTTGTTAGACGAAAGTATTACTGCATAATTTTTGCACAAATTAACGAAAAATTTATCTATTATAGTTATGAGAAGTTGCCTATATAAGAAATTTTTTAGCAAAGGACTGTTTCTTGTGAAAAGATATATAAAAATTTTATTAATTATTATATGTATGAACTTAATCCCTTTTAATGTATTTTCTACAACAAATGGAGATAGCTTTGCTTTGCCCGAAAATATTGATAGCACTGTTTCTATCAGAGAAAACATCGTGACTGTTAAAGTTGGAGATAATGATTTCGATTTTATTAATTTTGACAAAAGCACACAAACAGTTTTATCTTCACACGACCATATAATCACTGCAAATATTCCTGCTAAAATTGAAGACATCGACGTTTTATATATCGCAGAAATGGCTTTTTATTGCAAAGAAAATTTAACGAGTGCTGTTTTGCCAAACTCTATTTTAGAGATAGGAAATTTAGCTTTTGCATCTTGTCCACGTCTTTTCCAAGTTTTTTTACCGAATTATTTAGAAAAAATCAACGAAATGACGTTTTATAGCTGTTATAATCTAAAATACGTGGCTCTACCACAAAATTTAACTACGATAGAAAATGGTGCTTTTAGTTTTTGCTACAGTTTAGACCATATCAATATCCCAAAAACTATTAAAAACATTGAAAGTAATGTTTTTTTAAGTTGTGATAATTTAAAACAAATTCACTACGAAGGCTCAAGAAAATCTTGGAAAAATTTAAATTATACAACTTTAGATACCTCAATCTATTATTATATGCCAATGCCTGAGCTTGCTTATAATAAACTTTCATCTAATTCTTATATTTTTATAAACGAAACACGTTTACAAGCCACTTTTTTTGTTGTAGATGATAGTGTTTATTTTAAACTTTCAGATATTGCAGTTTTACTTAAAGACACTCAAAGTTTTTTTGAAATACAATATTACAAAGATAGACAAGTTACGTATATACATAAAAACGAGGCATATACTCCCTCTGAAAACGAACTTTTTCTAGATTTCGAAAAACACCATATCGCAACCCCTACCTTTTCTAAAATTTGCTTAGAAAGTGATATTTTTTATCTAAATGGTTACACGATAGATAATTTTATATACTATAACCTATTTGATTTAAGCGAAATTTTAGATTTTAGAATAGAAAAAAATAATTTCTACAATATTTATACTAATGAATAATAAGGAAGATACTTAATGAAAAAAATTACAACTTTAGCACTAATAGTAACTTTATGTTTTAACTTTTGTGCGTCAGCTGTTGAAACTATATACCAAGATATAACTATTAATTACCAAACTGGAACAGAAATTTCTGTATCTGTTGGTGATGGCACATACGATTTTATTACCTTTGACACGGCGACTGGCTCTGTAACAAATGCTAATGAAAACATAGAAAAAGCTGATATTCCGAGCGTAATTGAAGGGGTAACTGTTACTACTATATCGGCGAATGCTTTTAGTTCTTGCACTAGCCTAAAAGCTGTTTATTTTCCAGACACAATCACATCTATAGGCAGTCTAGCTTTTTCTGGCTGTTCTGACCTAACTACTATAAATATTCCTGCAAATATGCAAACTATTGCTACAAATGCATTTGATTTATGTTCATATCTTGTAAATATCACCGTAGATGAGAATAACGCACATTATAAATCTGTAGATGGCGTTCTATATAATAGTAGCATGACTACGCTAATTCAATACCCTATCGGTAATCCACGCACTAGTTTTTCTGTTCCAGATGGTGTTGTAACTATTTCTTCATCTTCTTTTAAAAGAAGTACATATTTGAAAAATATTTCTATACCGAGTTCTGTTACTACCATTTCTGACTATGCCTTTGCAGAATGTTACGATCTTGCGAGTGTATCTATTCCAAATTCCGTAACGTCGCTTGGCGAATACGCTTTTGCGAATTGTTCTAAACTAGAAAGCGTTACTTTATCCACTTTACTGCAAACCATTCCAGTTGGTGCTTTTGGCTCATGTTCAAGTCTAAAAAGCATTACTATCCCAAGTTCTGTAACTTCTATCGACATATATGCTTTCAAACAATGTGTAAGTTTACAAAATATTTCTATTTCGAGCAACTTAAACTCTATAAAAGCATCTGCTTTTTCTGATTGTACAAACTTAACTGATATTTATTTCAAAGGTTCTCAAAGCGACTGGGATTTAATAGACATTGCGAGTGACAACGCTTCGCTTTCTTCGGCTACAACTTATTTTACGGTTACAACAGTTACTCCTAACGCTGAAGTTGATACCACCCCAAACGATACTGTCGAACCTGAAGAAGTTCCAGAAGAAGAACTTGACGACAGGTTGGCAGATGATGAGTAA
>JAWXUO010000085.1:0-2987 GCA_044426355.1 Clostridia bacterium | reverse complement strand
AACTTTTGGATAATTTCCTATAATTAAAAGGGCCTAATTGCTAAATCTAGCAATTAGGCCACACATTTTTATTGATTTGTCAAGTGTTTTTTTGTTTTTTTCTTAACTTAATGGTATTGCCCTATAATATGCACAGATTTTATTTTATGGAAAGAGATTATAGATAAATACAATTGTGGAATTTGTGTAAACCCCGAAAATGTTGACGAAATAGCAAATGCAATAAATTATCTATTAGATAATCCTGAAATCGCAAAAGAAATGGGTCAAAATGGTAGAAGAGCAGTTAAAGAAGAATTTAATTGGTCTATAGAAGAACAAAAATTATTCAAACTATACGAGGAGCTATCAAAATGAATTATGCACTAATTGGTTCTGGAAGAATTTCGACAAACCACATAAAAGCATGTCTTGAAAATAATATAAAAATAGTGGCTATTTGTGATGTATCTGAAAAAAACATGCAAACTTTGCTTGAAAAACATGATTTACAAGATGATAAAAGTATTAAACGATACACTGATTATAAACAAATGTTAGATTGCGAGAAAATCGACTTCGTTTCTATTGCAACAGAAAGTGGATTGCATGCACAAATTGCATTACATTGTATCAAAAAAGGTGTACATACGATTATAGAAAAACCTATGGCTATGAGCATTGAGGATTGCGACAAAATAATTGCTTTGTCTAATGAAAAAAATGTGAAAGTATGTGCATGTCACCAAAATAGATTTAATGCGTCAGTTCAAAAAATGCGTACGGCACTAGATGCTGGAGATTTTGGTAGAATTTCTCACGCTACAATCCACGTTCGTTGGAACAGAAACAAAGATTACTACACGCAAGCTCCTTGGCGTGGAACATGGGAGCAAGATGGTGGTGCTTTAATGAACCAATGTATCCACGGAATAGACTTACTTCGCTGGACTTTAGGCGATGAAGTCGAAGAAGTTTATGGAGTTACAAGACAAGTTTTTCACGATTATTTAGAGTGCGAAGATTTAGGAACAGCTATAGTTAAATTTAAAAACGGTGTCGTAGGCACTATTGAAGGTACAACGAATGTGTATCCACAAAATTTAGAGGAAACTTTGTATGTTTTTGGCGAAAAAGGTACCGTTAAGCTTGGTGGTAAATCTGTAAATTCAATTGATGTTTGGGATTTTAAAGACAAGGCTGATAATCTTGCAGGTTTTGAAGAAAAAACAGAGAACATTTATGGAAACGGGCATACTTCAGTGTGGAAAGATTTTATAGAAGCTATAAAAGACGACAAAAAACCATATATTGACGCTTATGCTGGAAAACGTGCTGTCGAGCTTATTTTAGCGATATATAAATCTAGCTTTGAAAAAAAAGTAGTGAAATTACCACTTACCGACTGCGAAAGCATCGAATTTAAAGGTAAATTCTAATATAAAAATACAAAAATCATCAACTATAACAAAACCACCTAAAAATTTTTTAGGTGGCATTTTTATCTATTTACTTTTATTTATTAAGGTTTCATACTCGCACTTACCTATTGTGCTACTGACCTTGTGTAAAATATTACACATAAAAATTAAATGGAACTTTTTTACAATGTATTCGTCTAACAAATAAATACTATTTTGTAATGATTGGAGATTTAAATGAAAAAGACGAAAACTACTAAGATAATAGCGATAATATTAAGCTTATTTTTATTGCTTTCAATAGGAACTGGAATATTTGATTTTTTTAGAGTTTATAGTGCCAAAAAACCTATATTTACCATGCCTATAACTGCTGATGACGGTGGCTCAGGAACATATTACGGATTAGGTTATCAAATAGAAATTAAAGGTAATTTTATGCCCGAGACCCTATTTTATGTATAAAATATGTTAAATATTCAGTTCTTGGGATAACCATTGACGAAATTGGTTTTGAATAAATAAGCACAATAATAGCCACCTAAAACAAATTTGTAACGTCTATGTTAAATGCCTCTCAAGGCTCTCGACCTTGTGTAAAGTATTACACATAAAACTTTATTTGTTTTTTGATTTGTGGTATGATGTAGTAAAGGGAAACACCTCTCGGCTAACGGCTAACGCCTTAGCAGTCAACTTTTTCGTAGAATTTAACTACTATAGTTATGAGGTGTTGCCTAAAGATTATTTGTATTAGATAGAGGTATCAAATGAAGAAAATAATAAAAGTTCTAAGTAGCATTTTGGCTGTAATCACTATTTGTTTTTGCATATTATGGTTTAACCATGATATTGGAATAAATAAAAATCATATTGAACAAGATGCACGAGGTTCGTCTAAAATTGAAGATGATTGGATTGTTGCTATTGATACATCGGAAATTATGTCTGCAATGGTATTCTATCCAGAAGATAAATCTGACCATTCATATAAAGTGTATGTCAATCGCCCTGGGACATCTTTTGGGTATTTCTTTAGAGGTGGTGGGGATGTAATTGAGGTTGAATATTATATTGCAGAATGTTCTGTTGAAAATTATGATGATAGAGCTTTTATATCATTAAACGCACAACAGGTTGAAAGAATGGAAATAGATAACGGAAATGAAGTGAAAATAATTGAAATTGACAGTTCCAAACCTTTTGCTTATGTATTAGCGAAAAATAGTGGAACAGTAACTTTTTTTGACATAAACGAAAATATTGTTGAAGTGATGCAAAAGAATTTATAAGCATATCTCCTAAAACTAAATACACCCCACTCATTGATTAAACGTCAATGAGTGTTTTTTTGTACCTAAAATCTGAAGTTCCAACTTAAACGGAATTTCGGCTATGTAATTCAAGAAATTGCATTGTTTCCACATATGAATGTCGAGAAAAATATATCGTATGTACCGAATTTATTACCTAAAAGGTATAAAAAAGCGATAAAAGAAAATGCAAAAAAATATTTACAACTTGTAGAGCTTGACGAAGATATGTTAGAAAGATTTCCAGCAGAACTTTCTGGGGGACAAAGACAAA
>JAWXUO010000044.1:0-17012 GCA_044426355.1 Clostridia bacterium | reverse complement strand
CAAAACCTAAATCAATCCACTACTTTGTTTTGCTAAAACTTTTCTAAAAGTTTTTTTCTTGAGTTCTTGGAAACCCAAGAACTGCCAAACGGCGAGTGTTAAAGAAAAAACATTACTTTAATTAAAAAAATTAACTAGTAGAAATGATAAAACAAGTAAATTCAAACGGCGAGTGTCAAAGAAAAAATACTACTTTAATTAATAAATTTAACTAAAACAAGCTATAAAATAATATTTTGTAAGATAAATATATATTTTTTAATAAAAAAAGACCTTGTAATCATTAAAATTACAAAGTCTTATAAATTTTTACTCTTCAGTATTTTCGTTATTTTCTTCTATTATTTCTATATTTTCTTCAACAGTTTCAATACTTTCAATGTTTTCGATATTTTCATCGCTTTCATCAATTTCTTCTTCTTTTTCTGTTCTTTCAATAGAAATAACTTTAACATCTTCTTGTGTTTTCATTACAATAACACCTTGTGATGCTCTACCACATTCACGAATGGATAAAGTATCTGTTCTTATGATAACGCCCTCGCTAGTAATTAGCATAACGTCATCTTCTTCGTTAGTTATAACAAGACCTATAACATTACCTGTTTTTTCTGTTACTTCATGTAGTTTAACACCAACACCACCACGGTGTTTAACAGCAAATTCTGATGTTTTTGTACGTTTTCCATAACCATTTTCTGTAATAGTTAAAACCATTCCATCTTCATGAGCACGACCAGCACCTATAACATAGTCGCCTTCACGCAGTTTAATACCACGAACACCAGTAGCCGTTCTACCCATAGCACGAACTTCTTTTTCTTCAAAACAAACTGCTTGACCTTCAAAAGTACCAATAATTATATTTTGTATTCCATCTGTTAATCGAACTTCTACTAAAGTGTCTTCTTCGTTTAAAGTTAAAGCACGAACGCCAGCTTTTCTCGTAGAATCTAAATCTGCAAGTGCAATTCTTTTTACAACACCTTGACGTGTTACAAAGAATAAGAAATGCTCTGCTTCATCACCTTTTTTAGCATCATTGAACATATCATTTGACACTGGAATCATAGCAGTGATTTTTTCGTCATTATCAAGCTCTAAAAGATTTATAATGTTCATACCACGAGCTGTTCTAGAACTTTCTGGAATATGATAACCTTTTAGACGATAAACTCTACCTTTTGATGTGAAAAACATAATATTTGAGTGTGTAGATGATGTAAATAAAGTTTTTACAATATCTTCATCACGAGTAGACATACCAGAAACCCCACGGCCACCTCTTTTTTGAGATTTATAAGTGCTTGTAGGAACTCTCTTAATATATCCTAAATTTGTTAATGTATATACACATTCAGTTTCTTCTATTAAATCTTCTATATCAATATCATCATAAACATTTTCTATAGATGTTCGTCTATCATCTCCAAATTTTGCTTTAATTTCGATAAGTTCTTCACGAACTATAGCTAAAATATTTTCTTTAGAAGATAAAATTTCTAAAAGATTTGCAATTTTTTCTGCAATTTCATTAAATTCATCTTCTATTTTTTGACGTTCAAGACCAGATAAACGCCCTAAACGCATATCTGTAATAGCTTTTGCTTGAATTTCTGATAAATAGAATTTACCATCTTCTTTAATGCTATCTAAATTTACAATAGTAATATTAGAAATATCAAAAGGTTCTTCTGTTAAACGAACTTTTGCCTCTGTTTCATTTGGAGAACTTCTAATAATTTCAATAATTCTATCTATATTGTCTGTAGTATCCGTAGCAACTCTTAATCCCTCTAAAATATGGGCTCTATCTTGCGATTTTTTAAGGTCGAAACGTGTTCTTCTTTCGATAATTTCTCTTTGAAAATCAATATAATTATCTAAAATTTCACGAAGTGTTAAAATTTTAGGTTGATTATTAACTAAAGCAAGCATTATCATAGAAACTGTATCTTCAAGCTGAGTATATTTATACAAAGTATTTAAAACAACTTGTGGATTTGCATCACGTTTAAGTTCTATAGCTATCGTTAAACCATTTCTATCCGATTCGTCACGAATATTCGAAATACCATCTACACGTTTATCTTTTACTAAATTTGCAATACTTTCGATAAGTCTTGCTTTATTTACCATGTAAGGAATTTCTGTAACTATTAATTTATAGCGATTTGTTTGCCATTCTTCTATGTCAACTTTAGAGCGAAGTTTAATTTTTCCACGCCCAGTAGCATATGCTAAACGCATACCTGATGTACCCATAATTATCCCACCTGTAGGAAAATCTGGGCCTTTTATATGTGCTAAAAGTTCTTCTAGTTCAATTTCTGGATTATCAATAGTTGCAATAACACCATTTATAACTTCTACTAAATTATGTGGAGGTATATTTGTAGCCATACCAACTGCTATACCTGTTGAACCATTTACTAAAAGGTTTGGAAATTTAGACGTTAAAACCGTAGGTTCACGGAATTTATCATCATAGTTCATACCAAATTCTACAGTATCTTTTTCTATATCACGCAACATATGTTGTGATATTTTGTTCATTCTAGCTTCTGTATAACGATATGCAGCAGCAGGGTGACCATCTATAGAACCAAAGTTACCATGACCATCTATAAGTGGATAACGCAAACTAAATGACTGTGCCATACGTACTAGCGAATCATAAACTGCAGCATCACCATGAGGGTGATAACGACCTAAAACGTTACCTACTGTAGTTGCCGATTTTCTATATGGTTTATCATGAGTTAAACTATCTTCATACATAGCATAAAGTATACGTCTATGAACTGGTTTTAAACCATCTCGAACGTCTGGCAAAGCACGCCCTACGATAACACTCATAGAATAATCTATATAAGATTTTTTCATTTCCTTTTCTATGTCTATAGGAATAATTTTTTGATTTTCAAATAATAGGCTCATTTTTTACCTCGTTTTTTTATTTTTTAAAACATAAATATTAAAACATCTAAATTTATATTTTTTAAAGTTAAATATTACTTTTAGTTTTAAATGAATTTTAAATAACTAACTGTATATGGTAATTTTAACTTTTTTCTTTTTATAGTATTTACAATCAGTTATTATTAAAAAACAATATAACATTTTGTAATATTAAATTAAATATCTAAGTTTCTAACGTATCTTGCGTTTGCTTCTATAAATTCACGTCTTGGCTCTACTTTTTCGCCCATTAAAATTGTAAAAATTTCATCTGCTGTTTCTGCATCTTCCATAGTAACTTGAAGTAAAGTTCTATTTTCTGGATTCATAGTAGTTTCCCAAAGTTGGTGTGGGTCCATCTCTCCTAGACCTTTATAACGTTGAACATCTGCTTTTTCTCCAGCCTCTGCTAAAGCTTCTGGCAAATCTTCATCACGATAAATATATTTAAGATAATTCTTACCTTTTTCTACTTTGTATAAAGGTGGTTGAGCGATATATACAAATCCACCCTCAACAAGTGGCTTCATAAATCTAAACATAAATGTTAAAAGAAGTGTTCGTATATGCGAACCATCTACATCGGCATCTGCCATTAATATAATTTTGTGATAACGAAGTTTTAAAGTATCAAAATCATCTCCAAAACCTGCTCCAAAAGCAGTTATCATAGGAACTAATTTTTCATTTCCATAAACTTTGTCAATTCTTGCTTTTTCTACATTTAACATTTTACCCCAAAGTGGCAAAATAGCTTGGAAACGTCTATCTCTGCCCTCTATAGCAGAACCACCAGCCGAGTCCCCTTCGACAATGTATATTTCTGTAAGAGCAGCATCACTTTCTTGACAGTCTGCAAGTTTTCCTGGAAGTGTGCTAGATTCTAAAACACCTTTTCTTCGTGTCAGTTCTCTTGCTCTTTTTGCAGCTTCACGAGCTCTTGATGCAGTCATCGCTTTTTCTACAATAACTTTAGCTACAACAGGGTTTTCTTCAAAAAATTGCGATAATTTTTCGTTTAAAGCAGTTTCTACAAGGGTTCTCATCTCAGAATTACCAAGTTTTGTTTTTGTTTGTCCTTCAAATTGTGCTTCTTGAAGTTTAACAGAAATAATAGCTGTAATTCCCTCACGAACGTCCTCACCAGATAAATTTTTATCTGCTTCTTTTAAAATGCCAAATTTTCTAGCATAATCGTTAATACACTTAGTTAAAGCAGATTTAAAACCTGTTTCATGCGTACCACCCTCTGTAGTTGCAATATTATTTGCAAAAGAAACAATATCTTCATTGTATCCATCGTTATATTGAATTGCAATTTCTGCCATACAAGTTTCTTTTTCGGTAGAAACATATACAACATCAGTAAAAATAGCAGTTTTATTTCTATTTCTATAAGTTACAAATTCCTTAATACCACCATCATATTTCATAGTTTTAGAAATTGGTTCATCATTTGAGCTACGATTGTCAGAAATATTAATTTGTATACCTGCATTTAAAAAAGCTTGTTCTCTTAGTCTTTTTAAAAGAATATCATATTCATATTCTACAGTTTCAAAAATAGTATCATCAGCTTTAAAAATTACTGTAGTTCCTGTTTGTTCTGAAGCAAAATCTTCTGAAATCATAGCATGGCGAGCTTCGCCTCTATCAAAACTTAGTTTATGACGTTTTTTACCGTCTAAAACTTCTACTTCTAGCCATTCTGACAAAGCATTTACAACAGATGCACCAACACCATGCAAACCACCAGAAACTTTATAGCCCTCGCCACCAAATTTACCACCTGCATGAAGTATTGTAAAAACAACTTCTACAGCTGGAATTCCCATTTTTGGGTGAGTTCCTGTTGGAATACCACGACCATTATCACAAACTTTTATAACATTTCCTTCTTCTATAGAAATATCTATATTTGTACAATAACCAGCTAAAGCTTCGTCTATCGAGTTATCTACAATTTCATATACAAGGTGGTGTAAACCACGAGAAGATGTAGAACCAATATACATACCAGGACGTTTTCTAACTGCCTCAAGTCCCTCTAAAACCTGTATTTGATTTTCATCATAATTACCCTCTATTTTGCTTGTAATTTCGCTCATTTATGTTCCCTCCATACGCTTTTGTAATGTTTTTGATGAGTATTCTGATACAAAAACGTGACTTTCTTCATTTATATTATATAAAATAAAAGATTTTGGTAAATCCTCTATGACATAAGTAATTTTTTTGTTTTTCTCAAAATTTATTAAAAATTTTTGTGAAATTTTAGAAGTAGTTGCATTATCAAAATCAAAAATGCCTATAATGTTTTCTTTTAATATAAGCATATCTTTTCCAATATTAAGATACATTTTTACTCCTTTATATTTCCATTTTCTATATGAAAAATTTTTCCATCAAAATTTATATCCTCTAAAAAAGGCGTAGTTATTAAAACTTGACCGTTTTTTATTTTATTTGTTATGTATTTTTTTCTATTTGCGTCGAGTTCTGATAAAATATCATCTAAAATTAAAATAGGATAAATAGAGCAGTCTTTAAAATGTAGTTCTCTAATTGCAAGTTTTAGAGATAAAACAATCGACCTTATTTGACCTTGAGATGCAAAATCACGAGCTAATTTATTGTTTATATAAAACAAAATATCGTCTTTATGACAACCTACAAGACAATTTTTAGCTAGTTTTTCTTTTTCATAATATATTTTTAACAAATTTTGGTATTCTTCTACGTTTTTTTGATAACTTTTAGATGGATTTGATAATTTTGTTTCGTAGTCCATAGAAAATTCTTCTACATTTCCACAAATTTCGCTATAAATAATTTTCACTTCTTTTTCAAGAAGATTTAAAAAATTTGCACGCATAAAACTTATTTCTGCAGATAATTTTGCTATTTGCTCGTTATAATCTATTATCAAATCTTCTAAATTAGGTTTTTTATCTAAATTTTTAAGTATATAATTTTTTTCTTTTAAATATTTATTATAAGTTTTTATAAGTTTATCATATTTAGGTCTAAATTGTATAATATTTTCGTTTAAAAAATTACGACGACCAATAGAACTTTCTTTGACAATGTATAAATCATCTGGAGCAAAAACAACTGTTTTTATTATACCCAAAATTTGGCTTTTTGATTTATATTCTACACCATTTATAGTAATTTTATATTTGTTAGTTTCAAAAAAAGCTATTTTTATTGTATATTCTTTGTTTTTCAAGTCAAAAACGCAATTTATATTAAAATTATTTTTATTAAACTGAATAAGTTCACGATTTTTAGACGTTCTAAAAGATTTAAGAGTTGATATAAAATAAATAGCCTCTATTAAATTTGTTTTACCTTGAGCATTTAAACCATGAATAATATTATTATTTACATCAAATTCTGCATATAAATTATCATAATTTCTAAAATTTTCTAGTTTAAGGCTTTTTATTTTCAAAATATTACCTCTTAAATTATTTCAACAGACTCGTTATAAGGGTCTAAAACAGTAATTTTATCGCCTTTTCTAATTTTTTTGCCACGCATAGTGCAAATTTCGCTATTTACAACTACTAGTTCGTCTAAAATTATATTTTTAGCTTCTCCACCAGTAGATACTATATTTGCAAATTTAAGTAAACTATCTAGTTTTATAAATTCAGTAGTAATTTCTATTTTATTCATTAGAATTTAACCTCACAGGTAGAATTAAATATAAAAAATGGTCACTATCGTCTATAGGAGTTATAATAACAGGGCTTAAAGGACCATTAAAAGATAAATTTGCTTCTTTATCTGGACAAGCATTTAAAGCTTCTATTATATATTTGTTATTAAAACCTATTTCAAAACTTTCTACTTCGCCTTCAAAGTGAAATTCATCATAAGATTTACCTATTGTTGTGATACAAGATAGCTTTATTATATTATCTTCAAAAGTAAAACGTATAGGATTTTTTATTTGCTCAGAAATAATAAGAGAAACTCTGTCTATAGTGCTTTTTAAACCTTGAATTTCGCAAGAAATAGTATTATTCAAATCTTTTGGTATAGATTCTTTATATTTTAAAAATTCACCGTCAATAAGTCTAGTTGTTAGAATTATATTATTAATTTCAAAAAGAATATGCTTTTCATCAAGAAAAATATATACATCTTCTTCACCTAAAAGTTTTTCAAGCTCTATTAAAGCAGTTCCTGGAATTACAAAAGAAGTTTCTTCAAGTGTGTGCATAGCTATTTTTTCACGGCGAAGAGCTAATCTGTATCCATCAACAGTAACTACAGTTAGTTCGTCTTTTGTAAGTTCAAATAAAAATCCTGTATGAATAAGTTTGCTTTCATTATCGGATTTTGCAAATTTAGTTTGATTTATAATTTCTTTAAGCAAAGGACTATTAATTTGAAAGAATTTTTGTTTTTCTATCATAGGAATTTCAGGAAATTCACTAGAATCTATAGTCATAATATCAAAAATAGCTTTACCACAAACTATTTTAGCTTTTAAATCATCGTTTACAGTTATAGTTATTTCATCATCTGGTAGTTTTCTTAAAATATCTAAAAGAAGCTTTGCATTTATAAGACAAGAACCTTGATTAAATATATTAGCTTCAAAAGTAGTTTTAATAGCCATGTTAAGATCAAAACCAGAAATTGTAATAATTTCTTCAGTTGCTGTAATGTGTAAACATTCTAAAACGTTCATAGTTGTTTTAGTTGATACAGCTTTAATTGCAGAATTAACTGCATTTTGTAAAATAAATTTTTCACAAGAAAATTTCATTATTTTCCTCCATTAAAAAGAATAATATTAATGTTTTAGTAGTAGTAGTAGGGGTATGAATAATGTGGATAAGCCTAAAAACAAGCTAAAAAATGCCTTTGTAGACAAGTTTATAGATACTTTTTTTATTAACAATAGGTTGTGTATAAAATTTAAAATAATAAACAGGCAAAATTGTTTAAAAAAGTTATAAACAGGTTTTTATAAACAGTACACATTAAGTTGTGGATAATTTTATTTGTTTTGAATATTTTTTGTAAGGTCATCTATGATGTTTTTTACATCAGGATTTTCTTTAATTAAATTTTCTACTTTTTTTGTAGAGTGTAAAACAGTTGAGTGGTCACGAGAAAAGACTTTACCCATTTCTGGTAAAGAGTATTCCGTTAAATTACGAACAAGATACATTGCGATTTGGCGTGGTTCTGTCATATCTTTAGACCTATTATTAGAAATAATTTGGTCTGATGTAATATTATAGTAGTTACCAACTTCTTCTATTATAAGTTTAGGAGTAGGTTTTAGTCCAGGACTTTCGCTAAATACATCTTTTATTGCAATTTCTGCAAGTTCAAGGTTTATAGGTTTGTTCATTAGCTTATGCAAAGCAAGAATTTTTTTAACAGTACCTTCTAGCTGACGAACATTAGAATTAATAGATGTTGCAATTAAGTTTGCAATCTCAGGTTCTAAGTAAATTCCAAGATTTTTAGATTTTTCATTTATAATAGCAAGACGTGTTTCGTAGTCTGGTGGCTGAATATCTGCTAAAAGTCCCCATTCAAAACGTGTTTTTAAACGGTCTTCTAGTGTATGAATTTCTTTAGGTGGTCTATCCGAAGTTAAAACGATTTGTTTTTTAGATTCGTGTAAAAAGTTAAAAGTATGGAAAAATTCTTCTTGAGTTTGTGTTTTTCCTGCGATAAATTGAATATCGTCTATCAAAAGCAAGTCTGCCATGCGATATTTATCACGAAAACTTTCAGAATCATTTGTTTGAATAGAATGAATAAGTTCGTTTGTAAAATCTTCACCTTTTATATAAACAATTCGAGCGTTGTTGTTGTTCTTTTTAATAACATATGAAATAGCATTTAGTAAGTGTGTTTTACCAAGACCCGATGGTCCGTAAATAAGTAGTGGATTATAATCCGTAGCAGGATTTGAAGCAACAGAAATAGCTGCAGCATGTGCAAAAGCATTTGATTTACCTACGATAAATTTTTCAAAAGTATATTCGTTATTAATAAAATCTTCTAAAACTTCTTTTTTTTCTAAAACTTCTACATTTTCGGTAGTTTGAATAATAACGGTAATGTCAGTCGAAAATAAATCACTAAAAGCTTCTTTTATGTGGCTTAAAAATCTTTCTTCTAAAATTTCTTTTTTAAACTCGTTTGGAGTGGTTAAAATTAAAACATTATCTATAAAGCTTATAGGGGTTATATCTTGAAACCATGCTCCTATTGTAACATGGGTAAGTCTTGATTCGAGTACGTCTAGTGCCATTTTCCATACATCTAAAACTGAATTCATATTTATTTATCTATCTCCTTTATTTTCAATTAAGTATACAAATATTATTATACACTAAAAATAAAAAAAAAGCAACTTTAATATACATATAAATAATAAAAAAAATATTGACAAATTAAAAAGCATGTAGTATAATAATTAAACGGTAAGTACAGGCAGTGGCATATGCCCAACTGATTGGACCTGTGCCTGTGCCCGTATAAAAAAATACTAATGGGAGGTGTTAATATGACAAGAACATATCAACCTAAAAAACGTCAACGTAGCAAAGAACATGGTTTTAGAAAAAGAATGAAAACTTCTAGTGGAAGAAAAATTCTAGCTAAAAGACGTGCAAGAGGCAGAGCAAGACTTACACACTAAGTAAATTGCTATATTAATGGTCGCCATAAAGGCGACCTATGTTTTTTAATGGCGGTAATAATAACCGTAGCTTTGGCAAAAAATTTGGCCATCGTATTTCATAATTTAGCTTAAAATAAAGTGCAAACGGGCATTTAGCTTTATTTTAAAGGAGAAAAAATGAAAAAAATAGAATCTATCAAAGAAAACTACGAATTTAGACGTGTCTACAAAAGAGGCAAGTCTTGTGCCGATAGTTTTCTTGCAGTATATATCTTTAAAAACTACAAAAAAATACCACGACTTGGTATAACAGTTAGTAACAAAATAGATAAAGCTGTAGGAAGAAACAAAATAAGAAGAATAATAAAAAGTGCTTTTCATCTTAAAAAAGCATCTGTAAAAAATGGGATAGATATAGTAGTTGTTGCGAGAACACAAGCAAAAGGTGCAAGCTACGAACAAATCGAAAAATCTCTTTACAAAAACTTAAGAAAGTTAGGTGTTTATGATGAACAATCTAGCGAAAAAACTAGTTAAAAAATTGATATTTATGTACCAATATGGGTACTCACGCTATAAAACACCATGTTGTAGATATATTCCTACATGTTCATGTTATGCAATAGAAGCTATTGATAAATATGGAGTTATAAAAGGAAGTTATCTTGCAATAAAAAGAATAGGAAGATGCAATCCTTTTACAAAAAGAGGATTTTACGACCCTGTTCCTTAAAAAAACATTTAAAACATTGGAGGAATATTAATGTTTGATTTCATCGCAATTCCATTTGGTTGGGTATTAAAGCTTATTTATGAATTAATTGGTTCGTATGGTCTGTCTTTAATAGTTTTTACTGTATTTACAAAGTTGATTTTATTACCACTTATGTTAAAAAGTAAAAGATCTATAAAACAAGTACAAAAACTACAACCTAGAATACAAGAAATTCAAAAAAAATATGCGAACAACAAACAAAAGCAACAAGAGGAAATTGCAAAAATCTATCAAGATGAGCAAGTAAATCCAGCAGGCTCGTGTTTGCCAACACTTATCACAATGCCAATTATGATAGGTTTATACTATGTAATACAACAACCTTTAACGTATATTATGCGTATTGAAGAAGAAAAAATAATGCAAATAGCCTCTATTTTGAATATAGAAGTAACATCTTTAAGATTGTCAGAAATTAATATTGCAAGCCAAGTTTTTAATAATTTTGATAAAGTAGCAGGTATTTCAGAGAATTTAATGAAAATTGACTTTGATTTCTTAGGTTTTAACCTAGCTATGACACCAAGTTTAACATCAGGACCTAAATTATTAATATTAATACCTGTTTTATCAGGCATAATTTCGTATTTTTCTATGCAAGTAACGCAAAAAATGCAAGGAACAAAAGATGTAGAACAACCACCTGCGATGAAATCTATGATGATAACTATGCCATTTATGTCAGCATACTTTGGTTTTATTTTACCAGCTGGTATCGGTGTATATTTAATAACTGGTAATATTCTATCTATGATTCAAGAAGTGTTTTTAACCAAATATGTAAATAAACTTGAAGAACAAGAAGAAGCTTTGAAAAAAGAAACTGCAGAACGTGCAGAAAGAAATAGATTAAAAGAGATAGAACTAAAAAAAGAAGACCAAAAAAGAAAAGAAGAAGAAAAAAAGAACAAAAAGAAAAAATAAGAGGTGAAAATTATGCCAAAAAGTATTGAAGTACAAGGAAACACCGTTGCAGAAGCAATTCAAAGAGGTCTTAGTGAACTTGATGTATCTATAGATGAAGTAGAAAGAGAAGTTTTAAGCCAACCAAAATCAGGATTTTTTGGGTTTGGGGCATCAAAAGCTAAAGTTCGTTTAACTTTAAAAGAAACAAAAGAAGAAAAAACAAAAGAAGTTAAACATGAGCCTAAACAAGCTGTTAAAAAAGAAGTTAAAGATGAACCTAAAAAAGAGCCTAAGGCAGAAGTTAAAACAGAAATAAAAGAAAAAGCACCAAAAAAAGCACAAGAAAAAACTTCATATGAGCCAAAAAATTCTGAAAAACAAAATTTCGAAGAAAAAACATTCCCTGTTATACCTAAAAAAGAAGTTTTAACAGAAAAAGAGCAAATAGTTAAAGAATTTATAGATGGTCTTTTAGAAAAAATGGATATAAACGGAACTTGCGAAATTTTAGTAGGCGATGCAGATACTGTAAACGCATGTATCGAAGGTGAAAACTTAGGAAATGCGATAGGTAGACGTGGAGATACTTTAGATGCTATTCAATATATTGCAAATTTAGTATCTAAAAAAAGCGAAGAAAAAGATGTTAAAGTTCGTTTAAACTGCGAAAACTACAGAGAAAAAAGAGATTTAACGTTAGAAAAATTAGCTTATAAAATGGGTAATAAAGTACTTAAAAACAAGAAAAATATGACTTTAGAACCAATGAATCCTTATGAAAGAAGAAAAATTCACGAAGTTTTACAAGATTTCGAAGGAGTTTATACTTATTCTACAGGAAAAGAACCAAGCCGTCGTGTTGTTATCGGATTTGGCGAAGGAAAAAAAGATAAATAGGAGTAGCTTATGAATGAAACTATAACAGCTATCTCGACACCACCTGTAACAAGTGCTATCGGAATAGTACGAATAAGTGGTCCTAATACTCCACAAGTTGTGGATAAAATATTTAAACCAACATATAGCGAAAGACTTTCTACAAGTCCTAGCAGAAAAATGACAATAGGCACACTTTTTTCAAGAGAAGATGTGCCTATCGACCATTGTTTAGCAGTTTTTATGAAAGGTCCTAATACGTATACAGGAGAAGATATGGCAGAAATTCAATGTCATGGTTCTACTGCGATTTTAGAAGAAACTTTAAAAAATTGTGTTAAAAATGGTGCAAGACTTGCTTTAGCTGGAGAGTTTACCAAAAGAGCGTTTTTATCGGGCAAGCTAGATTTATCAGCTTCAGAAGCAGTTTCTGACATAATCTCTGCAAAAACTTTAGAAGTTGCACAAAATGCTGTAGGTCAGCTAGGTGGAGTAGTAGAAAACAAAATAACAAAGATAAGCAATGATGTTGTAGAACTCATTGCCCATTTTCATGCCCTTGTAGACTATCCAGACGAAGAAATCGACCCTTTTACTTATGAAAATTCGTTAAAAGTTTTAACAAATGCAACAAACGAGCTTTTTTCTTTAGCAAAAAGTTTTGAAAAAGGAAAAATTATGCGAGATGGCATAGATTGTGCGATAATAGGTAAACCAAATGTAGGAAAATCATCTATTTTAAATGCTTTATCTGGAAAAGAAAAGGCGATAGTTACAAATATTGCAGGAACTACACGAGATATTATCGAAGAATATATAAAAGTAGGACCAATTGCGTTAAAATTATCAGATACAGCAGGACTTCGAGAAACAACAGACGAGGTAGAAAAAATCGGTGTAGAGAGAGCTATCGAAAATGTAGCAAATTCTAAAATTGTTTTAGCTGTTTTTGATGGAAATCAAAAGCTTGATTGTGACGATATGCTTGCAATTTCTAAAATAGAAGAAAAAAATTGTATAGCAATAATAAATAAATCGGATTTAGAGCGAAATATAGATATGCAAAAGATTACACAAACTTTTGCACATGTTGTGGAAATCTCTGCGAAAAACAATGTAAATATGGAAAAAATTACCGAAAAAATACTAGAGATAATCGGTATGCAAGATATTTCTTATAATGGCGAAATTATAACGAATGCAAGACAAGCCGAAGCTATAGAAAGAGCTGGAAACAGATGTAAAGAAGCTCTAAATGCGTTACAAATGGGAATGACACCAGACGCTGTAACTATGGACGCTGAGGGTGCGATGGTCGAGCTTTCGCAAATTACAGGAAAATCTGTAACAGAAGATGTTATAAACAAAATATTTGAAAATTTCTGTGTAGGTAAGTAGGTGAAAAAATGCAAAAATTTAATGCTGGAACTTATGATGTAGCTGTAATAGGAGCTGGTCATGCTGGAATAGAAGCCTCGCTTGCTTGTGCAAGAATGGGGCTAAAAACTTTGTGTTTTACTGTAAATTTAGATGCTGTAGGCAATATGCCGTGTAATCCTGCTATAGGTGGCACGGCAAAAGGTCATTTAGTGCGTGAAATTGACGCTTTAGGTGGTCAAATGGCAATTTCGGCAGACCATTCTTGTATTCAATATAGAATGTTAAACCGTGGAAAAGGCCCTGCCGTACATTCTTTAAGAGCCCAAGCAGACCGTGATTATTATAAAAGATATATGAAAAAAGTTTTAGAAACACAAGATAATTTGTATCTAAAACAAAATGAAATAGCAGAAATAATAGTAGAAGATGGAAAAGTTACTGGAGTTTTTGCAAAAACAGGTGCAATTTATAATGTTTCTGCTGTAATTATTGCAACTGGAACATTTTTGCGTGGCAAAATAATAATAGGTGACCTAGCTTATGAGGGTGGCCCTGATGGTATGTTTGCTACAAATTCATTAACAGAAAGTATCAACAGCTTGGGGATAAATCTTATGAGATTTAAAACTGGAACACCTGCTCGTATAAATCGCAAAAGTGTTGATTTTTCTAAAATGGAAATTCAAGAGGGCGATACGGATATTGTTCCGTTTTCTTTTGAAACAGAAAAAGAGCTTGAAAATAAGGTTGCGTGCCATTTAACTTATACAAATGAGCAAACGCATGAGGTAATTCGAGAGAATTTGCATCGTTCACCTTTATATTCTGGTCAAATCGAGGGGACAGGTCCTAGATATTGTCCATCTATAGAAGATAAAATCGTTCGTTTTTCAGAAAAACCACGACATCAGCTTTTTATCGAGCCTATGGGACTTGATACAGAGGAAATGTATGTGCAAGGAATGTCAAGTTCGCTTCCAGAAGATGTACAAGTTGCTTTTATGCAAACTATAAAAGGGCTTGAAAGTGTAGAGATAATGCGTCCTGCGTATGCTATAGAATATGATTGTATCGACCCTTTAGAGCTGTATCCAACGCTTGAAACTAAGAAAATTTCAGGACTTTATGGAGCAGGTCAATTTTGTGGAACATCTGGATACGAAGAGGCTGGAGCATTAGGACTTATTGCAGGAATAAATGCATCTTTAAAGATAAAAGGTAAAGAACCACTAATTTTAAACCGTGCAGATGCATATATAGGCACGCTTATCGACGATTTAGTTACAAGAGGAACAAACGAGCCATATAGAATGATGACTTCACGTTCGGAATATCGCTTAATTTTGCGTCAAGATAATGCAGACCAAAGATTAGTTCATCTAGGACATAGAGTTGGTTTAAATTCTGATGAAAGACTTGCGAAAACTATAGAAAAATACGAAATTGTCCAAAAAGAAATCCACAGGTTGTGTAAAACTACTGTGACAAACTCGAAAGAAGTAAATGATGCTTTGATAAGTATTAATAGTACACCTTTAAAATCTGGTGCAAAAATATCCGACCTTATAAAAAGACCTGAGGTAACTTATGAATTTACTAAGGTTTTAGACCCAAAAAGAGAAGATTTACCTATTGCTATCAAAGAACAGGTAGAAATTTTACTAAAATATCAAGGATATATCGACAGACAATTAAAAGATGCAGAAAATTTCAAAAAATTCGAAGATAAATTGTTGCCACAAGATATAGATTATCTAAATATTGCATCACTTCGCCTTGAGGCAAGACAAAAATTGGATAAAATACGTCCAGTTAATTTTGGTCAAGCGTCACGAATTTCTGGTGTAAATCCTGCTGATATAACAGCACTTATGATTTTTGTATCGACAGAGGGGGAAAAAAATGCTTAGAGAAACTATATTAAAGGGACTTTCGGAGTGGGAACTTGACGATAGAGAAAAAACGGTTGATAAATTAGTTGATTTTAGCGAAAAAGTGCTAGAAAAAAACAAAGTTATGGATTTAACAGCAATAACCGACCCTTATGACTTTGCAACAAAGCATATTTTAGACAGTTTATCACTAAATTTAGCAGAAGATTTTGATTGCAAAAAGGTAATAGATGTTGGTTGTGGAGCAGGTTTTCCGTCAATGCCTATGAAACTTTATCTAAATAGTATACAAATGACTATGCTAGATAGCCAAAAAAAGCGTATTGATTTTTTAAATGATTTAGGTGCAGACCTTAAAAATTTCGAGGCGATACATGGACGTGCCGAAGAATTTGGACATAATAAAAAATATCGTGAGAAATTTGATATTGCTGTGTCACGTGCAGTAGCACCACTTTCTACATTATGCGAATTGTGTTTACCTTTTGTAAAAATGGGGGGACTGTTTTTAGCAATGAAGAGCATTAATTGCGATGAGGAAATCGAACAGTCGCATGAAGCAATAGAAAGGCTTGGAGGAATGGTTGAGGATATTTATGACTATCAAATACCAACGACTGATATTGTGCATAGAATAGTGATTATTACAAAAATAGAAAATACTAATAAAAAATATCCGAGAGCTTTTAAACAAATTAAGACAAAACCTATGTAGAAATTACGACTTTACGAGTGAAAAAATCACTTGTAAGGTCTTTTTTTATTAAAAAATAGAGGGTTTGAGGCATTCGGTATAATAGTTTTAGGTTATTTTGTGCAACATAAAGTGCCATAAAAACATAATTTTTATGATTTGTACCAATTAAGGTTATTAATTAAAGTAATGTTTTTTATTGGCACTCGCCGTTTGGCTTACTAGTTTTATTATTTGTGGTAATTAAATTTATTACCTAAAGTAGTGTTTTTACTTTTAACACTCGCCGTTTGGCAGTTCTTGTATCTACAAGAACTCAAAAGAAAAACTTTTTAGAAAAGTTTTAGCAAAACAAAGTAGTGGATTGATTTAGGTTTTGACGGTTCGGTGTAAAGTGATTTTAAGACTTTGCGTTTTAGACTAAGCTATAGCTTATGCGAATTTATGTATAAGCTTAAATTTTCAGTCAAAAAGCACCTAATTTGTGCTTGAACTTTTTTATGCGTAATTAGTCTGTGCAGAGTTTAAAATTAAAGAAAAATAAAAAACTACTTACTTTTTACTAAAAAGTATGCATTAATCTTATAAATATAAAAGAACACTTAAATTAAGGCTGTTTTGTGCTATTAGATAAGTAAAAATATAGCAAAAGTGAACGTTAGTGGTGAACAAAGCAAGCCTATTAAGCTCCACTCAAGCCGAATTATTATAAATAAAATAAATCAAAACAGTGAATTTTGTAAAACTTTTCTAAAAAGTTTTTCGATTGAGTTCTTGACGATACAAGAACTGCCAAACGGCGAGTGTCAAAATAAAAACACTACTTTTAGTAAAAAAATTTACTGGTACAAGTTATAAAAT
>JAWXUO010000084.1:0-3098 GCA_044426355.1 Clostridia bacterium | reverse complement strand
TGAAAGAAAAGAGGTCACAAATGGAAGATACAAGAACTTTAGCAATTCAAATCCCAAGCGAACTTATGACGCGAACAAATTCATTTAAAAACTAATAAAATTACTCAAAAAGCCTTTTTAATAGAGATAATTGAAAAAGCTTTAATTGAAAATACAGAAGAAGAAAATACTGAAATAAATACAGAACTTACAGACACCGAGGACGAATAATCCTTGGTTTTTGTATTTTTAGGAGGGACGAGTGCCTCGACACGCATATTTCGTCTTAATTTCTACTAAAATATCACTTCTTCCCGTACAATAAATGCAATATAAACGAAAAATGTATAATGGAACAATATTTGTTCAAGAAGAAGTTCCAGAAAACCGAGAAGAATACCAACAATGCGTATAGGCGAAATCTTACAAACTACACTCAATTTATTTGTATATTTTATGTTATATATCATAAAAATACTCGATAATAAAACTATTATTTTCTGTGTTTTTTATTCATCAAACAAAAAATATAACTACATAAATTTATCGTGTAATTTATAAGAAATCACCTAGAAATGTGCGAGCAAAACGAATTAAGCTTTAAACTTGGAACTAAAATCGTAGTTGAAAGCTTAAAAAATCATTAAAGAAACCTACAAATCAACTGAATTTGTAGGCTTAAATTATATTTTTTTACCTGTATCTCTTAATGTGAAAGTACCATCAAAATCACAATTTAAGGCTTCAGCAATTTCAGAAAGTTCTTTTATACTTAAATTATCACGTCTAAGTTTATTTCCTAAATTTCCAGCACTAGTGTTAATTAAATTACTTAATTCTTTTATTGTCATTTTTCGTTCTAGCAGAATTGTTTTAATTTTTATAGCCATACTTTGCAAAATAATCACTCCTTATACTTTAATAATACACTATTTTAGCACTAAAATCAACTTTAAAATCATTAAAACTACTTACAAGTTTATAAGACCTTGACAAAAACAACTACATAGTTTATAATTAAACTTATTACAGCATTTAAACTATTTTTAAGTAGTTTAAATTTTTAGGAGGATATTTAAAAATGAATGAAACAATACTAAAAGCAATCTTTGATGGAAATTTTCTAATTTGGGAAGAAAAGTACATAAAAACCAAAATTACACAAGAATTACTCGAGAAAATTAATAAAAACCGTGCAATTTTAACTGAAAATATGAATTTAAACGAAAAATCACACTTTGAAGATTATGAATGTTTGCTAAACGCTTTAAGTGCCGAGCAAAATAGTTTTAGCAAATACAACAGTTTTATACTTGGGATTATTGTAGGTTTGGAGATTTCGGAGCATAAAAACGGATTATTTGAGGATTTGCAATAAAAAAATGAAATTAATTTATGTAGCCTCACCCTTTCGTGGTGACACTTTGAAAAATGCAGACTAAAAATGCTGTCAATATGTGATAAATCAAAATCACAATTTTTATTGCCCACACTTAATTTTACCAGAATTTTTAAACGATGATATACCACGAGAGCGAGAAAAAGCTTTGATTATGGGTAAACAAATGATGTTTAAATGCGATGAGCTATGGATTTTCGGTGAAGAAATATCTCAAGGTATGCTCGAAGAAGTAGCTTTTTCAAGAAATTTAAATATAGCAATTCAACTTATATCTGTCGCAAATTACGACAGATATAAAAAGTATCAAAGATACTTTTTGACGCATAAATACGTCAAGTTATTGCTGAATAGACAACTTTTTCGCACTAAAGTGCGATATTTGTAAATGAATTTACAAATATAATAGTAAGACTATTAAAAGTCAAGTTGCTATATAAAAATCAGACGAGTAACAACAGAGGAAGCTAATTATGCTAACACTAGGTAGCCTTTTTGATGGAATCGGTGGATTTCCACTTGCGAGTGAGCGTTTAGGAATCACTCCGATATGGGCATAGGAAATAGAAAAATTCCCAATGGAAGTTACAAAAATAAGATTTCCTAATATGCTACATCTTGGAGATATTACAAAAATTGATGGAGCAAAAATACCACCTGTTGATATTATTTGTGGAGGTTCGCCATGTCAAGATTTAAGCATCGCATCAGGAAATCGCAAAGGACTTTCAGGCGAAAGGTCGGGTCTTTTTATGGAACAAATTAGAAAATTTTAGAAATGCGAGAGGATGATATAAAAAATGGGAGAACAAATAATATAGACTAATAAGACAAAGTATGCTAAAATATTAATGTTGTCGCGTCCACTCTTACAACAGATTGGAGGTGTGTTTCATGGAAATGATACTCTCGTTTTTAATTTCTATCATAATAAATGTTGTTAGCTACTTCATTTATAAATGGCTAGATAGGAATTAGCGACAATTAGTCTAAAATAAAACCCCACGAGGTGCGAACTCGTGGGGTTTTCGTGTGTTCATAGAACATACTCTCGTTTAGCTAATTTAAATTATAACATAAAAAATCAGCTAAATCAAGTATATTCAGTAAAAGTTTTTTTATTCGTCGATTTCAATTTTACCGTGTTCCTTTTCAAATTCTGAAATAGAATTTCTGATAAAAATAAGAAGTTGACTATTTGCCGACCTACCTTCATACGCACAAACGGACTTGAATTTTTGCAACATTTCATTTTCTATTCTTAATGATAAATGTTTTACATCTTTCATAATGCACCTACTTTAAATTTATTATAGGTTTATTTTATAGTGAAAATATGATATTATGTAACTAAGAACTCAAAATAGGTTCATTCATTTAAAAAGGAGATTTATTATGAAAATAGCAGTAATAGGTTCAAGAAGTCTTAAAATAGAAAATTTAGGCGAACATTTACCTAAAAACACCACCGAAATTGTATCAGGTGGTGCAAAAGGTATTGATTTATGTGCGAAAAATTACGCTTTGGAGCAAAATTTGAAATACTCTGAATTTTTGCCACAATATAATTTGTATAGAAAAAACGCTCCCCTAAAACGAACAATACCATTAAGTTAAGAAAATACCCAGTAAATCCCAATCATAAAATCAACAAATCACATATTTCTCATAAAAAAAGGCACAGCAAAGCACACGATTACTAAAAATCGTGTAAAAATTT
>JAWXUO010000004.1:0-58387 GCA_044426355.1 Clostridia bacterium | reverse complement strand
AGCTAATGATGTCCAATGCGTCAAAATTGTACCCGTAACCACACCGAACAGACCTTTTCCAAGGCAGAATGATATTAAAATCAAAAGTATCAAATGTGGTATGCTCATAATTGCGTCTATTACAAAGTTTATCATTTCATCTATAAATTTAGGTGCAGTTCCTGCGATAATTCCTATAATTAACGCTAAAATTCCACTTAAACACGATGCCAAAATCCCTAAAATCAAGCTTTTTGACAGCCCACTTAGTGTTCTTGCAAAAATATCACGTCCATATGTATCTGTTCCAAAAATATATTTTAGGCAAGGAGCAGTGTTTTTTATCGAAAAATCTAACGCTAAAGCCTGTTCACTGAGTACTATTCCTGAAATAATTATCAAAATCATTATGGTTATAATGCTCAAAATTTTTATATTTTCACTTCTCATAAATTTTCCTCAAATCTAATTTTAGGGTCGATAATTGCATATAAAATATTAGCTATAAAATTCCCCAAAAACACGAAAACACAGCTAAACATCGTAACGCCAAGAAGCAAAGTTACATCTCCACGAAGCCCTGCAGTAACAATCACGCTCCCAAGACCTGGGTATGAAAACACAGTTTCTGCAAGTATACTTCCACCGAAAATTTCACTAAGTGACGCAAATTGCAAAGTAATAAACGGAAGTAAAATATTACGAAGTAAATGCCTAGAAATTATCTGTTTTTGAGAAAACCCTCTTGTTTTTGCAAGCAAAATATAGTCTTCTCCCATAATTTCGATAACTTTTTCACGTGTGTGCAGTGCAAGTGGTGCAAATGACACAAAACTAAGCGTAAGCACAGGCAAAACCATATGCCTTAAATTATCATAAAAACTAACATTTTCTGCTAAAACACCGACTGGCACACTAAAAGCTAATGGAAAAATTCCAAGTTTTACAGAAAAAACTATCAAAAATATTATTCCTACAAAAAAAGTCGGCATAGCTGAAATAATTAAACAAATAGGTCTCAGAATTTTATCAATTTTTTCATTTTGACCCATTAAAATCCCAAACATTAGCCCTAAAACACCTGATAATAGAAAACTTGACAGCATAAGTATCAGTGAATTTACAAATTTTTGCGAAATCACATCTAAAACTGGTATTCTATAAATTATCGAAATCCCTAAATTTCCTGTACATATATTTTTTATCCACTCAAAATATCGACTTATAGGTGATTTATCTAGTCCAAAATAGCTCTCAATTTCTTGTTTTTGCTCTGGAGATACTGCATCTGCAGAGGTTATGTATGCTCGAATTGGGTCTATCGGCGAAATTTCTATTAAAATAAACGTTACTAAGCTTACGAAAAGCAAAAGTGCGAGCAATCTTACAGTTTTTTTTATAATAAATTTTATCATTCTTCCCATTTCCACTCAGCTAAATTTCCAACTAAAGGCCACGAATGACCATGAGGTTGAATTTTTTGTTCACCTAAATACAAATCATCTCTCACATAGTATAAATGGTCGATATTTACAAGCCATATCCACGGATTTTCATTAGATACACCATCAAAATCATCAATTTGCACCTTTTTAAAATATTCCATTGAAATATCATAATCAGTGGAATTCATCGCCATTTCTATATTAAAATCCGTCGTTTCACTGCTATAGTTTTCTGGATTATAGTAATCCACGCCCATATTTGAGCTATGATATAAATAATAGGTTTCTAGTGGATTTTGCGACCCCCAACCAAACAAAACGGCACAACTAAACATTCTTTTATCAATATCGTCCCAACTCGTACCCTCGACATCTATTAAAATTCCGAGTTCTTTTGCATAAATTGCAACTGCATATGACAAAGCTTGTCGTATTTCATCATCTAAGGTATAAAGTAATGTAAATTTTGCAGTTTCTCCGTCTTTTTCACGTATTTTAGTGTTAGAATTTAATATCCAACCAGCATTTTCTAAAATTTCTACAGCTTTTTGAAAATCGTAATCCACTGCTATGCCATCATTTCCCCACGGCATTCCATCGCACTCAGAAAAAGCCTCAATTCCGTATCCGTTTAAGCAATCTATGATAATTTGCTCACGATTAATACCATAATTTAGTGCATTACGAATTGCAATATCAGCCGTAACATTATTCCCAATTACGTAGCCATCTTGTGTAGTTTCTCCTATATTTGCAAGCACTGGCAGTGTAATTCCTCTGTTATCTATAGTTTCAAAACTTCTTAAAGTCATTCCGTCTATCTCTAAAAAAGCGTAATTAGAATTGCTAATCGCCACATCAACTAAGCCCTTTTGTGCTGATAAATACGCTGTTTCGTAGTTCATAAAAAGTATTGTAACTTGCTCAAAATTTGGTTTTTCACCGTAATAATATTCATTTATACCCAAGATAACTTGCTGACCTTTATCCCATTGAAGCATTGTAAATGCACCACTCCCAATAGGCTCTTTGTAATAATTTTCGTCATAATATTCTTTTGGAACAATCCCAGTTTGAGCCACCGTGAACATAAACGTGATTTGTGGAGTTTTTAAATGAAATTCAACTTTTTCGTCATCTATTACATTAACATGGTCTAAAACTGACAAATCCACTACAGAACCACTATTTTTCGCAGTTTCATACGTAAAAGCTACATCTTTTGCTGTAATTTTCTCTCCATTGCTTAAAAAAGCATCATCTCGTATAATAAAAGTCCACACTAAACCGTCATCACTTATAGAAAAATCTGTCGCTAAATCATATTCAATTTCCATGTCTGCATCAAACTTTATGAGCGTACTTTGAATTAAAGGGCTACCATATCTGCCATACCCAACGCATGGGTCAAACCCCTCAGCAGGCTCGCTAGTCAAAGCAATAACAAGTGTATTTTTATCTCTAATTTCGCCACTTTGGCAACCTACTAAACTTAATAATAAAACTAAAATTAAATATTTTTTCATTTCCACCTCAAAAAAAGAAGGCTTATAAGTTTTTCAACCTATAAACCTTCGTGGTTTAAATTTTTTATTTCATCTTTTGATATTTTAATAGCATAGTCTATATGATACGAAAGTATATTTTCTTCGCAAGCAATTTTAATACCACATTTATTCATCGGTACTAAAACTTTTACTGCTGTGCTTTTAAAAATTGACGTAACTATTTCTGTAGAAAACTCGCCTAGCAAACTATTTGGTATCAAAATTCCCATAACGCCAATTATCAAATCAGCTTTTTTGACATATTCTACAATATTTTCCTCGCCAGTATACCCTTCGTGAGCACCAGCTTTTAGCATATTATTCGTAGCTACATCGTTTGTGCCTAAAGCCACAAGCCTTATATTTTCATTATGTAAATTCCCTACAATGCTTTTGCCAATTCCACCACCCATACCATCTATTACAACGACAAGTGTTTTTTTCACAATTCACCTCATATTTACTATTTATATAATTATATCATTTTCTTGGTATAAAATCAAGCGTTTTGCATAAAAAAAATATTTCAAAAGTTACAAACTTGTTTATTACTCTAATTTTAACCATCTTTGCGTCCATGTCAGGTGGTTAAAATTTTAGAAACTGAAAGTCTTAAATCTCTGTCATAATACCTAAATTCTCTTTTAAAATTTTAAAATCTAACCCAAACACGAAAAAATAAAGCTTTCTCCTTAACATAAATTTTCCTTACATAGCAATTCAACTTATATCTGTCGTAAATTACAACAGATATAAAAAGTATCGAAGATAATTTTTTTAGCACTAAAGTACGATATTTGTAAATGAATTTAAAATTCAAGTTTCTATATAAAAAATATGACTGCCAAAAATACTTTTCGACAGTCTAAAGTGGTAGCAAAAATACTACCACTTTTTATTAATATAATTCTGTTTCTTCGCCTTGCATTTTCAAGATTTCACTTTTTACTGTTATTGGAACAGTTTTTATTTCATAATTAGGTTTTAATACATAGAAACCTTGAACATAGTCTGCACCAATATCTATAATTTTTTGTAAATCTTCTTTATCTTCTACGCCCTCAGCAACGATTTCAATGTCTTTAGAGTGACAATATGTTATGATATTTGTACACAACACTTGCTTGTCTTTATCGCTATGGATACCTTGAATTAAATCTAAATCTAGCTTAACTACATCAGGGTTTATAGCTATTATTCTAAGTTCGTTTGAATATCCACTACCAAAGTCATCTATAGCAATATCCATTCCGTATTTTTTAATTGCTGCAACTTTTTGACGCATCTTAGCTGGAGTGTTATCCTCAGCTTCAGTTATTTCTATAACTATTTGCTTTAAGAAATCTCCATATTTATCTTGTATATTATCAAAAATATCTTCTGGCATAATTTGGCTAGTAATACTATTTATAAATATTTTCGCTCCATTAATTTGCTCTTTTTTACCATATGCATCTTCGATAGCTTTGCTAACAATCATATTTTCTAGTTCTTTTAGTTTAAATTGTGCTGTTGCAACTTTTAAAACTTCTGTAGGTGATTTGAAAACTTCAAGTTTTGAACGCATTAATGCTTCGTATGCAAATATTTCACCAGTTTTTAAAGAAACTATAGGCTGGAACATAAATTCTACTAAACGTTCTTCTATAAGTTGGTTTATAGCCTCTGTATTTTCCATCATAAATATTTTTTCTTCGTAAATGCTACGGTCAAATTCGCAAAGTGTACCTTTCATCGTATGTTTTGCTTGATACATTGCAAAATCGGCAAATTTTACAAGGTCGCTAATATCTGTAGAATCAACTCCATACCATGCTATACCAGATGAGAATCGTACTCTTTGTATTGTTCCGTCTGGTAAATCTATCGACACCGATTTAAACGACTCTAAGTGGTCATTTATCATTTTTCGCACTTGGTCATAGTCATCAAAACCATGTAAATATACTGCAAATTCGTCACCAGACATTCTAGCTGCGATACCATTATTTTGTGCAATTAAAGCGAATAATTTACTACCTGCAATAAGGTATTTATCACCATAATCATGCCCATATGTATCATTTACATATTTTAGATTATCAAGGTCAATAAATAAAACCAAACCGATTTTATTTGCTTTATCTTCTGCAATAATTTCTTCTGCTTTACGATAAAATGCTGTTCTGCTATACAATTTTGTAAGTGCATCATAGTCTAATTTGTATTTTGCGTCCATTACTTCTTCAATTTCACGAGTAACGTCTAGCACCATACCTATAAATCCATCATCTGATTTTGTTTGTATGATTTTTAAGTAATGACGAACTTCATCTTTCCAATATAGATATATATTTTTTTCTTTATCTATAATGTTTTTCGTAAGATTGTTGTAATGCATGCCCCATTCTACAACAGAAATAGAGTATGGGTGGTGTAAATCTAATAATTTTCCTATGTATTCTGTAACTTGTATTCTTTGTTCTTCTTCAGAAAATTCAAAACCACCTAAATTTAGTTCTGTTAGTTCAAATAAATGATTTAGAGTTTTAGAAGATTTTATAACACGTTCGTTAAGTACTGTAATCTCCGATGTAAGCTCGTCTATTTCACGGAAATTTGTTTTATCAAAACTAAGTCCTTCACTATAGTTCATTTTTTTAATATTACGTGAAAGTCCTACAATTCGTTTTGTTGTAACTTCTGATACTATACCACTTGCGATTAAAACGCACGTAACTGTAATACCCAAAGCAATAAAGAAAATTTCTTTAATATCGCTAGAATATTGGTGTAATTGTTCTTCTGGAATAATGGTTAAATATACTACTCTCTCATCTAAAAACGGTGAATTTGAACTATACATATAAAGCTCATCAATTTTTATTAAATGAGGACCAATTGCCATATTTTCACTATAATACAGCCCACTATCTTGTAAAGCAACAGGTATTTTTCCTACAAAATTTTCTTCTACATATTCTGTGTTAAGTAATGTTTCGTCAATATATATACTATCATTTAAAACGCTTGCAATAGCATAAAAACTGTCATTATAGAAATAGTCATTTGCATTTACAAAATTATCTAAGAAATAGTTATTTGTAATACCAATACCAACAACGCCATAAGCTTGACCTAAGTTATTTATCAAAGGTATAGAATATGTAATTTTATCGTCTTCTATAGCCCAATAACCATATTGTTCTATAGTTCCGTATTGATTATTTTTTACAGCTTTAATCGGCTTTGTAAAATAATTTTTTAAAAGCTCGCTATCATCTATTTTTAGTCCCCAATCAGCATGAATATTAAATCCATATGCTTTTGAAATTTGGCTCGTTCCTGTATATAGTTGATACGCAGAATATCCATCACCCTCAAGGTCTGTATAAATATTTTTAATCTCAACACTCACAGCACCATCATTTTCATCAGTATTTAATATAAAATATACCGAATCCACAGCACACTTATCCATTAAATTCAACAATGTTTTTGAAGCTGATAATTGAGCATTCAAATATGAAGTGTCTGAAATATCTATTTCTGATAATTGTTTACTTTGAAGAGCTGCTTCTAATGTATATGCGTTAGTAATTTCAATGCTAGATTCTACTACAGTTTTTACAATAAGCGAAATCCTGTCATTTACAGCCGAAACTTGTTGCGAAGAACGTGTACTAAAAGTGTCTATACTTTGTCTATCTACTTCGCCATAAAAATCTCTGCCATAAAGCGATATTAATAATATTCCAGCTTGCATAACTGTAAGTAATATTAGAATTATACCAAGCCATAATTTTATTGATATTCCTTTTTTCATTAAAAGCCTCCTCTCTCTAGTATTTTTTTATCTTACTGTACGCCTTTACCACTTAAAACTTCGTATAAATTAGTCATAGTCATTTCGAAATACAAATCTAAGTCAATTTCTTCGAAAACTGTTTCACGGCTTACACCACTCGCAATTTTTTCACGCACTAACTCACGAATATTTTGTGCTATTTGCTCAAAAGATGCTGTAATTTCAGTTCTTAGAGTATAGCTTCCATCAAAAGGCATTGATTGATATAATTCATTATTTGAAATTTGGTCTAAAACTAATTCGTATACACCAATTTCATTATCTTTAAGTTCATATTCTTCAAATATTACTTTTTTTTCTGCTTCTGTGCTATATAAAAACTCTGTTGTTACAGGAACATATGCTGAGTCTATCGCAAAGCCTATGTTATCTTCCCAGAAGAAATTTAAAAATAATGCACAAGCTTGTTGCTGTTGGTCGCTTATTTTAGAAACGGCAATACCAGCACCTTGGCTAACTACATAAGGCGAACCTTCTTCATAATATGGATATGGTAAACTTTTCCATTCAATATCCATAGCTTCTCCGTCTACTTCAATCCAGTCTGGCATGTATACAAAACCTGCTGAAGAACCAACAAACGAAACTAAATCTCCTGAACGAATATCATCTGTTCTGTAAGATGCAATATTGTCTAAATGTCCCATAGAATACGCTTCTACGTAGTAGTCAAAAAATGCTCTAAATACTTCTTCGTCTATATTTGATTTTCCATTTTCTGCATCATAAAGGTCTACACCTAATTGCATATTAGAAATAGATATAAAATTCGATAAAGAGTCCATTCCAAAGAATGCTTTACCATCATTTGCTACATTTGGTGTTTGTTCATCTGTGTATGTGTAGTATGCTTTTGATACTTCAAGCAAACCTTCCCAAGTTCTAAGGTCTTCGTCTGTATATCCATTTGCAGTTGCAAATTCTTGCCATAACGTATCATTTATATAGATAACTTCAGTACTTTTAACAACTGGTAGCATAACTTGCTCGCCATTTATAATTCCTGATTCTAAGAAATCTTCTATTAAAAATTCTTTATCTTCATCAGAAAAGAACTCGTTCATATCACTTATAACGCCTAAACCTTGAAGTTCAAGTATTTTATCAGCATATGCTAAAAACATAGAAGGCATTGCGTCAGCATAAACCACGCCTTGAGCTGCCTCGTTTAATTCTACTTCTAAAGATGCAATATTTGGTTTAGAAACCATAGTTACTTTTACGCCTTGTTGTGCACCTACTGTTGCATTAAAATCATTTACTATAGCGTATAAATTTTCTTGAGCAGACCCTGCATAATAGTGCCAAAGAGTAACCTCGATAGGGTCATCTGTAGATAAAAGCGAATATTGATTATATGTAGAATCAGTATTATTTGTATTTGTTTGGTTGTTATTTGTTTGCTCAGTAGTTTCTGCCGAACAGCCAATCATTGTTACCATCATAGCTAAAAGAGCTAATACTTTAAATTTTTTCATTTTTTACCTTCCTTGTCAAACAGCTTTAACTTGTATACTAGTATCTGTTTTTTAAAAAATTCTGTAAAAAACTGCACAATAAAAAGATACATATATAAAGTATGTAAATTTTCCAACTATTTGACTTTTTTAATAAAAGTCCCTATAGCTTTGTGTCACTTTTTTACAAAAGTTTTATCTAACATATTAAGTTTAAAAAATTTGCATAAAAAAACATACTTAACAAATAAGTATGCCAATTTTACAACTGGCTAACTTTTTAAAAGTCCCTATAGCTTTGTGCCACTCCCTCACAGAAGTTTTACCAAATTCTTTAATTTTATAAACCTACTAACATATATTATCATTTTAAGCAAATATTGTCAATAGTTTTTTCTAAAAAATCAAACATAATTTTACACATATTAATTTGACAATTTATATATATTAGTATACACTATTAACAAGTTAATTACAATACTTTTTTTATTTGTGTTTTTAATAATATATTATAATATAAATATACAAATTTTGTACTTATTATAAGGAGATGCTATGAATTTTTATGACAAAGTTTATGATATTGTAAAAAAAATACCTAAAGGCTATGTTTCAACATATGGACAAATCGCCTTTTTGTGTGGCTCGCCTCGTGCCTCTCGTGCTGTAGGATACGCTTTGCATAATAATCCAGACCCTGACTGTATTCCCTGCTATAAGGTTGTAAATCGTTTTGGAAAACTTACAGAAAGTTTTGCTTTTGGTGGAATAGATAAGCAAAAAGAAAAGCTTATTCTTGACGGAATAACTGTTTTAGACGATTATTTAGTCGATTTAGAAGTATATTTGTGGGACGGTTTTTAATTTTTAAAAAAATATTATTTTTTTTTAATAAAACTATTGACATTTACTTTTCAAAGTGATATTATGATATAGCACTCAAGACAACTTAGGTTTCTTGAAGCAAAATATATATCGCGGAGTGGAGCAGTTGGTAGCTCGTCGGGCTCATAACCCGAAGGTCGTCAGTTCAAGTCTGGCCTCCGCAACCAGCAACGTGACGTTGCATCCATTTTCCGTTGTAGTTTTTACTATGACGGAATTTTTTTGCCACTTCATAAGCGACAGCTAAATTAGACCCAGTAGACACCAGCGTGACGCTGGACCCATTATTCGTCTTAGCGAAAGCTCTGGCGAATTTTTTTTGCCGTAACATAAGTATTATTGTCTTGATATTTAAATTAAATTATTGTAATTATAAATATATAAAGAGCAGACTGTTAAATGGTTAGCTCCGAATGTATTTTTAGTAATCTTATACTAATCCACTATTCGCAGTAGTGGATTAGTACACTTTTAGAGTGAATATATGACATAAAATAATAAAAATTATAATGCCATAAATTTAGAGGTTAGGTCAAAGCCTCTTGAAATAGTCTGCTGATATCTAAACCCAGTAGAGAAAATAAATCTTAGATTTTTCTAAGGTTTTTTTATGTTCTACAAATTTAGTTTAACTAGAATGTTTTTACCAGTTTTTACTGATAAGAAACTTACATTATAATAAAGCGAAAACTGTGCAGATATTTGACAAAAAATTTAAAATACAGTATAATATTACTGAAAATTACAAATTTTATAGGGAGATGACGATGGAATTATTAAGCAGTGAATTAGGAAAGAAAAATACGATATCTTTTAGTGTTAAAATGACAAAAAAAGAATATGATGAGATTTATGATGAGACTTTTGCTCAATATTCACACAGAGCCAATGTTCCTGGTGTAAAAAAAGGTGAGGCTACTCGTGAACAAATAGAACAAATATTTGGTAAACAAATATTTCACCCAGAGGCTTTAGAGCAATGCTATACGCAAGTTATCAGCTTTGCTAAATTAGAAACAGGAATGGAATTTCTTGCAAACATAAACTTAGATAGTTTTGAATCATTTGAAGATGGAAATATCCTTAAATTTACAGGTATTGATGTCAAACAAAAGAATATAAATAGTGATGATAAATCAAACAGTTTTAAAAATAGGCTAAAAACTATCTTTAAAAAATAAATTTTGAATAGACCCAAAACATAGACAATACCAATGTTTTGATACTTAAGTTTTTTAAATTGCATACTAAAATTATTTTTCACTCAAAATAAAATTTTTTCAGAAAAAAAATTAGTTTTGAACTCAACATTTTCAACGTGTTTTACACTAGGTTACTTTTCTCACTTTTATTTAAATTATGAACTTTTTTAAAACAAACCATGAATATTTTATTTGACACATTAATATTTTTGTGGTAAAATTTGTTCATATAAATCTATATATTTTAAGGAGTCATTTATGTCAAATCCAACAAAAACACCAGGAGAAATTTATTCTTACACAGTCTACAGTGGCCACAAAAAAGCCGAAACCCCTGCATTAAGACTTTTAGTTCAAGGTATCTTCGGAGGGCTATGTATCGCACTTGCTGCTTGTTCTACAAGCGTTGCAGTACACGATGTTTCAAATTACGGCCTTGCAAAATTAATAGCAGGATTCACCTTCCCTATAGGGCTTATGTTAATTATGTTAGCTGGTGGAGCACTTTTTACAAGTAGCTGTCTTTTATTTTTAAATTTTAAAGACCACAAAGTAACTTTAGGTCAATTTTTCAAAGTTATATCAATCGTTTATATTTCGAATTTTATAGGTGCTTTCATAATTGCTCTGCTTGTTTCATATTCAGGACAACTTTCTATGTCTTATGGTGGACTTGCAGAATACGCAATAAAACTTGCAAATACTAAGGTAAATATTCCTTTTTCTCAAGCAATAGCATCTGGTATTATATGTAATATATTAGTTTGTTCTTCTGTCGCATTTGCAACAG
This sequence comes from Clostridia bacterium, assembly GCA_044426355.1. Classification (GTDB taxonomy): domain Bacteria; phylum Bacillota; class Clostridia; order Oscillospirales; family Butyricicoccaceae; genus CAYJLC01. Next base: position 47,235 of record JAWXUO010000004.1, on the reverse strand, counting down.
CTGTAACAGACGGAGCTGGAAAAATATTTGCTATTTTCTTTTCTATAATGGCTTTTGCTATATCTGGAGTGGAACACTGCGTTGCTAATATGTACTATATTTTAGTTGGTATATTCGCAAATAGCGTACCTGCATATTCAAGCTTAGTAACAGCAGATACAAGCAATTTGAATTTTGCAAACATGATAACAGGAAATCTAATCCCTGTTACTCTAGGAAATATCATCGGTGGCTTGTTCATGTGCTTTATCTTCTACTTTGCAATACGAGATAATGCAGAATTTGCAGTTTCAAAAGACACGACAAAGACTCATTAATAACTACAGCACTTATTTAACAAAATAGGTGCTGTTTTTCTAAGTTAAGACAATTCCTCACAACTATAATAGTTAAGTTTTTTAGAGAATTTTTTCATTAATTTGTATAAAAAATACGCAGTAATACTTTTGTCTTGCAAGTGATTTTTGTGCAAAGTAACATGAATTTACCAAAAAAGTTGACTGTTAAGGCGTAAGTCGTTAGTTATGAGGTATTGCCTTTATTAAAAAAACTTGACATTTTCCTTTTTTTTTGGTATTGTAAAGTAATGTTTTAAACTAAAATTTTAAAGGAGTATATTATGTTAAACATGTTTAAAAAAGAAACCCCTGCAGATAAAGTTCGTGCAGAAATTAAGAGTATTGAGCTTAAAAAATCATCTGCAAATAGCGTGCGTGAAAACCAAAAAGCTACCGAAAAAGCAAATGGTGATAAATGTCTTTTCAACGCTGGTATGCAAGCTTACAAACAATTTAAAAACGAAACTACAGAAATTGATATAAACGATTGTTTCGCAGGTTACGAGGCATCTATTATTGCTATGCAAGAAATCGACAAAAAAACCGATACTATGATTGAAAGATATGACGAAGAAATCTCTGTTTTAACTGCAAATCTTGTAATCCTTGAAGCAGAAGCAACACAACCTCCTCCTGCTCAAACAAATACTGCACAAACAAACTCTTCAGTTGCAAGCTTTTGCGAAAATTGTGGAACTAGTCTAAATTCTAGTGATGCTTTTTGTCAAAATTGTGGAACAAAAATTGTATAATTTAAGCTGTAATAATCTTTCCAAAGATTTTAACAAAACTACTATACTTTCTAATGTTTCAATTTCTGTTTCAAAAGGAGAGTGTCTAGGCATTTTAGGCGACAATGGCTCAGGAAAATCTACTCTCATGAGTATTTTTGCAGGTGTTCTTGCACCTACATCTGGGCAAATTTTATTGAACGACAGCTTAGAATTTGATAGAAAAAAAATTGCCTATGTTCCCCAAGAACCTGCTTTATTTGAAAATTTATCAGTTTTAGATAATTATAAAATTTGGTTATCAGCTTATAACATATCTGACCTTAATATACCCGAATTTTTATACACTGACCCTAAAAAGAAAGTTTCTAAGCTTTCTGGAGGTCAAAAAAAGAAAATATCTATCGCTATTGCTCTTTTAAATAATCCAGATTTTATCATAATGGACGAAGCTTTTGCTTCACTAGATGCAAAAACGGTAGACCTTTTGACTAATTATTTAAAAAATAACAAAAATTTAGGCGTTCTTTATTCAAGCCACAATATTTTAGAAATTGCTAATATTTGCGATAGATGTATTGTGCTAAAAAATGGTCAAGTTCACTACGAACACACATCAAAAATCAATTTAGATAATGTTCAATCATTATATGAAAAATTTTAATTAGAGGTAATTATGAACTGTATTAAATGTTATACCGAACTTAGCGAAAACGCTAAATTTTGCAAAAATTGTGGGCAAAATCAAAACGAACCCGTGACAAACAACGTCGAGCCACAACCTTTTACAAACGCAACGCAACAACCTATCATAAACGGTGGTTTTGACACCGAACAAAAACCAAAAAATTCTCCCATGTTTTTTAAAGTAGCTGTTGCAACTGTAGCTTTTGCTCTTTTTGCAGGTGTTGGTGCTTTTGCATATAATTTTCTTGTTTCAGAAGACGAAAGTGACTCTTTAGAAAGTGCTATAACTCGCACTATTAAAACCATCGACAACGATATTTTAGAAATTATAGAGCCTTCACCAATCTATCAGCACATTCAATTAATGCTTAAACAAGAGGCTTTTACAACCTTTTCAAGTTATTCAGAATCAATTGAATTATCTACAGATTTAAAAAATGAAATGTTCCACATTAATTATAGTGATTATGTAACTGTTAAAAGTGATGGACAAAATCTAGTTATACAAGTTCCATTTTTTGGTAGCTACGGACTAGAAGTTGACTACAGCCTATTAAGTTCTGTCGAGTTTTACACTATAGTAAACGATATTTTTTATGATGTTTTAAAAGACTATAGTGACGTTTTTGAAATAATCGAAAGTGAAAACGAAACTGTTTCTGTTTCAAAAACCGAATATAACGCAAAAAAGTATACTATAGAATTTAACACAACTGATGTTGAAGATTTTTTCAATGATTTTTATTATGAAATCTTAACTAGTGAAAAAATAATAACTTTCCTTAATAAAAACTACAACGCAGAAGAATTATACAATATTTTGCATATTGCAGACAGTAGTTCTTTCCCAGATAAAACTTTCGAGGAATTTCTTTTAAGCTTAGCCGACGAATTAAATGACTCAATTTATATCGAAGAAAATATACCACTCGTTGTAGATTTTTATGTAAATTCTGGTGTTGTTGTTAAAACTTCTTTAACAAGCCCTGACGAACCTGGCGAAGAAATTTGGATAGGTTTTGAAGATGCTGAAAATCTACTTGATAAAGTTTATTTTTTCGATGGTTATTCTCTATCTTCATTTTCTCTGACAAATTCTAACAGCAAAATATCGTTACATATCGACGAATACTCAAATTCATACGGTTTTGTTTACGATTATGGTAAATCTAAAAATAATTTCACAGTCTATGACAACTCATACGAAGAGGTCATCACTGTAAATGCTGACACAGAAAATACGTTAGAAATTTATGATCCGTACTATAATTTTGAGATTATTTCAGTTATTGAAAGTGTAAAAGAAGGACTTTTCGAAATTGGCTATTACAATGACATAATATCAGCATTATACGAGCTAATAGACTTAGCTAATATGTACTATTAATTTATGAAATTTATAGTAAATTGCTTTAAATCAGCATATAAAACCATTTTTAGCAAAACTTTAATACTCTTTTTAACCTTAACAGTAGCCGGACTTTTATGTCTGGCTGTTGTTGATTTAAGTCAAAATTTTTTAGAAGAAAAACCTATTAAAATTGCTGTTTTCACAGAAGATGCAGAACTTACACGGTTAGTTTCCTTAGCATCATCTATCGAAATTATAAAAGAACGTGTCGAAATTGTCTTCGTTTCGAACTTTGACGAACTATTTTCATTAATTTCAAACTATCAAGTTCTAGCTGGCGTTTTTTTAGAGTATGACATGTTAGAAAGTATTTGGCGTGGCGAAAATATGCCAGTCGATTTGTATCTAAATGATTCGCTAAATATTGATAGCATTTTAATTAACATCATAAAAGACAGCTTTTCGCAAATTCTAAACGAAGTACAAATTAATGTGTACGCAACCTTAGATATTGCTAAAAATGCAGGTTTTGACAATAATAATCTCGTTGTTTCTACGAATTTAGCATTTGTTTATGAAATTTTAGAAATAAATAACACTTTACAAGACGAAATCATCTTGTATTCCAATAATTTTCCACTAGATATACATTATGGCCTTTCAATTTGGATTTATCTATTATTCATAAGTACTTTTATATTTTTTGATGAAATTCTTTTCAAAAGTAATCAAATAAAAATGCTTTCAAATGCAACTAACCTTGCCTCTTTTTTATATATTTCAAAAATTTTAATACTCTCGTGTATTTATGGAAGTTTTCTTTTAATACCATTTTTTCTATTAAATCTATCTTTCACAAATATTTTTTCTTTATTTATAGCTGGATTTTTTATAATCTGCGTACAAATATTGATATTCAATCTATTTTCTGATGAAATATCTAGTATTGTAGCAAATTTTATCGCTCACACACTATTTTTATTTATTTCTGGTGGTATAATTCCGAAAATTTTACTTCCAGATACGGTAAATAACCTTGCAATATTTACACCAGAATATCACGTTATGAATATTTTTGTAGATAGCCCATCTTTTTTGATGATTTTATTCTGTTTTTGTGTATCTTTTTACTTTTTTATAGTAAAAACAAGGAGAATTTAATATGTATTACAATATTTTCAAGGTGTTTTTAGTAGATTTTCTAAAAAACAAAGCATTTATTTTTATATCGCTATGTCTACCATTTATTTTAATATTCAATATTTTATTTATAGAAAATTCTGATGTAAATATAACTATCGGAGTGCTTGAATATGATAATCTTGAACCTTCTCTCTCTAATATTAACGTCAAAAAATTTGAAAACGAAGATTTTTTACGTCAAAGTGTTGCAGACGGAACAATTGATATTGGCTATTTTGACAACAAAAATGGTTATACGCAAATTTATTTAGAATCAGATTTTATGCATAATTTCATTTCATACGGACTTTTTGCTGAAATTTATAAGCAAAACTCTAAGGAAATTGCCATAAATTTCTTAAAAACAAATGAAATTTATATATCTTTAGACGATTATCAAGAAAATTACAATTATTTTTATGATTTACAAAACGATTTTGACTATAATTTGCAATATATAAAAGGTTCAGAAATAGTCGAAGATGATACTTTTAAATATAGTGTTCCCTTTCAAATAATAATGGCATATTTGCTTATTTTCTCTTTATCTGCGAATATTTCAAAAAAAAACATGGCATTCAGCTTGCTTTCTACGCATTTAAACAAAAAAAAGCTAGAATTTTCCATTCTTTCACCCGTTTTTCTAATTACTTTTACAATTGGTACAATATGCTTAGTACTATTTTGCAAATTTGAAATAAAGCTATTTTTAATTTTGATAGTTTTTCAAATATTTCTAATTATTTTAAATTTTGTTCTTAGAAAATTTTTAAAAATAGAAATTATTTTAGGATTAATTCCCTTTTTCTTGATAATTTTAGCCTTAAATATTATATAATTACTCATATCGGTTATTGAAAATATGCAAATATTATGATATAATATTAATAATAACTAAAAAAGGAGTTTTTTAATGAACACAAAATATATAATATTGTTCGGTAGTTTGCTTATAACTTTCATCATCTCTGTAGCAATTATTTTAACCCCAAAACAAGAAAATATCGACTTCCCCGTTACAGATAATTTGGAAAACCAACTTATCACACCTGAAATTGAGGATAAAGTAGAGGAAAAAGTAGAGAATATAATCGACGAAATTCCACCTGAACCAACTCAAATTATTATGTCTATAGAGGGTGACGAAGAAATTATCGACGCACTTCGCTATACAAAAGATGGATACTCTATCGCAATACCTATTGGCGAATATGTCGAAAGCGATGTCGATAAGTGGACAGCTGTGGTAAATAGCGATGTTACTTTCGAAGTTATAAGACACCCCTCTGATGATATTACTCTTGTAGCAGAAACTCTAGGCGAAATTTACAGCACTACTAAGTGGTTTACAAAACCTACCTGCACAATTCTAGAAAACAACACCGTTCTTACTCTTCAGTCTATAGGCGCTGGCAGTACAACTTATTATTATGTGCTTATAAGCGTTCCTAGCATGGAATATATGGAGGGTTTTGGAACTCGAATTGGGTATATAATTAATTCTTTAGACCTTGATTAATGTAAAATATGATTTATAGTAGTGAATTTTCTTGTAAATTCAAAAATTAAGTTTAAACTAGCAAATAGCTATCAAATTAATACAAACAGCCTTTTTTAGGCTGTTTTTCTATTTTCACAAAAATAAAACACTAACTTTCGTTAGTGTTTCATATATTAATGTTTTACAAAATTATCTATCATATCAGCTAAAATCTCAACTTTATCTAGCTCGTCTACCATAGTATTATATCCAACTTCGTCTAATAACTCAAGATAATCTTCCCAATTCTCTTCTGCATCTAAGCCATTATAAACGCAATTTTCAAAAAATTCGTAATAAGCTGAAATGCAATCTTCATTGTATATTAAGGCATATTCGGCATAATTGGTTTCGCCAAACATGTCTATTTTATATTCATATTGCTCACGGTCATTTTCACGCCAAATACAATCATATAGCCAGAAATCTCCACCTGCTGCAAAAACCTCTTCTACATTTATTGCTTCAAAAAGTTTGTTTGTTTGAACATTTTGGATAAATACTCTCGCCCCATCTTCAGCTATAGCAAGACTATTTATAAGTTCCACAGAACCATTTGCGTCATATTTCCAGTCTACGTTTTCTTCTCCAAACCAGAAAGAAATTGTGTCATCACCGAAGTTTATATACTCTAAAATTTGCAATATTAAAGCTAATTTTTCGTCGTCAACGTCCTTACTAATATAGCAAAGTCTACCAAATGTTGGCATGGAATTTTTAATAATAGTTCCCTCGCCCTCTGAGTTGCTAAGTCCTGGAGTTATAAGGAAAGTAGCTTCAGGATTTGCTTCGATAAGCGAAAGTGGAGGTCTATCATTAGCCCAAGAATTTATCGCAATTGATGACTCTAAAAAGTAACCTACTTGCTCATTATATACCATTTCCCAACGTGCTTCTCTAGTTTGATAATAGAAATTTTCATCAATATATCCTTTAGAAAACATATCTGCAAACCAACTACAAAAATCTCTGTAATTTTCTGTTGCATAAAACTGCTCAGCTTCACCATTAACTTCATTAATTCCAGTTATCATATCAAAACCTGAATACAATAGGTCAAAACGTGTCATTGATTCAAAAGATGCTCCAATAGTATCATCAATTCCGTTGCCATCTGGGTCTAAATATGTAAAAGCATGCATAATTTCTTCGAATTTTTCTAAAGTAGGACCTGTATCTGCAACATAAAAATTATCCGAAATTTGCGTTACATTTATTTCTAAATCTATTCCTAAATTTTCTATCCAGTCATAGCGATAAAAATCAGCATAAAGCGAACCTGCAATAGCAGCTCTGCTTTCTGTCGCTCCGTTTAAAGCAACAAACTCGTCTGTATTATCATAATCCATGATACTAGTATATATTACAGGATATTCCTCATACATATCAATAAAAGACGGTGCGTATTGCTCCACCATTTCACGTGGTATTGTACGTGTAATTCCCAAGCTTTCTACATACTCAGACGATGCTTCATACCAAAAAACATCAGGCACATTATCCTCTGTTAAAAGGTCTATAACATGTGCTGGATTCATATAGTTTGCACGATTTACTACAATATCTACAAAAAATTCATCTTCTATAAGCGATTCTGTATAGCTACCTGGTAACATTTGGTCACAAAAAGCGTCCCAATATTCAATTGTAATGCGTTGTTCATCATTTTCTGTAGATTGTGTTATCTCAACTTCGTTACTACAGCCTGCTACAATACCTAAAATCATAGATGTTGCAAGACACATGCTTAATATTTTTTTCATTTCATTACTTCCTATTTAGATATTATTCAATATATTTTTTATAAAAATCACTTACTGGAACTGGTCTAGAATAAAAATATCCTTGCCCTAAATGGCAACCAAGCTCATACAATAAATTTGCTTGATTCTCATCTTCAATTCCCTCGGCTAACGTGGACGTACTGTCTAATTCGCTACACATAGTTAAAACATTTTTAACTAAAATATGATTTTTTACATTAGTTGTAAGGTCATCTACCAAACTTTTGTCAATTTTAACTTCATCTACTGCAATTTGTGCAAGTGTTACAATATTTGAATATGCACAGCCAAAATCATCTAAAGAAATATTAAAACCATTTTCTTTAAATTGCATTATTAAAGCAGATGCAACATTATTTTCAACTAGTCCCACTCTTTCAGTTACCTCAATAACTAAATAATTATGTGGCACTTCATATTTGTCGCAAATTTCCACAATAGTGTCTACAATTCCATATTCTTGAAGTGTTACACGACTTAAATTTACAGAAATAGGTATAACTTTACCTATTTTTATCCATTCTTGCAATAATTTACAAACAGACTCTAAAACAAAAATATCTATATGTCTAATAACCGAATTTTGCTCATAAAGTGCTATAAATTGGTCTGGAAAAACCATTTTTTGATTTGTTTTATCAAAACGTCTAATAAGTGCTTCTGCACCATATAATGAACCATCTTTTAATTTTACTTGTGGTTGCAAATAAATCATAAATTCATCATTTTCAATATATGTTAACAAATCGCTTAATATTTTATTGCTAATCGTGTCAAACTGTCTTTGGCTTAGATGATAATACTCTTGTTTATTGATATACATGATATTTTCTGCTTCAATAATCATAGAATGATAATCAATACTTTTTTCTGCCCAAGAGTGACCTATAGCAAACTCAAAGTTTTCTTCTGCACGCATATCAGTATGCAGTTGTATAATTTTATTTTCAAACTCTTCTTTAGAAATATTTTTTGCAAGTCCTACAAATTCATCTCCAGAAAGTCTATAAAAATCATATCCAAAATGCTCTTTTAGGCGAGTTGCAGTATTTTTTATACGCTTATCACCTTCGTTTATGCCAAATTTATCGTTAATTTGTTTCAAACCATTAACATTTATTGATAAAACCCCCAAAGACTTAGGTGGTTCTTGCGAAATTTGAGCGATATGGTCAGCATATACCGTACGTATATACGTACCTGTTAACATATCATTATTTAAAATAGATGTTGTTGTATCTATTGTTTCTCGATTTAAATTATTTAAAACAAAGTGTGTCATTGCACGTAATAAACGCAAATCTGCTTTATGCGAATGATAATTACTAAAACCTACCATACCTATAATTTCTTTGTTGTCATCTTCAATAAAGCCTAACATACAATTTTCCATTTGGAAAGCTTTTAATATAACTGAAGATTGCAGATTTTCCTTACATTCTTCGCTTTCTGGATCAAAATGCACAATCCCAAAATCTTGGTGAGTTTTAACCCAGTCAAGCCATGGACGAGCGTCAATTCTCGTTTCTACATCTTCTGTAACGTGAAATTCTTTATCTAAGCACCATTCTGCAATACGATGTATTGTTGCATTTTTATAGTCAACTTTATATGCATAAGCACGGTCTGAATCATAAAAAGACGCAAGAATTTCCATAAGCGATGTTAAAATCGTTTCATGTGGTTGATTAAACGTTGCAATACAATTCGTCATTGCTTCTTCAAAAGTTATATCGCCATTTTTTTCTTTATCCGACATTAAAATTTTACAAAGATTATAATATGTACCCAAATACTCAACTTTTGTATTTGTTATAGTATAGTGTTTCCCTGTTTTTTCTACAAAAACATCTGCAGACATGATGTCTGATTGTTTCCAGTTATCCTCAAATATAAACGGACATTTACTTGTTCCGTTTATAGACAATTCATTAAAAGTTTTACCGATAATTTGCTGTTTCCCAGGCAATAAATCCACAAAAGCTTCGTTTGTAGATATAATGATATTTGTTTGTAATTCTGCCACAAAATATATAAATTTAGCTTCTTTAAATATTGAATTAAAATATTGTCCTGCTGTCATAACAATCACCTCTTTCTTAAATTATAGATGTATACTCATATCAACCTATAATTTCTACATCATATATTATATCACAAAATTTTACTTAAATCAAGCTTTTATATGAAATTTTATTAAAAAAGGCAATTTTTAGAATTTACATAACAAATCCTAAAAATTGCCTATATATTATTTTTTGACTAAACGAACAACTATTCTTTGTGTATTATTATCATAATTACAAGTAACTAAACTTAAATCATAGCTCAAATCATTTAATTTTTCTACATCTTTTTCGTTAATTTGCTCAATAGACACGACTTTATAGTCAGTTTTATATCCATTTATAGTAATATACGAAACTTCTGCACCAATTTTTAATGTGCCAATTTTTGCAAAGTGTGCATTATAATTATGTGCTAATATAGAGAACGGTTCTTCCTTGTAAATACAAGGCGAAATTTTTAATTTTGGATAAGACCACTCGCTTTGTATAGGTAATTGCAGTTGTAAATCTGGTATATCTAGCATACCTGCATATAAATTACCATCTATCATAAGTGGTTCTACCATACTTAGCTCAAAATCATCAACATATTCTTCAACTAAAATATCACTATTAAATTCGCTTTCACCTATATGCGTTGTTATAAAAAACAAAGCATTTTCGCTACTTGAAAGTGCTACTTTTTCTTCATGCACATTTTCTAAACACAAAAACAAAGCTACGCTTACAAATCCTACTCCTATAACGGTAAATATATTACCCATAATTCTATCTAGCATTATAATCTCTTTTTCTCATAATAGCCCCAATTACTAAGAAAACTAAACCTATTCCTGCATAAACAGATACTAAATTTGCGTTTGTGCCTGTAGCTGGTAGAGTTTCTTCGTAGACGCTATTTAGTACTACAAAGTTTAATCCATCGTCTGTTTGAACTGAGGAAAAGCCGAAATCTCCTGAATCATCTTTAACAGTCCACACATCATCTTTATTTGTACTAAGCCATTCGAAATACCAATCGTTATCATCGTTTAAATTAACTTTGAATTTTAAAACGCCATTACAATATATTGATACAACTATGCTTTCAGGTTTCATATTTTGAGCTTCGCCAACCCATTTTATTTGCACAGACATAATTTCAGAATAATCTTCGTCTTCTTCTGGTACAACAACGTCTTCGTCTTCTTCTACGTCGTCTTCGACTACAACATCTTCTTCAGTAATTTTTGCATCAATTGTTTGCATTACGCCATCTTTAAAAATACAAAAAAACGGTGAACTAGAGTATATTTTATCATCTTGTTCTACATCGTCTATTTTGAAATAGTAAAAACCATATTCTATTGACGATGCATAATAAACACCATTACTTTCGTAAAATTCATCGCTATCAATTGTCGGGTCTACACTTCTATAATAAAACATATAATCTTCTATATCTTCTATAAAATCCTCATGCGAATTTTGATAATCTATATCTGTAATCGTTCCATTTGCGTGACCATTCAATATATTTATAAATGAATTATAACCAGTTAATCTTTGAAAATCGTTTTCTAAATCTCCGTTTTCATCAGCTATTTTATATGCATAAATTTGGGCATCATTTATAGCTAAACCGTTTTTAGTATAGTCAATAGTTATTTTACCATCATTTGTAGCACTTGCAAAAGTTAAACCTACGATAGACAAAAGCAAGCTAAAAACTACTAAACTTCTATAAATTTTCAATTATCTCACTTCCTCTCCATTTGTCTAACCCAAAGTAGGGTAATTTTTCCACGGAACATCATCTCGTAATATATACTGTACCTTCCGTTATCTTTAAATACATAATACACATAAACAACTCTACATAAAATCAAAATCATTATAAGCAATATCAAAAGTGGTATAACAATTATTGGTATTAGCTTAACAACATTAAATTGTTGCTGTGTTTGTTCTTCTGTGTCAAACGATTCTTCGAATTCTTCTTCTACAGTTATTTGTTTGCCGTGTACTAATAATCTATGCGAGTTTACGCCATATGGTGTACACGTAACCAATGTTACCATGTCTATATCTTCTATAGGGTTTAATTTATCAACTTCGTATGGCTCTACAACGTTTATTTCAAAAACTTCGTAAACATAAACTTTGTCTAAAACTTTTAAATTAAAAGTATCTCCAATTTCTACAGCCGACAACCCCGTAAGTAAATCTGCCGAGGGCAACCCCGTATGTCCTGTTAAGACAGTACTATTTCCTAAATCACCCGTTGGTAAATACGACCCCTCAAGGTGTCCTACTGCTTTTTGCAACACACCGTCAGATGTGCCATGATATATAGGCAGTCGAATATTAATCGTATCTATTTCGAGGTATCCCATCATACCACCTATAACATCAAGCGAGTCTTCATAAAGTTCTTCATTAAAAGTTGCGTCTAAAAATCTATTTGTAATTTTTAGCAACTCATTAAATTCACGAGCCTGCTCAAACATTTTAAGGTATTCTTCTTGTTGCTTATTTCCGACCGTTTCATCATATTGTCCAACGACATATGAGCTAGTTTTTTCATTATACCAATTACTTATAGTTGGATAAGATACTAAAACTACGCCGAGTGCAAAAATCATAAAAACAATAAAATTTTGGAATACTTCGCCCATTAAAGGTCTTCTGCTGGTATACTCCACAGTCTATGTTCTGCGTTTATAAATTATAAACGAACCAAACGAAATAAGTGACGCACCTAAAACGTAAAATATTAAAGTACCGATACCACCTGTTTCTGGTAGTGCAGATTCTCTTACGTTTACGATAGCAACTGTTCTGCTTGTAATATCTGCTGCAGTATCACTATCAACTTGTAGATTTACACCACTTATAGTGTCGCCAGAGTATCCACCATTTGTAATAATAATCACTGTGTCTCCTACATTTTTATATCCAGTAGGTGCTTGTGTTTCTTTTATAATATATGTACCTGCGTCTAAACCTACAATGTAGAATACACCATCTGCTTGAGTTACAATAGTATCCGAACCAGTGCTTGATGGATAATATATATCAGCAGAACCGTCGTAAGCTAATTTTATTTCTGTTGTTCCATTGCTTTCGTATAACTCAAACTCTGCATCTTCAAGTGCTGGTCCACTTGCTGAATTTGCAACTTTTTTAAATTCTACTTGGTAAGTATAGTTTGCAACAGTATCAGTTGCCGTTCCTTCTGAACTAGAGTCATGTGGGTCGTTGCTATAAGTTAAAGTTACTTCGTTTTTGTCATAAGTTGTACTAGATGTATAAACAGTAGCATCTTCAGTTAAAGTTGCTGAGTATGTAACTGTGATTTTAGTAGCACCATCATTTACTACTAAACTATAAACGTCAGTAAAACTTAAATCAAACGTTATATCAGTATCATTTGACATAGTGTAGCTTAAAGTACCTTTATCGCTTACTGCTTTTATAGAACTTTTATCTAACTTAAAACCATCCGTCATTTCGTCTTCAATTTCTAACACGTAAGATGAATCATAATATTTTATATCTTCTGGTAACGTAATCGTTATTTGAAAGTCTACAGTATCTCCAATTTGGTGGTCTGCTACATCGCCCCAACTTGAACCTTCTTCAATTTTTTCTCAATAGTAGGTAATGCAGTTTTTAGGTCTACATTAATAGCATCACCTAAAACGCTTACTAAAATACCAGCAGAAAGTGCATTGCTCGCACCTATGCTAGTTGTTTCAAGGATATAGTAGTAACCATCGTTCAAAGCTTGTGATTGATTTGTTGAACTACTTATTGTAGTAGTTGCTGTAATACCATCTCCTGTTGTTACATACGTATACAAATCTTTTGTTACAGCTTGCAAAGCATCATCATCTTTATTCGTTTCTAAAGATGCTACGTATTCTACGATTGTATCGCCCGAAGCACTATACGTAGTACTACCTACTTCATGCGTAAAGCCATTAAAGTCAGAGTTTGTAGCATATGTAACACTTACACCATCTGATGTTGTTGCATCAAAAATTTTGTAAAGGCTAAACGTTTGTGACGCTTCTCCTATTGTAATTGTACCACTATTTGCTGAGTACGCAGCACTAACCTGTGCCATTGGTAGTAATGAAACTATCATTACAGCCGATAATACTACCGACATTATTTTCTTTCTTAACATATTTTGTTACCCCTTTTCTTTCCTATTATTAACGCAGTTGACATTAAAGCCAATCCACATATTGTGTATATTTGTGTGCCACTTCCACCCGTGCTAGGTAGTGTATATTTCTCTGTTTCGTTGTAAAACGAAGCTATGGCATAAGTGTCATCAACTGATTCAATTTTATTTGTTTTCCTAGCACTTATACTAATTTCATTACCATTTTCATCAACAATTTGCGTTACTCGCACTTCGCTTATGTCTGCCTTGTATGAATAGCTATCAGTACCCGTTTTTTTCAATGTCACATCTACCTCTATTTGATATACGCTTTTATCTTTTATAATACCAGGTTCGCTAGTTTCCTCTTCTTGTAACGTATATATATAGGTCTTTGCTTGATAAAGTTCTACACTATCTGTTATTACACCGTCTTTATCATTACTTTCTAAAGATGAATATGAGTGATAATTCTCTAAACCCGATGTAAGATCTGTTGCGTCATACCAATATTTTAGTTTAAAATCGAAAATTCTACTAGAAAGACTTCCATCTAAATATTTTACTGCTTCAAATTCAAAAGTCACTGGTGTTGTACCTTTATTTGCTACAGTTGCACCATCATAAGCCCACATATGCATTTCTATATTACCACCGTGGAAAGCCTTAGCTATAACGCAACCGTTTAAATTACCACCATGCCAACTAATTACAGAAGTACCCACATTATTCAAAGTCACGCTCCAAAATTCAGCTTGTGGTAAGATAAAATGCCCCGGTAAATTAGCACTAGTCGGCGTTAACGCCCCTGTAAGGTTTGGCATATTATAAATTAATTTATTACCTTTTTCATTATATTCATTATTAAGTCCTGTCGCACTAGTGAAAGGATCTGATTTAGTACCAAACGAAATCACTGGAAATTGCGAAATTGTGAGATTATTTATCACAGCCGTACTTTGATTTATTTTCTCTCCTAAAAAAGTTATAACCGTTTCTTGTGCCCAACCATCAGTATAATTATAAGAAGAGTCTACATCAAAATTTATTTCTGTTATTTTTTCGCCTAAATCACTACCTATAATTATAAAGTTTCCGTTCGTATTATTAGTATGGTCAACTGCAATCGTTAACTTTGTAGTACTAGAATTTACTTTATAATATTCTATAGTCGCACCAGATAGTGCTGTCAGTTGAGTTTGAACAGTAGTATCTACACTATTTAGATAATAATAAGTTACGAAGTCCCCACTACCTATAGTATCTCCATCAGTTTTTTTAGTTATCCCTAAACTCTCACTTTCATTTACTATATTATTCCACACGCTAGTAAATGTATCTCCCATATACTTATCGTTTTCTAATATCTCCGAACGTCCTGAATTATATGGCGATAAAATATAATTAGTATCTGCATAAATAAAATATTGTGGGTCGTATTCGTTGTCACTTTCAACAATCTTCGTTCCAGTCGGCACATAAAGATGTCTATCATCTTTTATATCTTCCCAGTTTTCAAAACCAAAATTCATAGCTACCGATGGTGAGTATGTCGTCACATTTGTAGTGCTAGCTATATCCACCTTAGCTACCCCTTGGTCTGTCATATATGAAAATTTCCCAATATATGATGGCATACCACGAGAATAATCCGACGCTATAAGCACTTTATACCCTGGTAATCCTGTTGTGGCTAGATTTAAAAGCCCAACACTAAAATCACGTGTACCATAGGCGTAGCTATTAGTCGCAATAGGTCCTACTATGTGCGTTCCCTCAATATCTTCAGTCGATACCACATTAAAACTATTTATAAGTTTGTTTATTGTACCACTCGAAGATTTACCGTATATCTCATCATAGTATGTATTAAAATCAACAGTGCTCGTTGTCGCACTAACATACAGTGGCTCTGTATTTATCAAAACAAAAGCAACTACTAGAAAACTTGCTAAAATCCTTTTTTTCATTTTTATCAATCCTTTGTATATAAACTTTCCTTACGCTATAAAGCGTACAAATATAGTTGCAACTTGTGCACGTGTCGCAGGCTCGGTAGGCTTTAATTCGCCTTTTGTGTTGCCTGTTATAAGTCCTTTAGACACTGCCCAGTTCATCGAATCTTGTGCCCAAAAGGACACTTTCGAACCGTCTGTATATCCCGAAATGTAGTTCGAACCAACACTTGGCGAACCTGCGTAGCGATATAATATCGTCGCTATTTCTTCTACAGTTATGTCCTCATCTAGTTTTTCTCCGTCTGAAAAACCATTTTCTACAACCCATTTTTGTGGTTCTATATACCAACTTTCACCACTTGTGCTGTTGGAATCATCTGCATAACGATATAATATCGTCCACATCATAGCACGAGTCATATTGTTTTCTGGAGCGAACATATATGTCGAATATCCATTCATAATACCACTGTTTGCCACGCTATATACATGACCATAGTACCATTCCCAACTTCTAACATCTGCAAACCACTTATCGCTTGCTTCTGTTCCTTTTAAAACAAAATTTACATAAATAAATATAGCATCGTTTGGTTGATAAAAATAATATTCATTTTCATATACTTTGCTTGAAGTTTGAACAACTACGCCTTTAGACGTTACTATAACAAATTGTCCTACTTCGTAGCCCTCTGCTGGATTTAGTTGTATTGTAATACTTCCACCGATAACAGCTTGCTCTATGTCTTCTTCAGCCATTTCTATCGTGCCATTACCTTTTATGTCTATTGTAGGTTCTCCATATGTAGATATATACGATGAACTAAGCGTTGCGTGTGCATGATTTGTGCTAGTTATCATCATAATCATTATAATTGTAGTTATTATCTTTTTCATTTTTCCTCCCTACATAGCTCTATTATGTTTTATAATATCATATATGTAAAAATTATGCAAGCATATTTGAATATTTTTTGAACAAAAAAAGCACCTAATTTTTAATGTCTGTAAAAACATAAAATTAGGTACTTATAAAACATCTTATTTACACATTTCGTAAATTTTGATAATTTCTTCTTTTGTTACAGGTCTAGGTCCTGGAGTTGTGTTAGGTTCGCTACCTGGGAACATTCTAACAACGTCGTCAGCCATTTTTTCAAATTTATCATCTGGAATATTTACATCAGATAAAGTTAAGAAAGAATTTGTAGCTTTAAACCATTTTGTAACTTCTACAGAAAGCATTTTCGAAGCTTTTAAATCGTCTGCTTCTACAACGTCGAAACATCTTCTTGCAAGTTTTGCAAAACGAGCTGGTAAAACGTCTGCCATTAATTCTAGGTATGGAGGCATAACGATTGTCATTCCTCTACCATGTGGTAAATCATACACACCACTTAAAGGCATTTCGATAGAGTGCATAGGAATAGAACCTACTCTACCTAAAGCTTGTAATCCTGACCAACCGAAGATAGAACATAGAGCAAGTTGTCCACGAACTTCTAAATCTTTAGGGTCTTTTAATACTTTATCAAAGTTTTCTTTTAAAGTTAAAATCATACCTTCTGTTAGTCTGTCTGCAAATTCAGATTCAGCATGGCTAGATAGGTAATGTTCGATTAAATGTGAGAAAATATCTAAACAACAGTCTTTAGTGATACTTTCTGGTACAGAAGCTAGTAAAACTGGGTCTAAAATAGCAACTTTTGGGTATCTGTATGGAGAACGAGAGAAACTTTTTTCTCCTGTATCTGCTTTAGTTAAAACACCACCTGCGTTACATTCAGAACCAGATGCAGAAATTGTAGGTATAGATATAATTGGGAATGCACCAGTGTATTCACGAGGTGTTCTATCTCCTAAAACTACATAATCCCAGCATTTACCACCAGAATATGCGACAGCAGCTATGTATTTAGAACCGTCTATAACGCTTCCTCCACCTAATGCTACAACGAAATCACATTTTTCAGCTAAGAACATGTCAATAGCTTTGTCTATAGTGTGTTCTTTAGGGTTTGGTTCGATACCTGTAAATGTAACAAATTCGATACCAGCCTCTTTTAAAGAACTTTCTACAGTATCAATAATTGGGTCTAAAAAGCCCCCTCTTTCATAAGTTGCAATCATTGCTTTTTTTCCGTAATTTTTAGCGATTGAACCAAGCTCTTTTATTCTGCCTTCGCCGTAAACAAGCTCAGTTGGAAAATTCCAATTAAAATTAGTCATTTTTCTTTCTCCTTTCAGTTTATGTTATTTCTAACATTACTATTATACAATATATTTTTATTTTTTTCTACCCCTATTTTACATTTTGTTAAAATTTATTTTTTATAAAAAAAGCACCCCAAAACGTTAATCAAAAATTACGTTATTTTGGGGTACTTATATTCTATTTACAATCTTTCATGCTATCAGATTTATTACAATCTGTTTCTTTTACGCTAGATTGCATGTTTTGTTCTTTGCAATCTTTAACTTCTTTTGCATCACGTTTTTTACTCATTATAATCACCTCACAATAGTATTATGTGAAATTTTTTTATGAGTATACGCAAAATTAGTTTATTTCTAAAATATTTACTACATTTTGTGTTGGAATAGAACTTGGTTTCGTTGTAGTTGATGTTCTGTTTATATTACAAGCTAATTCAACTATTTCTAGTTCGCCATCTACTAAAAAATCACTATAAACAACTAAGCTAAGTTGGTTTTCGCTATCTTGACTTAAAATAATAGTAGATTTTTCGTCATTTGCTTTTGTAGTTATATTAAAATCGTAAGATGTAATTACACCACTAGTTGACTTAGTTATCGTCATTTCAATGTCATATTCGCCAACATCTAGTGTTTCATTTGAATTTATAGTATAAGTATTACCTTTTTGTGTGAAATTATCATCAGAAAATACATCTAATATATATTTTGCATTTTCGTAGATATTTGTTTCAAATAAATTTGTAGTTTCTGCTGAAAGTATAATTTCATCGATCATATCTTCTAAACTAAAACCGTAGTCAACGCCATTTTGCAATTGATTTTTCAAATCTAATATTTCATCACTAGATAAAAAATCTGCATATGATAATTTTAAAATAGTGTCTGCATCAATTTCTGTCGAAGTCGATACAAATAAAGCTAATGTTTCCATCATGCTCGAGCTAAAATATAAATCTAAATTTTCTACGTCCATAATTAAGTCTAAATCGAATTCTGATATAACTTTCACGTATTCTAATAATATATAATAAGTAAGTTCATCAATTTCGCCAGCAATGAAAGCATATTCTAACATAGTTTCGTATTTATCCATGTTTATAGTACAATCAGCTTCAAATTCTACTAAAGAAACATCGCTGTTTGCAACAGATGTAAAATCAACTAAAAATTCAAGTTCGCTACCTACAGCACCCGTAGTATATGTGATGTCACCAGTTAATTTCGAGTTTCCAGAAAAATTCATACTAGCCATATCTAAAGCAGACTGAACTAAAGTATATTTTGTATCAAGTTCTTTTTTAAGTTCTTCTACATCTACAATAGAAACTTGTCTATTTTCGTTGTTCCACAAAACATCTAGTCCAAAAGCTTCTGATATTAATCTTGCAGGCACCATTGTTCTACCTTCTATAATGAAAGTTTCTGTAGGCAAAACTTTTAGTTCGCCATTTACATAAATATCTGTTTCGCCAGCAATGAAAGAAATTCTGTCATCGCCTAATAAAATAATTACTTCAAAAGTTTCGTAAACAAAATCTACTTCTGCTCCTAAAGTTTCAGCAAAAGCACGAATTGGTACAAAAGTTGTTCCTTCTAAAACTAGAGGTTGAACATCTTCATAATATAAGTATTCGCCGTTATAAAATACGTCAGCATATTTTTCAGCTCCATATCTTGAGTAAAAATCATCTGCATTAGGACTTCTTAAATCCGTTTCTGCCATTGTAAACGCCATTTGCGTAAGCAAGCTTGATACTACACAAGCCATTGCTACCATTTTTTTAAACATTTTCTTCTTCCTTTTCATATTTTTTAATAATTTTATCGAATAATTCGTTTATTCTGTCGTATTTTTGATTTAAATACAAATAACCAAATAATGCCTCTAAAGCTGTCGCTTTTGCATAATCCTCTCGTGTTGCACTCTTTGGTATAGAGCGAGGTGACGTGTTTCTACCACGTTTATAAACTGCGTGTTCTTCATCAGTTAGCATGTCTAAAATTGTGTCAGCAAAACATGCTTGAGTGGTTGCTTTAACCATCAAAACAGTTTCTCTATGCAAATTTTTCGAGGTGCAAACACCGTTAGTTGCAAGGTATGCACGTGTAAGTATTTCGAAAACAGAATCACCGATATGTGCTAAAGCAAGCGAACTCATATTGTGCATTTCTTGTTTTGAAAGCTTTGGATTTAAATAATTATTCATATATTTTCCCTTTTAATTATACTACTATATAGTATAATATATAAATATAAAAAAATCAACACATTTTCAAAATTAATTTTAAAATTTACCTTGATTTTTAAAAATCAATATGCTAAAATAAATTATATTTAAGGCAATTTCTCACAACTATAATAGTTAAATTTTTTAAAGAAATTTTTAGTTAATTTGTACAAAAAATACGCAGTAATACTTTCGTCTTGCAAGTGATTTTCGTGCAAAGTAACAGAAATTTAATAAAAAAGTTGACTGTTAAGGCGTTAGCTGTTTGTTGTGTGGTATTGCATTAAGAATAATTATCAATAATTTGTCAATAATTTATTTATTAACAAAATCACAAAAGGAGATTTAAAATTATGTCTGTTATAGAATTAAATGTAGAAAATTTCGATGCTGAAATTGCTAATTCGCAAGTTCCTGTTTTAGTAGATTTTTGGGCACCTTGGTGTGGACCTTGTAAAGCTTTAGGACCAATTATCGACGAAGTAGCAAACGACATCGCTTCAGATGCTAAAATCTGCAAAGTTAATATAGATGAAGATCCATCTATCGCAGAAAAATTCGGTATTATGAGTATTCCTACTATGGTAATTTTCAAAAACGGCGAAGAAACACAAAAAATTGTTGGTGTTCGTCAAAAAGACGAAATTATCGCTGTTTTAAAATCTTAGTAAAAATCTTGCCATCTTTTTAATTAAAGATGGCATTTTTATGTATTTATACCCCTAAAAGAAACAAAATACCTAATATTATTATAAGGTCAGTGTCAAAATCATCATAAATCGCAAAAAATATTATAGCAAATAAAATTAAAGTTTCCGAGTTAATTTCTGGCATGTTAAAATTGCTAAATATATTTGAAAACATCGAATTTTGTTCTTGTTTTGATTCATTTTCAATAAAATCATCGCTTTTAGAAGGTATAAACTGTGTATGATAGAAATTTTCGTTTGCGTAATCGTTATACATTTTTCACCTACTTTATTTTGGAAATATCACCTAAAGCACCCAGTCCACCTAACGCAGATTTTGTTGTTCTCGCAATTGATACAAGCCTTATTCCGTGGTCAATATGTGGCGAAAAAGTGTCCCCTAAAAAAGGTTTTACAGCCGTTAATAAATTCACACGATGGTTATTCGTATTTTGCAAATTTTTAAGTGCAGGAAGTACCTGAGTTAAAACATTTTGTGTATTCGCTTGATTTTGCATATTTCCCACACCGTTTCCACCTAAAAGACCCGAAATCATGCTCATAATATCCGTATTTTGTTGTGATTTTTCATCATTTTGAATATTTCCTAGCAAATTTGCAAAAAAATCACTTTTACCATTTGCACTTTGGTTATTTTGAACAAATGAATTATTCTGATTCAGCATATTTGCAACACTCGCTAGTGCTTGCGAAAAATCCTGTGGGTTAGCATTATTGTCATTTTGTTGCAAACTCGAAGCTATTTGCGAAAAAATATTCGTCATTTGGTTTGTATTATCAGAAAACGACTGTGAAACAGGTTGATAATTTTGATTTTCACTGTTTTTTATCTGATTTATAATAGAAATTAAATCATCAATTTTAAAGTCGTTTGGCATAATCATTCACCTAAAATTTGTGAAAAAAGTTTTGCAAGTTCTTGACCTTCAGATGTCTGCATCATTTTGGACAAACTTTCTTTCGCACCATTTATATTGCCATTTTTAGCTTGATTTATTACATTTTGCATATTTTGATTACTATTTGCAACTCTATTCATCTCATTTGCTAGATTTTTCCCATCACTTGAATTCATCATATTGTTTATTTTATTAACATTCGCATTGTTTTGTGCATTTTGACCATTGTTTAAAAAACTCTCTATTAAATTTTTATAATTTTGATTATTCATATACTACCTCCATAAGTTTTATATTATAGTATATGCTAAAATTTGCTTATATGTGTTTAAATAGTTGATTTTTTTAAGTTTTTGAAGTATAATATCTATAAGTTAGTGAGGTTAATATGGAAAAAATTATTACAGAAAATGCAAAATACTATCTAGAAGAAGTTAAAAAAATCAACAAAAACGCACAAATTATAGCTGTTTCTAAAACGATTTCGCCAGAAATTGTAAATATTGCTACTAATTGTGGAATAAATGCCATTGGCGAAAACCGTGTTCAAGAGTTTTTAACAAAATTTGATGACTACGAATGCAAAAACGTGCATTTTATTGGTCATTTGCAGACAAATAAAGTGAAAAATATTATTGATAAAGTCAGCTTAATTCAGTCTGTTGATAGCTTAAAGCTTGCTGAGTGCATAAATGATTTTTCAAAAAAACTTGATATTACAAAAGAAATTTTAATTCAAATTAATATTTCAAACGAAGAAAATAAAAGTGGAATAAATCCTCTTGACGCAGATGAGTTTATTCAAAAAATTCAAACTTTTTCTAATATAAAAGCACGTGGATTTATGACAATCCCTAAAAATACCGATGATTACGAGCTTGAAACTTATTTTGATAAAATGCATGAAATTTACTCCTCATACCCCCAGTTTGACATACTTTCTATGGGAATGACAAACGATTTCAAACTCGCTTTAAAACACGGGTCTACTATGGTTCGCATAGGAAGTGGACTTTTTAAACAAAAAATTGCACCTTAAATTAGTTAAGGTGCATTTATTTTTACATATTATTATAAAAAAATGATATAATTTTCGTTGGAATAGACCACACATATAAAAAAATCAATATATTATGTGGTAAAAGCAAGATTGCCGTAAAATTATAAACCAAGTAACTAGCAATTATCAGTCCAAAAAGACTACAAAAAAATCCGAAAATATAGTTAATTTTAACTGTTTTAGAAAGCTTTCTAGCCTGCAAAAACGCATTTATATATGTATTTCCTGTTTGCCTTGTTAGCAAAATGCTCTCATCTAACGTTTTTTTGCCTTCTAAATAGCTATATCTCTCTAAAAAATCATCAAAAAGAATACTTTTTCTCGGCAAATCATATAATCTTTCAATTATTTTAGAATTAATACTAAAATCTAGTGTTGATACTTTAATTTTTATAGAATTTTGTTCTAAATTTGAAATTGCATTGTACATTTTTGGAGAAACCGTGTATTTCATTGAAAAAACAGCTGCAATTTGACTTGATGTCACTACATAAATTGGATTTGGATATTCAAGTCCGTTTGTAACTGTAAGTCCTAACGAAGTTACGAATTTTGCGTTCCCTATCGACACTTTTTGGTTATTTACAGTAAAAGTAAAGCCATTTTCGTCGATTAAATCCACTTTTTGGCATCTATATGGCTGTAAATAACGATTTTTCATAAGTTCTTCAAAAGTTTGTCTTGTGCAAGAATTTATTTTTGCAAAACCACTTGCAGTATATGCAATTATGGTGTCTTCTGAGAAATTTCCAAAAAGTTCCATTTGTTCAATAAAAATCGTATTATCTGGAAATAAATCCTTATCAGACAGTACAATAAGATTATTTTTATGCATTTTTTTAATATCTTGGTATGATTTTATTGCGTTTCCGTCCATAAAAAGCTTTTTGCTAGTATATTTATAAGGTAATGACCAGCCCAAAATATAACTAATCGGTACGCTCAAAGCACTAATTGTTGCTAAGTTCCACAAAAAAAGGTTTAAATCAGTTTTTGCTATAAATATTGAAAAACTTATGCTAAATATAATAAACACCCAAAAATAAGCGAATAAAAAATAACTTTTTTCATTTTTATCAATAGAACTTGCAAAATTTTCTTTATTAAACGTCCCATTTTTAAATACAAATCTCGATTTTAACTTTTTATCAGCCGATACAAACGCCAACCTCGTTGACATAGAGCAAATTCGATATGTATAACTTTTTGAGCGTTTTAAGTATCTTTCAGATTTTTGTGCATTTTGCAAAATAAAAATAGCTACTGGCGTATATGGTAAAAACCCTAACGAATTTTCCAAAAAAACTATTGATAAAGTGTGTGCAAGAATAAAAAACGTGGTAAATGTTACCAAAGTATTTATATTCGGCATAAAAATTTGCTCAAAACCGTCGATAATTATATCAACTGAGGCAATTAGTGCAAAAATATGCAAAATTATATTAGTTAGTACAAAAATATATGGATAGTCCACAAAAACAAAAAAACTCGGCAAAGGCAAGTTAAAAACTGTTGCCACAGACAAATACAAAGAGAATATTAACAAAACAGTTAAAAATTCCGTCTTTTTTTCTGCTATTAAAGCTTGTTTTTTTAATTTTCTAGATAAATTTTCATAAAAAGTATTTTTCTTATAAACTAAATTTTCATTAGAATTATATCCAGAATTTTCACGCCTAAAAGCATTTTTAGCTTGCTGTGAAGGCTCTATTTTTTGGGGTTTTTCTTCGATTTTGGTGTCTATACCGATTTCTGAAATGATACTTTGAACAGTAAAGTCAAAATTATTTTCACTCATAAAAACTCCTAATTATGTCTTTGACGAACTGCTTCATAAAGTAAAATTCCACACGCTACTGACGCATTTAGCGAATTTATTTGCCCACACATAGGTATATTTACAATAAAATCACAAGTTTTTAGTACAATTTTAGAAATTCCATCGCCTTCTGCACCTATAACTATCGCAGTTGCTCCTAAAAAATCTGCCTCATATAAATTTTTATCTGCATTTGCATCTGCACCAAAAATCCATACCCCATTTTCTTTAAGATTTTCTAAAGTTTGAGCAATATTCGACACTCTAGCGACTGCAATATGCTCTAAAGCACCTGCCGAAGACTTCGCAACTACTGCTGTAAGCCCTACAGCACGTCTTTTCGGAATAATAACGCCGTGAGCCCCTGCCGACTCTGCACTTCTAATAATTGCACCTAAATTATGTGGGTCTGTAATTCCATCACACACAACAATGAAAGGTTTTTCGCCTTTATTTTTTGCAATTTCTAAAATTTCTGCAACAGTTGCATATTCACGAGCAGCAGGTTGAGCAATAACGCCCTGATGTGATTTTGTAACGCTCATAAAGTCCAGCTTTTTTCTGTCACATTCAACCACAACAACGCCTTGTTCACGTGCTAAAGTCGTAATATCTTTTAGTTTTTTTATCAAATCAGGTGCGATATATATCTTATCAATCGCTTTTTTCGCACGCAAGAGTTCTATAACAGCATTTCTGCCCTCTATATAATTGTTTTCAACTTGATTTTCAGTATTTTTTGACATTTTTATCTCCATTTAATGTAATAAATTATTCTTTATATATTTTATCACAAAAACCAAAAATTTTCAATCTTTTATTTAAAGTAAAATATTCTAATTTTAGGTTGATTTAAGAATTATCAAAAATCAACCTATTTTTTATTTTACAAATGTTGACAAAATCGGTTGTATTTGTTTTTTCAAAACTGCCTGTTCTATCGTTTTTGATATCAAATTCATGTCACAAACTAAAGAATTTGGCTTTTCAAACGGATTATCTTGCCCTAACGGTACAAAATAATAG
Organism: Clostridia bacterium; assembly: GCA_044426355.1. Lineage (GTDB taxonomy): Bacteria > Bacillota > Clostridia > Oscillospirales > Butyricicoccaceae > CAYJLC01. The sequence continues at coordinate 21,477 of JAWXUO010000004.1, read as the reverse complement.
TGTTTTCGATTAAGTAATGTACCTAAATTCACAGCACCAGCCGATAATGCATCATTCGACGCAAGTGCAATTATAAGTGGTCGCTCATTTCTAAGATGCGACTTTGCCGACATCGTAACCGTGTTGTCAGTTATCCCCTGAGCAAGTTTTGCCAAAGTATTTCCAGTACAAGGGGCTATAACTAACGCATCAAACATTTTTTCAGGACCTATTCTTTCTGCACTAACTATGTCTAAAATCGGTTTGTTTTTGCATATTTGTGTAATTTTTTTAACTATATCATCACTTTTTCCAAATCTAGTGTCAATAGAATTTACATGTTCTGACAGAATTGGAGTTATTTGATACCCATCTAAAATTAATTTTTCACAAATTTCTATAACCTCGCTAGTTGTGCAAAAAGAACCACAAAAAGCTATACCTATTTTCATTTTTTCACCTCCAACTCATACAAAATATCAATTACTGTATCAAAAATATACTTTGACGCTGTTTTTGGAGCAACTTTCGCTGGTAAAGATAATGCCCAAATAATATTTTTCCCTTTCTTTTTAGCATAATCAAAATCCACTCCACCAGGACTTGACGCAAGGTCAATTATCACGGTATGTTTCAAAATTTTGTCTAGAATTTTTTCATCTAAAACCAAATATGGAACTGTATTAAAAATTACATCAAAATTTTCAACATCTGCATCATTAATATACGTAAATTTTAAATTATTTGATGTAATATCTGCAAAATCTTCTTTTTTTCGTGCCGAAACCGTAACATCTGCCCCAAGTAAGTGTAATTTTTTAGATAAAATCTTACCTATTCGCCCATTTCCGATAACTAACGCCTTACTCCCTGACAAAGTTATCGGCATTTCTTCAAACGCAATTTGAATTGCACCCTCAGCCGTAGGAATTGCATTTAAAACTGCTAATTCTTCTTTCTTCAAAAAATCAACCATTTTATGATTTGAAAATAATTTCTCTACACTTTTAGATACGCTACCTGCAAAAATCATACTTTTTTCAGGAATTTTTTGTATAACTTCGGTTAATTCCATGTCATTGCTTATATTAATGCCATCTTTTGAAATAGGAGTAGGCAAAATATACACATCAAAAACTTCATCTAAATCACTTTTTTTATAAATTTTTGTAACTTCATATTCTTTTTCAAAAAGTTTTGCTAAATATTCTTGCCTTTCGTCCCCAGCAAACACAGCAACTTTTCTGTTTTTCATTAAATCACACCCTCTTTTTCATATTATTCTGCAAAATAGTTTTGGTGCAATTTGTTTTAAATTTAAAAAAACTCTTGAACTTAATCAAGAGTCAGTTTGGCGAAAAAAAATTCGCTAATATTTTTAATTTTATTTATACAGTGCAAATTAAATGGACAATTTTATTCGCACTCTTTTAACATTTTGTTGAATTTTTTCAAAATTTAAGCAATTTTTCACTTTTGTTTTAATCTTAAAAAACTTGACTTTCTTCCGTAAACGCAATTAAATTTTAACTTTAGACAACAGAAAACTTTTAATTTATAATTTTTTGCATTAAAATATGCTTTACATTTTCTTCAAAATATGGACTTCCTTGCTCAACATATCCACAGTTTTCATAAAATTTCCTTGCATGGTACTGCGAAGATATCAGAATTTTCTCTGCTTTTTCTGTTTTTGCAACTTTTTCTAGCTCATTCATAATTTTAATTCCGTATCCTTTGTTTCGCTGTTTTTTTTCTACAGCAACACGACCAATTTTATAAATTCTACCTTCTTTTACAAAAATTCTACCTGTAGCAACTGCTTTTTCATCAATATACATCACTATATGGTGTGCTTTATCGTCTATTTCATCAAATTCTTCTACAAAACCTTGTTCTTCTACAAAAACCTTCATTCGAAGATTACGAGCATCATCTGGCACTCCCTTAGTAACAATAAAATTCATAAAACTCCTACTAAATAATTGTAGCCCCTAAAATATTTTCAAAATGACTGAGTGCAAATTCATGTCCTACTTGGTTAAAACTCGCTACCCCATCACGTACAACCGAAATTTTATATCCTAAATTATACGCATCTACTGCACAATGTAGCACGCAAATATCCGTACAAACTCCTACTAAAACAAGTTCGTCTACCTTACGTTCACGAAGTTTTTGATTTAAAATAGTTCCTGCAAAAGCAGAAAATCTTTCTTTTGGTATATATAAATACTGATTTTTATCTACTTTTGAAACTGCTTCTTTAGTTTTTCCATATAAATCTTTGCCCTCGTCATCATAACAATGAGCAGGAAATAAGCCTTTTTCTATTGAATACATATCATCTTTTGTATGATTATCGCATGCATTTACAATAAAATCACCATTTTTCGTAAATTCTTCAACTAAATTCGCAATTTTTTCATCAATTGCTTGAGCTACTGCTCCACAAGTTAATTTTCCGTTATCTGCAACAAAATCATTATTGAAGTCAATGATAATTAATGCTTTTTTCATAATTTTCCCCTTTATTTTATGTCCATCATTTCTAACTTTTGAAAAAATTCCTCAGTAGATATTCCAGTTGGTCTATTTAAGCGATTAAGCTCAAATAAATCTTGTAAATTTTCCACAACATTTACAAGAGCTGGAGCCGTTGTAAACGATGCTAAATATCCATATTCTTTAATTATTTTCTCATTATCATCAGTATATGCCCCAAAAGGATACGCATATACTACTGGTATAGAAAGTTCATTTTCTGTGTAAAATTCATGTGTTTTCGCTATATCAGAAGTAAAAAAGTTGTAAAAATTTGAATAACTCTCATTACTCCACTTTAGCACACCATATCTTTCACCTGTTATATTTTCGTGTGAATCATATGTATGGTTTCCATACTCTATAAGCCCCGAATTATGCATTTCAATCGTTTGTTCAAGCGTTAAATGTTTAAGAGAAGTTGATACTTCCTCATAATAATGCTTAATTATCGGTGCAATAATAGCTTTTTGCTCATATTTTTGCAAAAGACTAAATGCATAAATGTAATTATCTTCATATCCATCGTCAAACGTTATTAAAATAGGTTTTTGAGGAAATTCTTCTCCATTTTGTAAAATATCTATTAAATCTTGCACTAAAAGCGTTGTATATCCATTTTTTTCAAGATAAACAAGGTCGTTTTCAAAAGTTTGACTTGAAATAGTATAGTCGCTCCAAGAATTTTGGTCATCATTTATGCTGTGATACATAACTATTGGCAAATAATTTTGCAAAACTTCTATATTTTCTCTTTCTTTTATTCCCACAGCCCTCGCAACATATTCGCACGCCTGCTCAAGAGTAATATTCTCTAAAGGCATGAAAACGCTATCCGTTATAATCCCCATGCAATAAAGTGAAACCACTTCGTATTCGTAATTTTCAATACCCGAAATATCGTTTTTAACTCCTGCTATAGCTCCTTCGAATTTATCTACATATCGTAAATAATCGCTTAAAACGACAGCAAATCCTTCTCTATTTATTAATTCTTCGTCTTCTAAAACATATGTAAACGTTAATTTTTCTTCGTTTTCTACTTGCAATTCGCTTAAAGTGTGTAATAAATTTGTAATTTCTCCATAATTTGCAAATTCTTCATCACTTTCTACGTATCCTAAAGTTTCAAAAACTTGATAACCTGTGTAGCCACCAAAATCCACGTTACTACCTATATTTGATATTGCTAAAATTAGTGCTAAAAATATTTTCATTTATTTCTCCTTAATATATAATACTCATTTTAAATTTAAGCATTATTACTAATTTTACAATATAATCAATTTTTTGTCAAGAAAAAAACTGTACCCTAAAGTACAGTTTTATATTCACTTAGTCAGCAAAATAGTCTACCATTAAATCTTTTGAAGCATTTAAAGTATTAAAACTTGAATTTGCTTTGTAAATTGCAGAGAAATCTACGCCATTAGTTTGAAAACCTGACATAATTTCAAATTCATTCGCAGAAGTAGAAGACGACGTACCACTAAACATGCTAGACAACATACTTTGTTGGCTAGATAAGCTGTCTAGTTTAATTTGGTCGAAATCAAGTGTTGACCAGTCTGAATCAGTAGAATCAGATTCTACAGATTCTTCAGATTCTGTAGAACTAGTTGAAGAACTAGAAGTACTTGCAAACATTGAATACACCCCAGAAGAACTAGTTCCTGTAAAAGTATTTCCAGAAATAACAAATTCATCTAAACCTTCGTTTGAATCATTTTCTCCAGTAGTATCTGTTGATGTTTCTGTAGATGTTGCATCTACAACTTCGCTTGCGTCAAGACTTGTATCTACTAGTGAGCTTTCAGAAGCTTCAATAGTTTCTGTAGTTGACGCTGTAGAGTTTGAATAAGTGTAAGTAGAGCTTGCACTATAGTCTGTGCTTGTAATCATAATTATCACTCCTTTCTTAAATTATATAAGGTATACTTTAAATTAACTTTAAAATAAATTACCTCATATTATTTATTCTACGAAAAATATTTTTTTCAATAGCTAATTCACATATTTTTAATTATCAAGAATTTCTTGAGCTTCTTCTAAAGCTATTTCTCTTTTAATTTTTCTTATTACAAATATAGAAACTATTATACCTATGATACCTACGCTACCGTTTGATACAGCCATAACGATACCAACGCTTACACTTCCTATATTTGTCATATTTTGTAAGAACCATAAAACAGGTATTCTAAATACGAATAGGCGAGCAATATTTAAAAACATCGTCATTTTTGTATATCCGTAACCATAAAGCAAAGCTGTTACAGCTGCATATGCACCTTGTAAAATTGTAGCATATGCTTCCCACATGAATATTTCTTGTATTAAAAGAGCAAATTCTTCGTCACCACTAGAGAAAAACGCAGATATTGCTCCTAAATTTGCTCGAGCAATAGCCACCCCAACAATAGCAATAACAATATTTACTATCATTAATTTATAAAAAGCGTCTATCGAGCGTCTTTTGTTTCCTGCTCCAATATTCTGGCTTAAAATAGCTGCCCCACCGTCTTTAAAACCTGTTTGGATAGACACTATCATGCTATTTATATTATTAGAAATCCCTAAAGCCCCAACAACTAGCGAGCCGTATTTTGAAGCCATTGAACTAACAACAACTTTACCTAGTTGCAAGCTAACTCTATCACCAACTACAGGTGCACTAATATTTATAAGTGGTTTTGAATATACTTTATCAACTTTTAAGTTGTATTCAGAAATAGAGAAAATATCTCCTTTATTATTTAAACATAAATTTCTTATAAATGCAGAGAAAATTATCATATCACTAATAACCGTTGCTACTGCTATCATCGCAATACCTTGATTAAACACAAATACAAATATACAACTCAAAGTTAGTTTTAAAATAGTTGCACATAAATTATATTTAAGTATTCTGCCCGAATTACCTCGAACACGCTCTATAGATATATAAGCTGTGTTAAATATCAAAATAATATCATCAAATAAAATTATAGAGAAATATATAGCCCCTTCCACAATAAAATCTGTCGGCGTGTTTAAAAGTGCTAAAAGTGGTGCAGAAAAAGGTATTAAAATTGCTATAAACACACCTACTAAAGCACAAAGTTTAAACAAAGTATTTAGCCTTTTATGAACCAAATCAAAATCTCCTGCTCCATACGCCTCGCTTATTTTTATACAAGAACCTACAGCAATCCCTGTTCCCAATCCCGAAACCATCGAGCTTACTTGCGATAAATATGCAACAGCTGATACAGACATCGGACTGATATTTGCAGCTATCATTGAATCAAATACTTTAAAAAATTGATTTAACCATTGATATAACGCAAGTGGTCCTGCTATATAAATTACAACTTGCCACATATTTCCATTAAGAATGAGGTCACGTTTTTTTTCATCTTTTTTTGATAATACTTTACTCATTTTCTTCCTCTAAAATCTCTAATTGTTCTTCTTTTTCCATAGCTTCTTCTATAGCAATATCTTTTTTAATACGTCTTACTACAAATATAGATGCTATACCACCTATTATACCTATACCACCGTTTGATGTACACATAGCGATACCTGTTGCTTGATAACCTACATCTGTAAACGCTTGGAATAACCATAAAACTGGTACACGTAGCACAAATAAACGTACAAGGTTTAAAACCATTGACATTCTCGTATATCCATTGCCATAAAGTAATGCACAAACTGCACCAAAGAATGCTTGTGGCACTAGTGCATATACTTCCCAAAAATAAATATCTTGTATAAGCTGTGAAAATTCTGGGTCGCCCCCGTCAAATATACTTGCTATTTCTGCCATAAAAGTAGATGCTAAAATAAAACCTATTACACCAATCAATGTGTTTATTACGCATAATTTATAAAATGCATCTAGCGAACGTCTTTTCTTTCCTGCACCTACGTTTTGGCTGATAATAGCCGAGCCTGCATCTTGAAACCCACCACTTAGCGATACTGTCATACCACCTATGTTGTTCGAAATACCTAAAGCACCCGACACTAGCGAGCCATAACCAGATGCCATAACAGTCATTAAATATTTTCCGTATTGGAACAGTACTTTTTCTATTATAACAGGTGTACTCATATTTGCCATTGATTTGAATATATTTTTGTCGTGTCGAACTCTTATCATTTTCACAGCAAATATACCGTCTTTATCTTTTATACAAAGATTTATTACAAACGCCGTAAAAATAACCATATCGCTTATAACTGTCGCTAAAGCTATCATATGTACTCCACCATTAAAAACGAATACAAACAGCATACTAAGACCTAGTTTAACAAAAAACGCTGATAAGTTTAGTCCAAAAATCAACCCAGAATGTCCACGTATACGCTCTATTGCTATATAAGATGTGTTGTAAAAATTAATAGCACAATCTAGTAAAATTATTGCGAAATATATTGTCCCTTCTAGTATAAAATCATCTGGTGTTCCTAAAACTTTTAAAAAACTCGAAGAAAACGGTATGCATATTAACACAACAAAAGAAACTTGACCACATACTTTCATTAGCGAATTTACCATTTTATGCACAGTTTCATATTCTCCTGCACCATATGCTTCGCCGATTTTTATACACGAACCTACCGAAATACCTGCACCCAAAGCAGATATAATACCACTTATTTGAGATAAATATGCTACAGCAGATACGGACATCGGGCTAATTTGTGCAGCTATAACTGTGTCAAATATTCTAAAAAACTGTTGCAACCATTGAAAAACAGCTAGTGGCGTTGCTATATATAAGATAACTCTCCACATATTTCCGTTAAGTATAAGCTCACGTCGCTCCTGGTCTTTTTTTGACAAAACTTTAGTCATTTTTTACCTCTTCTTCCAACTTTTCGCTATCTTCTATACCTTTTTTTATTTTAATAACTAAGAATATTGATATTATTCCTCCTATTATACCTATACCACCGTTTGAAATAGCCATAGATATACCTGCTGCTTCGTGTCCTAAATCTGTATAGTTTTGGAAAAACCACAAAACAGGTACACGTAGTACAAATAATCGCACAAAATTTAATATCATAGATAGTTTAGTATATCCATATCCATAAAGCAACGCACAAACTGCTGCAAAAATCGCTTGTGGAACTAAAGAGTATACTTCCCATAAATAAATATCCTGTATATACATTGAAAATTCTGGGTCACCCCCATCAAATATGCTTGCAATCTCTGGTAAAAAAGCAGATGCTCCAATAAATCCTACAAAAGCTATTCCTACATTTATTATAAGTATTCGATAGAAAGCATGCAACGAACGGTCATTTTTTCCTGCACCTCTGTTTTGACTTATAATAGCCGAGCCTGCATCTTGAAATCCACTACATAGCGAGATTATCATACCACCTATATTATTCGAAACACTAAAAGCACCTGACACTAGCGAGCCATATCCAGAAGCTAAAACTGCCGTTAAGTATCTTCCAAATTGAAAAATAAATTTCTCGCCAATTACAGGCGAACTCATTTTAAGTAAATTTCTAACAACTGGCATATCTAACTTTAAATTATACGAAGAAATCGAGAAAATATCGCCTTTTCCTTTTATGCATAAGTTATATATAAACGCTAAAAATATTACCGAATCACTTGCAAGCGTTGCAACGCCAATCATTGCAATTCCACTATTAAAAACAAATACAAATAGTACACTTAGGATTAATTTTGTCATAAAAGCAACTAAATTTAAACATAATATACGAGATGTATTTCCTCGCATCCTCTCGACTGCTATATAAGCTGTTGAGAAGAAATTTATTACGCAGTCTGATAAAATTATTCCAAAATATACTGAACCTTCAAAAACAAAATCCTCAGGTGTTCCTAAAACTCTTAAAAAAGTAGAAGAAAACGGCACGCAAACACCAACAACAATCGCTACATACATACAAAGTTTAAACAGCGTATTTACCATTTTATGTACAAGTTCATAATTTCCTGCACCATATGCCTCGCCAATTTTTATACACGAACCAATCGAAAGTCCTGTGCCTAGTGCTATTATCATATTTGTTATTTGAGATAAATATGCTACAGCCGACACCGACATAGGGCTTATATGCGATGCAATTATAGTATCAAATACCTTAAAGAACATTTGCATCCATTGAAATATCGCCAACGGAGTCGCTATATAAAAAACCACACTCCACATATCGCCATTTAAAATTAAATCTCTTTTTTTGAGATCTTTTGCCGATAACTCTTTTTGCATATTTTTCTCCTATCCACTAAAACAATCTACCGAAACAAATTTCTTGCTTTATTCATTTTAGCACATAATTAGAAAAAATTCAAATTTTTAACAAATTTTGTTGATTTTGACTAATTCTTTTATATAATATATATTTATATCATTTTAAATTCATTTGTTTTTTAATATCATTTATTTATTTTTGTGCAATTTATACAAATTTATTTTTATTAAAAGTCCTTTTTTACATTTATTTTGTGATATATATTTTTTAGGCAACATCTCATAACTATAGTAGTTAAATTTTTTAGAAAATTTTTTGTCAACATATGCTAAAATTACGCTGTAATACTTTCGTCTTACGAGTGATTTTTGTGCGACGTTACGGAAATTTTACGAAAAAGTTGACTACTAAGGCGTTAACCGTTAGCCCAGAGGTGTTGCCTTTATTTAATATAAACATTTATATTTAAAGTCTTGCAGTTTTTTCATTTTTAATATATAATAGATATATAATTAGTAGAAAGAAGGTTTTCTTATGAAATCAACAGATTTTTCTGGTAAAAAATGTGGCATTCGCTACGAAAAGGAATATTTAGAGCGTTTTAGCGATTCGCTAATTTTTTACATAGACGGCAAAATTAAATTCGAACGTCATTTCCATGGCGAAGGAGCATGCCTTGTTTTTAAAACATGGGCAACTATGAACGACGACGGCGATATTATTTATAAAAAACCTTTTGCACGAGAAGTTGTCGAGGCTGATTTGCCAAAAAAACTTACTAAAGTAGATGGAAATATCTTATATTTTGACGAAAACTATAGAAAATGGTCAAATGTTTACGAATTTAAAAAAGACCCTGCTAGTGGCTATCCTCCTATCAAACTTTTGTTTATAAAGCTATTTAAGGCAATACCTATGGGCTAACGGCTCACGCCTTAAAAAATAAATATTGCTATATCTCAACATTTTTTAATAATAAAAGCACCATTGATAATAAAATCAACGGTGCTTTTTCAGCTTTATTAAATTGCTAAATTAAGCAATACTTGCTCCTAAGTCTTGACAAGCTTTTAGTTCGTCTTCGCCTGGAGTTTCGTTACACATGTAAGTACAAGTTGCTTCATCAACTCCTGCTTCAGATGCCCAAGTTCTAATCCATTCGCCATCTCCCCAGCCATAAGAGCCAAATAAAACTACTTTTTTACCAGAAAGAGAAGCACAAACATCGTCCCACATAGGTTGGAATTCAGATTCTTCTAAAACTTCTGCACCCATAGATGGGCAACCAAAAGCGATTGCATCATAATTTGCAACATCATTTTTTGTAAATTCTGATGGTCCTAAAATAGAAACCTCTGCTCCTTTAGATTTTGCTCCTTCTGCTACAGCATTCGCCATAGATTCAGTATTTCCAGTTCCACTCCAAAATACTACTGCTATTTTACTCATAATTTTTTTCCTTTCATAATCACTTACGTGATTTTTTTGATTTATATTTAGAATATCTTCTAACAAATTTAATTTTATGCTACAGTTAGTCGCATAATATCACGGCTTCCCTCGCTCCAAATCTTTTTATACACTCTTTGACATTTGTCAAATTGCATAAACTTTTTCTTTGCGTGGTCTATATCCGAGTAGACTTTCCAATAACCACACATCGCACATTTTTTGCCTTTATTGCAAATAAAACCTACAACATCTTCTAAAGGATAACCCAAAAACAAGCCGATTTCATGAGGAAACTCATCATTAAAACCAATTCTGCTTGCAAGTTTTTCCAAAATAATATCCAAATTTCCTTGTTTATATCCTATTTCAGATAAAATTTCTTGTACTTTATTGTTATTTAAGTCTTTTAGTAGTGATTTTTTTCTGTATACATATAATAAAGCGTTACTATTTTGTATTTTTAATACTTTTATGTAAACATGTTTTTCTTGCAATTTTTCATTCATTTTTTGCAAGTTTTCAAAAAAATCATCGTAAATTTTTATTGAAAATAAATTTGCAGTTTTAATTCCTGCTAGAGTTGGTGAACACTTTTCTATAAGCATTTTTTCTATTTTATTTGTCATTAAAAATTCTCCTAAAACATATTAGCTAGTGCTAACTATATATTAGCATAGGCTAACCTATATGTCAATACTTTTTCGCAAAAAATTTACAAAAAAAGAACTAAACTTTCGTTTAGTTCATAGATTATCTAAAAAGTATTTTTTTAAATCCTATTTTTTATCCACAGAATTTTTCAATTTTGGTCGAAGAAATTCACTTTTTTCGTATTTTAGTTAAATTTTTCACTGTGTTATTAATGATTTAATACTTTCTGCGTTAAAAATCTCGACCACCTAACGTAAACGTATCTATATTTTTTTATTCAGTTATTTCATTACAAAAATCTAAAATATCTGCTAAAATATCTTCGTTAAACTCATAAATCATCGAATTTCTTTCTTCTCGTAATTCTAAATATCTTTCGCTACCTGCCTCATATTCTAGTTGATGATGCATAATATCGTGTATATTATCATAAGCTTCCCCAGTTATAGTCAGTCTATGCCCTGCATCTTCATATGAAATAAACGTAAATCTATCATCATTTTCAAAGGCATTTTTATACACTAAAAAATTATTATTATACCCTACGATATGGTCATCTTCGCTGTGTATCATCAAAACTTTAGCCGTAGTATTTTTCAAGCCATCTATACCATCAAGATTTGAATTTTCAGCGAATAAATACCACTCATAAACCTCAAGATATGGACGCAAAATCTGCACTACATCGCCTACATATAACTTTGCTATATCAATTACAATATTAATATTTTTATAAAAACCTGCTAGAGAAACTATCGCATCAACATCATAAGACACTCCGTATTCATATACGCTAGAAACAGCAAAACCACCCCACGAATGACCGATTAAAATATACGGCAAATCATACATTCCCTTTACATATTCAAGTGCATGCGATAAATCTATCACAGCTTGCGTCAAGCCTTTTAAAGAGTCGCCGTCACTGCTTTGTGTTCCTGTGTTATCATAAGAAAATACAACATAATTTTCTAGCGTTAACCACTCTATTTCTGCTAAATATTCTTCGTGACTCAGCTTATTTCCGTGTACAAAAATTATAAAACCACGAGGGTCATCATTTTCGACCTGAGTATAAATTCCCCCACGTAAAATTTGCCCTTCGTTTGATTGAAAGCTTACATCTTCTTTTACAAAGCTTGTATTTTTTTCAGTTATGTATTCAAAGTAATTGTTATCATGCGAAACTCTACTTCCAAAATGATATTTATATGTGACTATAGTCACCGTCATTGGCAGAATTAAAAAAACGAAAACCAATAAACATATAGCTATAATAGCTTTTTTCTTCACTAAAAAACTCCTTAAATCCTTTTTACCTTAACTGTTGATACCATAGCTACCCCTAAGAAAATTATCAATCCATAGCTTACAACTGTGTATAAAGCACTATCGTGCCACATTTTCACGGTATATGCTGATATAAATATGTAAAAACTAAATATAAAACCTGCCAAAGTAGTCGGCATACCCTCAAAATATGGTTTAAACTCCGTTACATTGTATCTCGCAAGTCGATAAACCCCACACATAATGTAAAAAGTCATAATTATAACTTCAACAAATACGATATATGATTTCACCTCTGTATGCATAGCTAAAAAAACATACGTTGGAGCGATTACAAACGTAATAGCGTCTGCAAAACTATCAAGTTCCTTGCCGATTAGCGAAGTTACCTCAAATTTTCTTGCTAATTTGCCATCAAAGCAGTCAAAAAAAGCTCCTAAAGCAATTAAATAGCATGCTCGAACTGTCGATTGCCTAACATCATAAATTTCTCCGTGAAAAACAGAGATAGTTATTGCAATTATACCACACGAAGCATTGAGTAATGTTAAAATATTTGGTATAAACTGTAAATATTTGTTTGTTTTAAGCACTTTTACTCCTTCTTTTTAAAATAAATTCATAAATTGCTACAAAAACTCCACTTGCAATGATTACAAACCAAAATGTAACAAAACGGAATACTACAGAAACGGTTATAGCGAGCGTCGTATTTACGTCCATTATAGATAAAATTCCAATCATTGCCCCCTCAAAAGTTCCTAGTCCACCCGGAGTTATTGGAAACATTGAGAAAAAGTAAGCTGTCATAGTTACTGTTAAAATCACCAAAAACGGCAATTTTATTCCAAAACTTACCGATAATATCCACATTTTCAAAGGGTATAAAATCCAAATTACAGCAGACAATAAAAATTCTATTATCCATTCTTTTTTAGTTAGTTTACTCGTAGCTTCTACATATGATTTTATAAATTTATTTATTTTTATTATTATTTTATTTTGAAATTTTTCTAAAAATAAATTTAGACTTTTTGAAAAAAACAGCAGACCAATCATAAATGATATGAGCAAAATATTTATTAAAGTTACTACTATTTGTATTCCTAATGAATATTCTATTTTTGTACAAATATGTATAAAAGATACTGCACAAATAGAAAAAAGCACACTCATACTAACACTTTTTTGTATAACTATTATACTAAGTGCCTTGTCGGTATTGCATTCAAAATCTTTTTTAAGGTAGTAAAGTCTTGTAACTTCACCACCTATTTTTGCTCCTGGCGTTATTGCTTCAACTACTGTTCCTTTTGTAAAAAGATGCATAACTTTCATGAAATTGCTACCACCTAAAACGCTTTTTGTGATGGTGTGCCACTGAACACATATTAGTAATTGGGTTACTACTTGCAAAGCGATTAAAAAAAGTAAAACTTCTATCTTCGCCTTGCTTATATGGTGTTTTAACTCATGAAAATCTACAGCTTTTACTAAAACAAAAACCAATATTCCAAGAATTAAATATCCTAATGTTTTAATTATTAACGACTTGTTTTTAGCGAACATAAAGTAGTGTTTTTCCGATATTGCTAAAGCTTGGCTGTTTTACAAAGTCACGTGCTGTACAAATTTCTTTAAAAGGTTGATATCCTCTTTCTAGGTGGTCTTTTGGTGTTCTAACCAAAATTTCTGCACCATCATGAGCTTTACTATAAATTTCTTTAAAAACTTTTTCTTTTGGCGAAATTTGCATAGCTATGTGTATTACATCAAAATCCATGCTTTCTATATTAACTCCATCAACATGTTTTACTATAACTTTTTTATCTAAATTAAGTTTTTTAATAAGTTTTGTAGAACTTTCTACTGCCTGTAAATCGTTGTCTATTACAGTAACTGTTGCTCCTGATATTTCTGAAATTAGCATAGCCGTGCATGGTAAATATCCCCCACCAACGCATAAAACATTATGGCTTGGTTTTATTTTCGCAAGTTCTACTTCTTTTTTAACTATAGGCATATAATATGATAGCATAATACTTCGCATAGCTTGTAGTTTACTTGCTAAACTTTCTATATTTTGTGTAATGTTTACAAATTGAAATGACATTTTTTCCCTTTCGTTAGATAATGCTAACTTATATTTTGTGCTAAACTTACCCTTTTAAGGTAAGCTTAGTTAATTTTATATAAATAATTGTCCTACAAAGTTTATAGCTCCACCTAAAAGTATTGCCGAAACAAATGTTGATACTGCTATCGCTACTGCAACTTTTGAATTAAATTCTTTCGCTACAACACCGATTACAGATAGACAAGGTATGTATAATAACGCAATTGTTGCACCTACAAAAATTTGAAGTCCAGATAGTCCTAGTCCGATAAGCGAAGTTACAGCCATTTCACGTCTTATAACACCAAGTAAAAGTGGTAAAACTGCTTCCCCTGGTAATCCTAAAAAGCTAGATAAAAACGGCTCTGCAACAGTTGCTAGTGTATCTAAAATCCCAGTTTCTGTAAGTACTGAAGCAATAACAACAGCTACTAACATAGGACCTTCAGCTTCGATTAAGAAACCTTTCATTCTTATCATTAATTTTTTGAAATATGCTTTTTTAACAGGCATAAGTAAGTTTGGAACTTCTATAACTAAAGGTTCGATTTCGCCTTTAATAAGCTTACCTGTAACTATACCTGCAATGAATATAACTAAGCACGAAAGTGCAAATATCGCAATTAATAATAAGATAGATTCGCCACCTAAAAGCGTTATAAACGCAGCCGATTGCGAGATACAAGGAACTGCAAAACATACCATCGCAGTGATTATCAAACGTTCTTTTACAGTTGTCGCAACCCTACTACCGATTATCGCAGGAACAGCACAGCCATATCCCATCATAATACTAATTAAGCTACCACCTTGAACTCCCATTTTTCTCATCAAGCCATCGAACAAAACTGCAATTCTTGGTAAAAATCCACAGTCCTCAAGGAAAGTAAATACTACATAAAACAGCGTTACATATGGTAAAATTAACGAAATTGGCCATTCAAAACCTATTACAAATATCCCCATATCGCCAATTAAAATGTTTTCTATCATAGAGTGCAGTCCAAAACTGCCTATTATTCCTTGGAAAAACGGAACTATTAGACCACTAACTAAAGGTATAAAAATCGCTGCACGAAGTCCTTTACCACCAAAAACTATAACACATAACGATAATATTATAGTAAGCAACGCTATAGGTATACCAGGCATTGGTTGAACCATAAGTTGCCCTATTTTATCTATAGTTTTTAGTTGTTCTTCTGAATATGTAGTACATTTTTTTGCAATATACGAAGATTTTTGCCAAATTTCTTTTTGAGTACTTGGATAACTATCTACTTTTGACAAAGAATTTTCGCAATCTTCTGCAATAGTTTCGTCTTTTTCTGTTTTATGTACAAATATGTCTTTTGAAACTTCTGCTACTTTTTCTAGCAGTTCTTCAAAACCTTCACCAGTTACAGCAACTGTTTTTATAACAGGTGCGTTTAATTCTTCTGACAACAAACTTGCCGAAACTTGTATACCTTTTCTTTCTGCAATATCTACAAGATTTAGTGCAAAAACTACTGGTATATCATATTTTAAAATTTCGAATGCAAGATTTAAGTTTCTTGTTAAATTTGTAGCATCTAATACACAAACAACAACTTTTGCACCAGAATTCATAAAGTTTACTGCAACTTGCTCAGCTTCTGATGTTGCATTTAAAGAATATGTACCTGGAACATCTACTAAAGTGTATTGTATTTCGCCTATTTCCATTCTAGCACTTGTATATGTAACCGTTGTACCTGCATAGTTTGAGCTCATTACATGAACTCCTGTCAATGCTGAAAAGAATACCGATTTACCAACATTTGGGTTACCCATTAGCAATATTTTATTGTGTAATTCGTAAACTTTTTGGTCTTTAGAAATTTCAGTTTCTACGCTCATTATTCTTCTCCCTTATATTCTTCTACTTCGATTTGTACTGCTATATCACGTCCGACAGCCACTTCTCTTTTTTCTATAAGTAGCAAAACAGGACCTCCGTGTTTATATGTAGTACATTTTTCTACAACAGAACCCTCGTAAACCCCAAGCGAGCTTAGCAACGGTAACTCTAGAGCTTTTGTAACTATATATGTTTTGTTATTTTCAACTTCGTATAAAACGCTCATGCTTTCATCTCCTAAAATTTCATGGTATTAGTACCTTTTACATTTATATATATGTTAGCATATGCTAAATAAAAATGTCAAGTATTTTTTTCCATTAAAACTTGAGTTTTAATCCCTTTTATAAAAATATATTTAAAAATAATTTACAACTTTAAATTTATGTGGTAAAATACAATAAAAGAGCTATGAAAATTTCTCTTTTTTTCAACATTTTAAACAATTTTTTCACAAAAAAACATAAGGAGAAAATATGAAAATTTTAAACATAGGTTCGCTAAATTTAGATTATTTTTACAAAGTAGACCACATGACACAAAAAGGCGAAACACAAAATTCTAAAAATGTAGAAATTCTAGCTGGTGGAAAAGGTTTAAACCAATCTATTTCGCTTGCAAATACAGGGCTATCGGTGTATCACGCAGGTCTTATTGGCGAGGGTGGACAATTACTTTTTGATACTTGCAAAAACCATAATATAAATACTGACTTCCTTAAAAAAACTGACGTATCTGCTGGCACTGCTATAATTCAAGTAGATAAAAACGGCGATAATTGTATTCTTTTATATGGTGGGAGCAACCAGGCTCTAACTACAGAGTTTATAGACGAAATTTTAGCACATTTTGATGAAAATGACATTTTAATTTTGCAAAACGAAGTAAATTTACTAGATTATATAATAAACAAAGCCTATGCACAAGGTCTAAAAATCGTTTTAAATCCATCGCCTTTTGACGAAAAAATTAGTAAATGTGACCTGTCTAAAATTTGGCTTTTTATGATAAACGAAATAGAAGGAAACCAGCTTGCAAACACTAGTGACCCCCAAGAAATTTTATCTTTTATGCAAAAAAACTATAAAAATTCGCAAACTGTTCTAACTTTAGGTGAAAAAGGCTCGTATTTTGCAAATAAAACCGAAATTTTCAACCAAGATATTATAAAAACTACAGTCGTTGATACAACAGGTGCTGGCGATACTTTTACAGGGTATTTTATTTATGCTTTGCTTAATAATTTTACTTTTCAAGACTGCTTAAAACTTGCTACAACAGCATCTTCTATCACAGTTTCTAAAAAAGGTGCATCAAGCAGTATCCCAAAAATTGACGAAGTTTTAGAGAACTTCAAAAAGGACATTGAAAATGAATAATAAATTTAAAGGCATAGCTTTTATGTGCCTATCTGCGATGTCTTTTTCTATGATGCAAATTTTTATCGCACTAACAGCCGAGCGTGTCCCTCTTTTTGAACAGCTAATTTTTAGAAATTTGCTTGCTTCTTTAATCGCTTATTCAAGCGTTCGTAAAAATAATTTACAACCATTTGGACTAAAAGAAAACCGAAAATTGCTTTTTTGGCGTTCTTTTACAGGTTTTTTAGGCATGATTACGCTTTTTTATGCCTCTGCAAATGCAAACCAAGGTGACGTTGCTATTTTAAATAAAATGTCACCTTTTATCGTTACTCTTATGTCCTACTTCTTTTTGAAAGAAAAAATAACAAAATATCAAAAAGCAGGCTTAGTTATAGCTTTTTCTGGTGCTTTTTTTGTTGCAAATCCCGAGTTTAATTCTAATATATTTCCTCTTTTCATAGCTGTTCTTTCGGCTATTTTTGCAGGACTTGCATACACTTTTTTAGGCATGCTTCGTGGAAAAGAGCACCCATCGGTAATAATTTTTTGTTTCTCACTTTTTTCTACAATAGTTTGCATACCTGCGTTGCTTTTCGATTTCGTTTTAGTTTCTTTTACCGATTTATTATATCTAATTTTAATCGGTGTTATGGCAGCTTTAGGACAAATAACCCTAACGCACGCTTTTATTCACTCAAAACCAGTAGATGTTAGTATTTATAATTATTCTGGAATAATTTTCTCTATGCTTTTTGGCTATATTTTTCTAAATCAGCAAGTAAAAAGCACCTCTGCAATAGGTGCTATACTAGTTATTATTTCAGCTACGATTGTGTATTTTGGTACACGAAAAGAAGAAACTTTATAAACTTTCTCGTCTTTTTATGCCAGAAACTAAACCTAACGCAAAATACATCGTAACAGTTGATGTTCCTCCATAACTAAAAAATGGAAGTGTAAGCCCTATAACTGGAGCTAATACAAGGCACATTAAAATATTTTGGATAGATTGATACAGCAACATACCACCTACGCCTGCACATATAAGCGACCCTATATCTGTAGGGGCAATTAAGCATACAAAAAATATGCGAATTATTAAAAGTAATAGCAAAACTATGATAGCTACAGCTCCTATAAATCCTAGCTCCTCAGCTGCCGACGAAAAAATAAAATCTGTGTGTTTTGCAGGCAACCAACCAAACTGCGTAAGCGTTCCTTGCATATATCCCGTTCCACTAATGCCACCCGAGCCTATCGCCATTTGACTTTGAAGACCTTGATATGCAGTATCTGGGTCTAAAGACGGGTCAAATATTACTAAAATACGCATCTTTTGATAGCCACCTAGCACAAAATTCCAAACTATGGGTACTACTGCCAAAATAGCTATAATAGCAGCATAAAACCACTTCATAGAAAGTCCTGCCACATATAATATAGTAATAGTTACCATTCCGTATACAATCGCCATACCCATGTCGCTAGATGTAATTAAAATTAATCCACACATAATACCTGCATGTAGCAAAAGTGGTGTTAAATATTTAATATGGTTCATTCGCTCACGAAGTAATGCTGTATGCGTCGAAAATGTTATGATAAACAGCACTTTTCCTATTTCTGCTGGTTGCACACCAATGCTACCAAATCTAATCCAGCTATTGTTCCCAGTTGTATCTCCACCAACTCCATAAAAAAACAAAAGACACTGTAACGCACAGTTTATAACAAAAATCGGTTTCCACATAAAGTAAAACCTGTCTATATCAAAAAGAGAAACAATAATATACGCAACAAGACCTACAACAACAGAACAGGCTTGTATTATTATATAATTTCTACTATCAAAGCTTGCTGTCGCCGAATTTATTAAAAACAGCCCATATATACTACATGAAAGAGCTAATAAAAGCGATATTAAATCTGATTTTCTAAAATATGTTGAAATTGCAAGAAACAAAAAAACACCTCACTTGCATAATATATAAATTTCTTCTAAATACAATTATAACAGAAATTTGTAAAAAATAAAATAATAAATTGAAAAAAACTTTTTTTATTTTAAAAAGTATGATATAATATAAATAGTAACTTTAAAATTGCTAATCTAAATTCAGGAGAATTTAATGGAAATAATTACACACGATGTTTCTCAAACAGAAGAAACTGCAAATAAAATAGCACAAACGCTAAAAATCGGCGATATTGTCGCTCTAACTGGCGATTTAGGTGCTGGAAAAACTGCTTTTACTCGTGGACTTGCTAAAGGACTTGGTTATTTAGACAGAGTTACAAGCCCAACTTTTGCTATTGCACACGAATACTACTGCGATGATTTTACAATTTTTCACTTTGATATGTACCGAATTTCATCTGCTGACGAACTTTACGATTTAGGTTTTGATGATTATTTAGAAAGAAACGGCATTATGATAATCGAGTGGAGCGAAAATATTATGGACTATTTGCCAATAGATATTATCACAGTAGACATAAAAACCTTAGACGAAAACTCTAGAAAAATTACTTTAGGTGGAAAATATGAAAATCTTAGCTTTTGAATCCTCGGCAAAATCTGCAAGCGTTTGTCTGCTTGAAAATGGCAAAATTCTCGCACAAAATTATCAAAACATTGGTGCTACGCATAGTAAAACACTACTACCTATGGCAGAAAATTTGCTAAATAGTGTTTCGTGTAAAGTATCCGATGTTGACTATATCGCAGTGGCTCACGGTCCTGGCTCATACACTGGAGTTCGGATTGGCGTTGCTGTGGTTCAAGGTTTGTGTCTTTCTGCAAAAAAGCCTTGCGTTGGTGTTTCTACTCTTGAGGCAATGGCGTATAATTTTTTAAATATTACCGAAAGATATATCGTGTGCTTAATGGACGCTCGTGCGTCACAAATTTACGGTGCTATTTTTGTTAATAATAACCAAAAACTAGAGCGAGTTTTTGACGATAGTGCTATAAGTATCGAAGATTTTGAAAAAGAATTAAAATTTTTACAAAAAAAGTATATTTTTGTTGGCGATGGAGCAGAAAAGTGTTATAATATACTTAAAGAAACTTCCTTGGATATTACACTCGCACCCGAGCATCTTCGTTATCAAAATGCTTTTTGCGTAGGACAAGCTAGTTTAAATTATAAGCCTTATGCTATAGAAAATCTTTTGCCAAATTATTTAAGATTATCTCAGGCTGAACGTGAAAAACAAGAGAAAAATGGAGAAAAACAATGACAATCGCTTTAGGTTCAGACCACGGAGGATACAACCTCAAAGAAGCTATAAAAATCTATTTGCAAGAAAACGGCCACAGCGTTTTAGACGTTGGTTGCCACAGCACTGAGTCTTGCGACTACCCATATATCGCAAAAGAAGCTTGCGAAAAGATTTTAAACAAAACTTGCGAAACAGGAATTTTAGTTTGTGGAACAGGAATTGGAATTTCTATTGCTGCAAACAAAATACACGGTATCCGTGCTGCTGCTTGCCAAGATTATTTTGCAGCAAAATTTACAAGACTACATAACGATGCAAATGTTTTGTGTCTTGGCGAAAGAATTACGGGCGAAGGCACTGCACTTGAGCTTGTAGATGTATTTTTAAATACCGATTTTGAACAAGGTGGACGCCATAATGTCAGAGTCGATTTAATATCAAAATTAGAAAAAAACAGTATTTAGGAGAAAATTATGAAAAATGTAAAAGTATTAGACCACCCATTAATCCAACACAAACTTATGCTTATTCGTGATAAAACTACAGGCGTAAAAGAATTTCGTGAGGCTGTAAATGAAATTTCTACTTTAATGTGCTACGAAGCAACAAGAGATTTACCTCTTAAAGAAGTTGAAATTGAAACTCCTATTGGCCTTGCAAAAGTAAATGTTATTTCTGGTAAAAAAGTAGCTATTGTTCCTATTTTACGTGCAGGTCTTGGTATGGTAGACGGC
>JAWXUO010000043.1:0-17825 GCA_044426355.1 Clostridia bacterium | reverse complement strand
TGAGATAAATTCAACTCCTCGAAAAAGTTTAAACTATAGCACGCCAGAAGAATTATTCGACGCTCATCTTGACAAAATTTATATATCTAAATAAGTTTTTGCTTTATTTTTAAAAAAGTGTTCAATTTGGTATTGCAATTTTCATAAAAAAATCCCCTTGTTTATACAGCAATAAAAAGTTGCTATGAAAACAGGGGGATAAATTTATTTATTTATAACATACGTTGGGTTGCCGTGTATCCAATTAATTAGATTATCGCTCATCATTCTAACGCCACGAACACGAGATTCTATTGTAAGCCACGCAATATGAGCTGTAATTTTTACATTTTCACATTCCATTAGCTTGCAAGGAGCTTGCAAAGGCTCTCCACTTACAACATCAAGACCTGCACCTAAAACTTTGCCAGATTTTAAAGCATTATACAAAGCTTCTTCGTCTATAATATCTCCACGAGCAGTGTTTATAATGATAACATCATCTTTCATTTTAGATATTGCATCATCGTTTATTAGATGTTTTGTGTCTTCTGTTAAAGGACAATGAATAGAGATAAAATCGCTTTTTGCTAAAACTTCGTCAAAGCTCACTTGCTCTATAAAAGCATAGTTTGGGTCTGTGTTTTTCGAACGAGAATAAGCGATTACATTCATTCCAAAACCACGAGCCATCTCAGCAAATTTTAAACCAATGCTACCAAGACCGATAATACCGATAGTTTTTTCGAAAAGCTCTATTTGAGGGTGAATTATTTGAGAATAATTTGGATTTGTAAAACGTTCGTTTTTGTAATTATCACTATGTCTAGTTACATTGTGGCACAAATCTAAAAGCATACCCATCGCATATTGAGCGATAGTTACATCGCCATAAATCGTGTTTGTAAGTGTTACGTTATGCTCATGCGTAGCATCTAAGTCAAATCTGCCATATCCGTGTGCAGCTGTAGAAAAATATTTCGTTTTTGGGCAACGTTCAAGTAGTTCACGAGTGATAAGGTCGTTATTTATCCACATTCCTACAGCAGCGTCTACGTCTTTACATACGTAAGCTAAATCATCTACAGTATATACATAATCATGATAAATAACTTCGTCGATTTCTTCTCTGTCTTCTAAACATTCTTTCCATAAATTATAGAAAAATTGCATATCGTATTTTTTACCATATAATTTCCCCATCATATCATTTTTAAAAACAACTACCTTCATTGTATTCCTCCAGTAAATATATACATAACAAAGACGTTTCTAGCCGAACGGTAAAAACGTCTATAGAATTTCGTCAATTTACAATATCATAATTTGATAATTTTGTCAATACAATATTAGTCTAAAAGTGGAAGAAGATGAGAAAATCCGTATTTTTTCATATCAGCTTTTGGAATAAATTTTAAAGACGCACTGTTTATGCAGTATCTAAGTCCGCCAAGCTCACTAGGTCCATCTGGAAATACATGACCTAAATGAGAATGTTCGCTACGGACTTCGGTTCTAGTCATGCCATGAGTTGTATCAAGATGGTTTGATATAATATCCTCAGAAATTGGCTTTGAAAAACTCGCCCAGCCACCACCACAAGGAAATTTATCCTTTGATAAAAAAAGTGGTTTGTGACTTATAATGTCGATATAAATGCCATCTTCGTAAAAATCGCAAAATTCATTTTGAAAAGGTGGTTCTGTACCTTGGTTTTGAGTAACATGAATTTCTATATCCGAAAGCTCAGGAACAGGTTTTGCGTTTTTTGCATAATCAAAATCTATTTTACTAATATGACAATATCCGTTTGGTGTATTTAGAAGATAATTTTGATGATAATCTTCTGCATCAGCGTAGTTTTCAAGCTTTAAAACCTCGATAGCAACCTTTTTTGATAATTTTTCTTCGAGTTTTGCAATAGATTTCTCAATAATTTCTAAATCTAAAATATCAGTGTAATAAATACCTGTTCGATATTGCGTACCAACGTCGTTTCCTTGTTTATTTACGCTTAGAGGGTCGATAACTTTATAAAACATTTCAAGCAAAAACGAAAGACCTATGATTGCAGGGTTATATTCAATCTTAACGGCTTCGGTGTGATTTGTAAGCTTTAGATTTTCGTAAGTTGGGTCAGTGCTATTACCGTTTGCATAGCCAACTTTTGTGCTTAAAACACCTCGAATATTACGAAAATATTCCTCAGTTCCCCAAAAACAGCCACCAGCTAAATAAATTTCACGCATATTTTCTCCTTTTGATTATGGAAACACCTTTAACTCTTTTGTAAGGTGTAGCCTAAAAATCCGACTATTAAACAAATTTTTGGATAATAATCGGACTAATTAATATTATTTTTTTGCATTAGTTTTAGCTTCAAATTTTTCTTTGAAAACTATTGCACGAGTATGAACACCCTCGCCGATTTTACAAACTTCGTCAAAAGCTTCTACTTTAAAAGTAAGCATTTTTGGCGTAACTTCTGTAAGTTCTGCTTTAAAAGTTACTTTCATTCCAAGAGGGGTAGCTGATAAGTGTGTAATATTTACAACAACACCAACTGTAACATTACCCTCGCCTATGTCATTTGCAACGCACAAGCTAGAAGTTTCTTCCATTTTTGCAATCATATAAGGAGTTGCAAAAACATCTACAGCACCACTACCCAGTGATGATGCTAACATATCTTTTGTAACTATGATTTCTTGTTCGAAAATTTGTCCTACGTTCATAAAAAATTACCTCCTAAGTATTATACTTTTAGATTAAACCTAAAAGGTAATTTTGTCAAGTCTAAGTTTTATCGCCAGATTTTCCGATTACAGACATTATAAATCCAAAGAAAATAGACGCTGTAATTCCACCAGAGGCAGCAGTAGCACCACCTGTTAAAGCACCTAGTAGACCATCTGCTATAACAGCATCACGAACGCCATTTGCAAGGGTGTATCCAAAGCCTAAAAGAGGAACTGTTGCCCCTGACCCTGCAAAATCTACAAGTTTTTCATATATTCCAAAGCCTTGTAAAACAACACCTAAAGTTACATAAAAAACTAAAATACGAGCAGGTGTAAGCTTTGTTTTATCTATTAAAATTTGTGAAACACCACAAATTAAGCCACCTACAATAAAAGCTTTTAAAATCATAAAATAATCCATAAAAACACTCCTAATCTATTTTTAAATTTACTAAATGGCAAATAGAGGGGATACTTTCGCCTTGAAGCGAGGACGTAGTGCTAAGCAAAGCACCTGTAGCACCAAAAAGCACATTTTTAAAAGTTCTATCTTCCATACTTTTTAGAATATATGAACACAAAACACTAGCAGAACAACCACAGCCAGAACCACCAGCGTGAACATCTTGCGTATCGTCAAAAATGATTTTACCACAGTCATCGTGATTTTTTGAAATATCCACTCCATCTCGCTCAAAAAGATTTTTTAAAATATCAGAGCCAACTTTTCCAAGGTCGCCTGTTATAATAAGGTCGTAGTCAGATGGCTTTGTATTTGTGTCTTTAAAGAAATTCGACAAAGTATCATAGGCAGCAGGAGCCATAGCAGCCCCCATATTATTTGCATCTGTAACACCTAAATCTACAATTTTTCCAGTTGTAGCATAGGCAATATATGGCTTTGATTTAGTAAATTCGCCTAAAATAACAGCACCACTTCCTGTCACAGTCCACTGCGAAGTAGGTGGTCTTTGCCCTCCATATTCAAGTGGAAATCTATATTGTCTTTCGGCAGAGCAAAAATGCGATGAAGTTATAGCTGTAGCATAATTTGCAAAACCACCGTCTATTGCCATAGAAGCAAGAGTTAAAGTGTGAGCCATATTCGAGCAAGCACCATAAACCCCCATAAAAGGTAGCCCACTATCTCGATGTGCAAAAGCAGATACAGTACATTGATTTATTAAATCGCCTGCAAAAACATATGAAATGTCGCTTTTTTTAACCAAAGCCTTAGTTAAAACTTTATTAAAAGCGATTTTTTGCATTTCGCTTTCTGCTTTTTCCCAACTTTGTTGACCAAAAGTAGTATCGTTTTCTATAACATCAAAAAGGTCGGCGAGTGGACCTTGTGATTCTTTTTTAGAAACTACAGAGGCATAACCATGAATAGAGGGTGGATTTTTAAATTCGATAGTATTTTTACCAATTCTCTTAGTATTCATTTAATAACCTCCAAACAAAACTAAAATTAAGCCATAAACTACTGACGCAGATATGCCATAAACTAAAACAGGCCCTGCGATAACAAACATTTTAGCACCAATTCCTAAAATATACCCCTCGGGTTTAAATTCCATAGCAGCAGCTACGATAGAATTTGCAAAACCAGTTATCGGAACAATAGTACCAGCACCTGCGTGTTTTGCGATTTTGTCGTAAATTTTTAGTCCAGTAAGCAAAGTTCCTATAAAAATTAAGATAATTGGTACAATAGATGAAGCATTTGTTTCTTCTATGCCGTTTAATACCAAAATTTCAAAAATAACTTGTCCTATAGCACAAATTAATCCACCTATAAGAAAAGCAAATATCGTATCCTTTAAAAGTGGGGAATTTTTTGAGTGTTTTTTTACTAGTTCGTCATATTCCTTGTTTGTCATGTTATCATCTCCATTAAAATATATGTATAGATATTTTTAGCCTAAAATTTGAAAATATACATAAAAAAGCACCTAAAAGTATAAAACCTTTAAGTGCTGTTATATTATTCAACAGAAATAATGTAATAGTAAACTGGTTGACCACCGTTTATTAATGTTATTTCGATATTTGGATTTTGTTTTTCAAAGATAGAAACTAAAGTTTGAGCTTCTTCTTCTGTAGTTTCGCTACCATAGATAATAGTTGCAAATTGATTATCGGCAGTTATCATTTCTTTTACAAGTTTTGTAACAACGTTGTCAAGTTTTTTATGATTAGAGTTTAATTTGCTTTCAAAAAGACCAAGATATTCGCCTTCTTTTATTTTTTTGCCATCAAAATCAGAATTTCGTGCAGCATAAGTAATTTGACCAGATTTTACTAAACTTAGGCTATCGTTCATAGTAGAAGTTATAGTTTCTATGTCCATGCCTTCATCAAAATTTAGCATAGCTGTAATTCCTTGTGGAATTGTTTTTGATGGAATAACGATAACTTTTTTAGTTTTGCAAATATCAATAGCTTGTTCAGCTGCCATTATGATGTTTTTATTATTTGGTAAAACAAAAACAGTTTCAGCAGGAACAGAATTAATTGCACGAACTATATCGTCTGTAGATGGATTCATTGTTTGTCCACCACGAACGACTGTATCTACACCGAGGTCAGAAAATACATCAGCTAAGCCATCTCCAGCAGAAACAGACACAAAACCTACAGGTTTATCATTAGGTGCAATTTCCATTACAGGAGTGTATACAGAAGCTTCTTCTACAACTTTTGTAGAGTGTTGTTCTTTCATATTTTCGATTTTTATAGAAAGTAGAGGTCCGAATTTTAAACCTTCGCCAAGTGCGATATTAGGTTCGTTTGTATGAACGTGAACTTTTACAATTTCGTCATCATCAACAACAACAATGCTATCGCCTATAGAGTCTAAAATTGATTTTAATTTAGATACTGAGCGACGTGGGTCTTCTTTGCTTGCGATAAATTCTGTGCAATACATGAATTTTATATCATCTGTATTGATTTCTGAGAAATTCGCTTGAGAGCTACTAGTTAAAGTTTCTGGTTTTGCCTCACGAATAAGTTCTTTTCCTAAATATGCATTTTGCATACCTTTTAAAATTTCGATATATCCATAAGCACCAGCGTCAATAACGCCTGCTTTTTCTAAAACGGGATTTTGAAATTGAGTTTCTTTTAGTGCATTGTTCGCACTTTCTATTAAAACGTCGAAAATTTCAGAAACAGTTATATCTGGGTTTATTTCTGCAGAATCTACAGCCGATTGTGCAGATACACGAGATACAGTCAAAATTGTACCTTCTGCAGGTTTCATAACAGCTGAATAAGCAGTTTCTACACCAGAGTTTAGCGAATACGCAAAATCTCTGCCATTTACTTCATCAAGTTCTTTTAAATATTTAGAAAAACCACGGAATAATAGCGAAAGAATAACGCCTGAGTTACCTCTTGCACCACGTAAAAGTGCAGATGCAGTTTTATCTACAGCATCTTTTAGAGAAGGGGTAGAAAGTTCGCTCATAGCTTTTAGTCCAGCAGACATAGTTAATGCCATATTTGTTCCAGTGTCGCCATCTGGTACAGGGAAAACGTTTAGTTCGTTTGTGATATCTTTTACATCATCTATAGATAAAGCACCTTCGATAATCATTTTTCTATAGATTTCACCAGTTATATTAGACAAAATTAAGCTCCTCCGATTTCTTCGGTTTTGATAGTTTCTACATAGATGTCTACATTGTTTACATCTATTCCTGTCATTTGTTCTACGTTGTAGCGTACTTCACCGATTATGCTTTTACACACTTCGTGAATATTTACACCGAATTGGCAAGCTACGTGCAGTTTTATGTCAATACCACCATCTTCGCACTCTATTACATCTACACCACGGCTTTGTGATTCTTTTTTAAGCATATGAAAAAGTCCGTCAGCAACGCTTTTTATGGTCATTCCTTTTACGCCAAAGCAGTTTGTAGCAGAATATCCAGCTATAGATGCTATTGACTCTGTAGAAATAGATATATTTCCAAGTTTATTTTTTACATTCATAAAAGTACCTCCTATTATTAATTTCTTATATACTATTTTATAATATTTTTCTATAATATACAAGTGATTTTTGTAAATTTTTTTTAATTTACGTGCTTTAGCAAATTTTGTAGCTACTGATAAGTGTTTTTTATAAATAAAATTATCTTACAGGCTCAAAAGATTTACAAGTAAACAACAAAACTTGACGTTTTTCTGCTATTTTTTCTAAAAGTTGCATAGCTTTTGCTGTTCGTGTGTCATCATAAAAAACAAAGGGGTCATCTAATATTATAGGTGCATTTTCGTTAATTAAAACATCGCATATTGCAAGTCTTAGAGAAAAATATAGTTGTTCTTTTGTTCCACTAGAAAGCTCAAGCTTTGAAATAAGGTCATATTTGTCAGGACTTTTGCAAAAAGCTTCGAAATCTGAGAGCAAAACAACAGAATTATATCTATCTTCTGTTAAAAATGCAAAATATTCAGTAGCCTTTTTAGAAATTTCAGGAGATAACCTAGAAGTTAGGTTTTCGTTTGCTTTAGCAAGAACAGAAAGTGCAGTTTCTAGGCTCGAAATTTGAAAGTTTATAGAAAAAACTTCGTGTTCCTTTTGGTCTTTTTCAAAAGCAAGTTGATTTCTTGGGCTTATCGAGTCGAGTTTTATTTGGTTTCTTATGTATTCATTGTTATTTTCAGCAAGTTTCTTTTCTAAAATATTTAGCTCGCTTCGAATAACCTCAAGTTCTTTTTCAAACTTTTTGATATTTTGATTATCATAAATATTTGTATCGTTCATTGTGTTTTTTTCAAAGTCTGTAGCTTTTATGTATCTGTCATTAATATCTAAAACAAAGAAAATTCTTCTGCGAACTTCTTCCTTACTGTTTGCGTCATAAAGTCCAATGTTTTTAGCAAGTTCTAACATTTTTTTAAGATTTGGCTCTACTTTAGATGCAGCACGAACGTGCTTTTCACGAACTTCGTCTATTTGGTCACTAACAGCTTGAATTTCTTCGTCATATTTTATATTTACATTACCTTGGTCTTTGTTTGAACTAAAAGAAATAGTTAACGCCGACAGCGTAAGAAGACCTAATATATACGAAGCATATTGCGTATATTCTCCAAGATTGAATGTGAAAAACATACTAAGAACGGTGCTTACACCGAAAATTAAAGCAACAAGAAATGGTATCTTGTTAATTTTCACCTTAGATGTTTCACGGATTTCTAGTTTTCGTGCTTGATTTAGTCGCTCTATTTGCGTCATAGAATCAAGAGTTAAATGATTTAATTTAATACGTAAATCATATTCAGTCTGCTCTATAAGCTCAAAAATATCTGTTTGACGTTTTACTTCTTCTATAACTTCAATTTCGTAGAAATCTGGTTCTAAACCAGCTATAATCTGGTCAGATTGCAGTTTGATTATTCTTGCTCTTTCAGAAACTTCTAGTTTTGAAACAGACGCTTCTCTATATTTTTCTTCATATTCTTCACGTTTTTGACGCAATAAAATTTTAGAGGTTGCAAGAAGTTTTTGCATTTTTTGCAGTTTATCTTCGGTGTCTAAAGAAACCATTAAATCATTTTCGATTTTTTGTAAAGCTTGCGTAGAATTTTTTAAACTTCCAGTAGATTTAGTCAAAGCTTGCTGTTTGTCTTTTAAAGTTTTAGTAGCTTTATCAAAGCTTTTTGACACATCTCCAGTCGTAGACATTGCCAAAATTAAATCAAGTAGGTCAGAGTTTTTGGAGATTAGCCTATTATCAGCCTCAATCAAAGCACTGTTTACAAAAGCTTCTTCAGATACTCCAATCATTTTTTTGCCAAAATTAGAAGAAGAATATGATGTTTTTTGGTTTACATCTGTATAATAAGATTGAAAATTTGAAGAACGTGCAGATTTAGAACGTGAAACAGATATTTCTCGTCCTTCGTCAACTACAAGCATTTCGCCAGTAAAATCTACGTTTGAGGTGTATTTTGTTTTTTCGGATAAAACATCTTTTTTATCACGAGCAGAAGTATTTACACCGTAAAACATAACTTTTATAAGGGATATAAGCGTAGTTTTTCCCCATTCGTTATCACGAACAAGAATATTTAAGCCTTTGTGGAAATTAAATTCTTCGTTACGAAAAATTCCGTAAGTTCCAGATATTTTTTTAATAAACATAAAATTCTCCTAAACTATAAGTGAGTCAATTCCAAGTTTTAAAGCATTTAAAATTTCTCGAGTGTTTTCGTCCTTATCATACTCAATTCGCATAAGTCGTGTAAATTCTCCGATAAGGTTGTCATCGTTGATAAATCTCCATAAATCCTCAGGTTTATCAGTTGTATTTGTGATATTAACAGCGAAAAATTCATCTTTAAATTGCAGTGAATTTACATCTAAATTCATATTATCAATACCTACTAAACTAAGTTTTAAATAAACGTTTTTGTGTGCAAGGTTTAGTATTTCGCTTTTAATTTTAGAAGTATTTGTCATAGAGGTTATGTCTATTTCGTGGTGCAAAATACGCAAACCCTCAGATTTTATAAATTCAAAGCTTGTAAGCCCACTATCAAAAGTAGCTACTATAAAACCATTTTCAAAAGCTTCGTCAAAACCAGTCGCAGAAATATTTCCAGAACACGCATAATGTGTGTCAAAAGCTTTTAAAATTTCGCTATATTTGTGGTTATGACCCACAGCAAGGTAATTTAAGTATGAATTTTTAATATCTTTTTGCGTGATAGCGTTGTATTGGCTATCATGAAGTATGTCAGCATGAACCAAACCTATGTTTATTTTATCAGCCTCTACAGAAATTTCTGTTAAATCAATATTTTCGTATATATTTGTAAAACTAGCAGAAAAAAGCGTGAATTTTTCTTCGTGTGTAACTTCCCATGTGTTAGTTTTTGTAAGATGACAATTTTCTGGTAATTCTGTTTGATCCCAAAAACTATGTTCAAAATAAAAATCATGATTTCCACATACGATATAAATATTTTTATCAAATTTTGAAAAAATTGAAAAAAGTTTTGTTCGTAACTCATAGTCTACAGTTTGAGAGTCGAAAATATCACCAGCTATCAAGATAGCGTCAATTTCATGAGCATTTGCGTAGTCAATCATTGCAGTAATTGCTTGAAACTGCATATTTTCTGCTTTTTTTTGCAGATTTTCATCAAAAGAAGAAAAACCAGTACCGATATGAAAATCGGCAGTTTGTAGTATTTTTAACATAAAGACCTCCCTTATAGATTTATATATTTATATTCTACCACATTTTGAAAAAAAATAAAAGAATTATTTCCTACGACATTTCCCGACAAGCATTATTTTTTTTTCGTAGTATAATGATAAAAAAAGGAGGACAAGCTTTATGATTAAAACAAAGCAAAAAACAAGGGATATATATGTAAATAAGGAAACTTTTAGTATATTTTTAGAATTTTTATTAGGTTTTATATTAACAAAAACGGTTATTTTTTTTAGTGTGCTACCGTTAGGTATTTCATATGCTCTAGCAAATAATATAAAAAATAAACGTTTATATGCAATGATAGGTGCTTTTTTCGGTTATTTATTAATGAGCGATACTACATATGGTTTTAGATATGCTGGTGTGATTTTGATAATTTCTGCACTGCTTTATCTAACGAAAATAAATGTATATGTGCTAGTTGCGACGGTTTTGCCAACGTTTAGTATAATTAATATGCTACTTACAGAAGTGAAAATTGAAAACATAGTACTTATAGTGTGCGAAGTTACAATTTGCATGACAACTTTGATGTTATATACAAAGTTTTTAGAAAAAGATGCTAAATATCAAAAAGTATGCTTGCTTTTTATTAGTGCAACAGTAATTTCGGCATTATCAAGCATATCAATTTTTCTAAATATCGTGCCGATACGCATTGTCGCAGTGCTTGCAATTTTGCTTACAACATATTTTGGGAAAAATGGGACTGGTTGTGTAACCAGCGTTGTTTTAGGTATTGCGATGGATAGCTCGCTCGGTGTACATTCTGCAATTTTTACTTTAGCATACAGTTTTGCCTCTGTTATAGCAGGTTCGCTTGCGAATATGAATAAAATTATATTTTCGGTAGTTTTTGTTTCTATGTATGGTGTCGCAGGAATTTTTGGAGTGAATTCTGATATTTTTTTAGCTAGTGTTATAGAAGTTATTATTGCAAATATTATTTTTGTTCTAACGCCAATACAAAAATTTTCTTTTTTAAAAGATATTTTTCGAGAAAATGATACTACGCATAAATTTTCTACCGAGAAACTTTCTGTAGTAACATCTAGTGCGAGCAGTATTCTATCGCAGATGGGAAAAGTTTTGTCGGAGAGTATAGACAAGGTGAATCCAGTAGATTTTAATGATATTAACAAAGTTTATGTTGCAACTACAGAAAAAATCTGCAAAAAATGCGAACTTTCATATAAATGTTGGAATATAGACTACCCTACGTCGATAGATGCACTAAATGGAGCAACGAGCAAGGCTATAAAAAGAGGTTATTTTAATAGCACGGATTTTGCAACGCATTTTTCTTCACGTTGCATAAATTTTATAGATTTTTTAACATGCATAAACGAGGGCGTTTTTGACTTAGCGAAGCAACAAGCTATCAATAAAACTTTGCAAACAAATAAAGAGGTTATTTCTAATCAATGTACAGCAATTTCGGCAATTTTAAACGATATTAGCTATACAATAGCAGACCCAGTTGAGGCTTTTCCACATTTTGAAGAAGAAATTCAAGATAAAATGAAAAAATATTCGCTAGGACTTACAGTTTTGGTGTATAATAATTCAGCAGGTAAATTTTTTGTAGAAATAATAGGTAAAAATACTTTTGAAATAATTAAAAATATAAACGGTGCAACTCGCATAGTGTCGGTTGTTGTAGGAAAAAATATGGAGTTTATCTCCCAAGTTGTAGAAAATACAGGCTCTCGAATTATTTTTGGCGAAAAAAATATATATAAAATGGAAATCGGTACAAAAGAAATTGCAAAACATAGGATTTGTGGAGATATTATAGATATATTTGATAATGATTCTGGTGGAAGTTTTATTGTGCTTGCAGATGGAATGGGTAGTGGTAGGAGAGCGAATAAAGAAAGTTTGCAGGTTGTTGATTTGCTGGCGAAAATGCTAAAATCTGGGGTTAGCTTAACAAAATCATTAAATGGTATAGCTCCGTTAGTATCTATAAAAAATGATGATAAAAATTTCGTGGCTCTCGATGTTTTATCGGTAGATTTGATGACTTTAGAGGGAAATCTTGCGAAATATGGAGCGTCGCCGTCTTATATTTTCCGTGGGGGACTTGTCCATAGAGTAAGTTCGTCGAATTTGCCACTAGGAATATGTTTTGATGTGGAAATTTCGAAGATAAAACTTATGTATGAAGATGTGGTTGTAATGATAAGCGACGGCATTTTAGATTCGGTGAATGATGCTTTTATAGTAGATATTTTGAAAAATTCTGAAAATAAGAGTTGTGATGAAATTTGTAACGAGATTTTGTATGCAAATGATACAGATGACGATAAAACGGTTATAGTTATAAGAATAAATTTGAATAAATAACGAAATTATACATATAATATCTTTGAATATTTATATAATAGCTTGTTTTTTTGCAACACTCATAAAATTTTGTTGCGTTAAAAAGATAATCATTATAAATGGAGGTATATATGGTAAAAGGGGTTTCAAAAAAGATAGTTTTG
Organism: Clostridia bacterium; assembly: GCA_044426355.1. GTDB lineage: Bacteria > Bacillota > Clostridia > Oscillospirales > Butyricicoccaceae > CAYJLC01. Next base: position 5,366 of record JAWXUO010000043.1, on the reverse strand, counting down.
GTTCAATCGCCAGACAAAAAATTGTTTGAGCAAGCTATATTTATAGTGTCAGATACTTTAACAGACGAAAATGATGTTTTAGATAAGGCTATGCAAGTTGCAGAGGGCTACTTAAAAAAGCAAAAAAATATTAATTACTCACTTCGATATATATTATCAGGAGTCTGTGGTTTTTTATCAATGGGATTAATTTGGTTTTTAAGTGCTATAATATAGCAAAAATAAGTATTATGCAAAGAAAATTTTGCTTAATATATTTGGGTTGTACAAGCACCGATATTTGTGGTTCGGTGCTTTGCAAAAAAGAAATATATGATTTTTACGCAAAAAAAACCGTGTACCAAGAGATACACGGTTTAAATATTTTTTACTTATAGATTAAAGTAATTTTTCGTAGTCTTCTACAGAACCATTGTTCATAAAGCAATCAATGATAGCTCTACCACGAGGGTCAAGGTCGTCAGTGTAGAATTCTTGAACTTCTTGTTTGAAGAAGTCAACAAGGATTTTAGCACCAGCGTCGTAACCTTCAAGACCTAATTTAGATTGAGTTTCTGGTTGTAAGAAAGATTGACGGATAGTTTGACCATCAACTTGCAAGCTTTTTAAAGAATAACCAAATAATGGACATCTAGCAGGTTGTAAGTGACGCTCTTTAATTTTACCAGTACCAACACGAGCTAAGAATTCACGAGAAACCCATTCAGCAGCGAAACCAATGTGGTATACACCGATGTGTTGGTTAGGAATTAACACGTAGTTAGTGTTTGGAGAATTAGTAATTTGTTCTAAAAGAAGATTTGCTTGTTTAACTTTTAGACCAGTAGCAAATGGCCAGTAAGAACCGATACCTTCACCACTCATACCTTTAGTATCAACGATACTTGGGTTGTTATGTCCACGAGGAGATACAAGACGCCATAACCAAGCTAGTGCTGGTGGAACTACTTGCATAAGACCCATTACACCATAGTTAGGGTGTTCTGCAGTTGAAGGTGGCATACGAACACCAAATGAACGAACGTCTACTTCTACTGGTTCAGACTCGATGTTTGGAATTAAACGACGAGGAATGATTACACGAGGGTTTGGACATGGTTTACCATTTGAATCCAAAGTATGTTCCCAAATTAGACAAGTAGAGTCTGGAGCACCTTGCATATTAAAGAATACAAGTGGTTCTTCTGGGTGGATAGAAATTTTTTCGTAAGTTAAGTCCGTACCATATTTTGTAATATGGTCAACACGTAAGAACCAGCCTTCTTCACCATCAGTTAAAACTAGTTTACCACTATTGTTTTGGATTGATGGGTGACAAGTACCCATGTCATCACAAATAGGCATAAGTTTACATGATTCAGCTACGTTTAGTCTGTATTTTTCACCTGTTTGAGTGTTTGTAGCTAAAACTAATTTGCCATCTTCATCTTTATGTATGTGTTCAAGCATTTCAGATTTACCACCACCAGAAGCACCTTCGTGCATGATAACAGTTTCGTTTTCGTATGGAGTGATAACACGTACTGCTGATGTATGAGCTGTAATCCAGCCTTCTTCTTCACCGATTGTAAGAAGTACGCCATAAACACCTTTTTTAGCAGATGGACCTGGATATAGGTTGTATGCAAATAATTCGTGCATACCTTCTAAACGGTTATGTGCAACAACTTGTTTTCCTTCAAAGTGAGTATGACGGAAAGGAGGTGCAAGATAGATTATAGCACGAGGTTTAAATTCACGATCTAATTCGTCAACGTTAACAAAAGCTTGTAAATCAGCAAGTCCAGTTGCAAAACACGCTGTGTTTAAAGGACATACTAAGATTGAGTCATAACCACTTCTGCTACCACCAGATAGGAAAGGCATAACGATTAATTCTTGCTCAGAAAGCCAGTCTAGAGTTTCTTGTCTTAAATCAGACCATTTCATATCAGGGTATCTGTCTGATAAACGTGTTTTATCAGTAGGACCATCATCTGTGATAACCATACAGTTAGGGTCACGTCTTCTCATATAGTCTTCTGTAAAGTTTACAACAACACCGTTTTTACAACGAGTAACAGTTGCTTCAGCTTTCATTTCGCCGTTAATGTCATATGCAACTTGAATTACATTTGCGTTATATGAGCCGAAAGTAAGCTTGATTAATTCATCTTTTGTTGTTGGAACAACAACGTTAGGGCTTTTTGAACATATTTCTAATAGTTCATCTGAAAGACCCAATTTTGTTAATCTTTTGTTCATTGTGTACCTCATTTCATTTTTTTTGATACTATAATGATATAATAAATTGACTACAAAGTCAAGTGGAAATGAACAAAAACTAAAATAATTACAAAATTTATCTAAATATAATACTTTAGTTGACAGCTTTAGAAAATAGTTGTATCATATTATAAAAGGAGATTTATAAAATATGAGTAAGAAAAAAAATAAAAAAAAGAAAAATGCACAAAAAAATAATCAACAAAAAAATAACCAGCAGAAAGCGAATGTTGCTCCACCAAAAGCAGATAACACAACTATGATTATCACAGTAATTGTCTTAATAGCTATGTTTTTAATCGTTCCTATGATGATAACTTCATTTATGATGGATAAAATAGAAAATAGTGGTTCTGCAGTGGATAAAGTAGCAACGGACACACCGTCTTTTGATGGAGATACATTTACAAATGAAGATGGTAGAGCTGTTACGCATACAGGAACTATTGTTATTGATAACAACAAAGAAATTAAATTTGAGCTGTATGGAGAAGATGCTCCTATCACTGTAGAAAATTTTGTAGGCTTAGTTGAAAGTGGATTTTATGAAGGAATTATTTTTCATAGAGTTATAGAAAACTTTATGATACAAGGTGGCGACCCTGATGGTGTTGGAACTGGTGGTTCTGGCGTAACTATTAAAGGTGAATTTTCTCAAAATGGTGTAGATAATGATATTTCTCATGAAAGAGGAGTTATGTCTATGGCAAGAAGTGCTGATATGGACTCTGCATCATCACAATTTTTTATAATGCATGCAACTTCTACGTACTTAGACACTGCATATGCAGGTTTTGGTAAAGTTACTGAAGGGTTAGAATTTATTGACGAAATTGCTACTGTAGATACAGACCAAAACAATAAACCTATAGTAGACGTAGTTATTACGAGTATTACGATAGATTAAATTTAAGTTTGTCTGTTGTGGAATTACAAAAACGTAGAATAAATATATTATAGCGTATTGCTAAAAAAACGAAAGGAGAACAATATTATGACTATTAATGGAGCACAACAAGCGAGTTTAGCATCGCAATTAACTAATGTTTCTACAACAGCTACTACAAACACTGATTATGCAGAAACAGCACCGATTACTGCAGTTTCGACTGTTAGTTCGGAAGTTGACACTTTTGAATATTCACAAAGTTTTGACGTTTATGGAGAAAGTGGAGTTTACACATCAAGCGAAGGTATGTCAAGCGAAGCGATAGACCTTGACAAACTTGCAAGTGAAAGCATGCAAAACTTCCAAAATATGTTAATTCAAATGGTTGGAGGACAAATTAATGCATTCACTTCATCTACTTATGTAAATTTAAGTGTTACTGCTGAGGAAAGTGCAGCTGCACTTGAATCAATCAGTGAAGGTGGAGCATATTCACCAGAAAATGTTGCAAACAACATTTTAGATATGGCGAAAGCTTTATCTGGTGGAGATCCTGAAAAATTTGAACTACTAAAAGAAGCTGTAATAGACGGTTTCGAAGCTGCTGCTGGTGAGTGGGGCGACGAAATGCCATCAATTACAAGCGAAACTTATGATTTAGTTATGCAAGGTTTTGACACTTGGCAAAATGAAATCAACGGTACGGCTGTATTTGAATAAGTATAAGCAAAATAAAGAGCTACATTGCAATTGCAGTGTAGCTTTTTTCGTTTATGGCAGACCGATTAGAGTATCTATGTCGGAAAGTAATATATCGGTAAAATAGATAGCACCATCACAATTTAGATGATCTGTATCGTTAAAATATAGATTATTTGTATGGAAACGTTCATCTTTTGAATAGTCGAGATATAAATATCCGTTTGTAATAGAGGTTATATCACTATAAAAAGTATCGAAAAACTCTTTAGAGAAATTATCAGTGTAAGTATGATAAAGAGGTGTAGTTATAAAAACAGGTGTTATATTTTTACTTTCGCAAAGTTTTATAATTTCTTTTATCTGAGTGGTATTTTCAGGTAGTGCAGTAGGTTGATGAGGATTATCGAATAAATTTGTATGATATAAAAAACGGTTATATCCTATTTGCTCTGCAGAATTTATATCTAAAATATCATAATACATACCAGTGTATTCTTTTTTTTCAAATGTCTTGAAAGACTCAATAACGTTACCAGCGTCTAACGCAAGAAGAGGAAAATATTTGTTCAAATAATAATATGATATATCACAGTTTATAATATGTTCTGATTCTAGAAAATCATAATATCGCTTATTTCGTGATTCGAAATCTCGTGAATCTATTTCATTTCTATATAGGCTAAAATAAGAAATTGGTATAATAGCGATAGCATTATCGGCTATATTATCTAAATATGCTTCAAGTAAAATTTTATCATAAATAAGATATTGTGAACTCATAGCAAAATTAAATGTATTATATTCAGCGTAATTTTCGTAATTTAAAGAACTTCTACCATGTGAAGTACCAAAATTTACAATTTGCAAATCGTCTTGAACATCGAAAAATTTAGTAACTTCTCGGTCGACTAAAATATTATTATAAGCAACAGAATTTACAAATAAAAAATTAGATATAACGAGCAAAAATATAACTGTGCATGAAAGAAAACAGCATTTTAATAAAAATTTTTTCATAATTACCTCCTAAAATTGAAAATAGATAAATTCAGGTGCAATACCTTTATTTGATATTAAGACTAAAATATACATAAAAATTATATAAAAAGACCAACGAGGGATAGTTTTCATGTTTGAAATACACGTTATAACATCTTTTTTATCATTTATTATATCAAAAAGTAATAGTGTGGAAATTCTTAAAATAAGTGAAATAAGCACGTTTGAGTCGATTCCTAAAGTGAAATACCCAAGATAAATATATTGTTTTATATCCGAAATTCCTGTAAAAAGGTTTGTAGCAACAAACAAAGCATCTGAAAGTGTGTTTGCTCTAAAAAATATCCAAGAAAAACAAACTATTGCAAAGGTTATGCCAAGTTTAAGTAGCGTATATATATATATATATATATATATATGGTTTTTTAGTAGTTTCTACAATGTTTGTAGGCTTTTTTATAAATTTTCGATAAAAAATTATACAAATACCATTAATTAAGCCCCAAATTAC